>NZ_CFETID010000036.1:0-23029 GCF_983967925.1 Croceicoccus sp. | reverse complement strand
GAGGTTTACGCCACTCCCGCCAACCTCTCAGACCCGACCCGGTGAATAAGACGGGTTAGAACGCTTGCCAGCCACGATGCGCTGGAGTGGCTGGGGGCCCGTGCCGACAAGATTACAGTGTTGAATGGCGGCGCATTGAGCTTAGCCACCCCATTCTGGTCACCACAGCAGCGCCAAGCGACCGCTGAAACCTAAGGGAAGTGGACGTTAATGCACCGGCCGCTTTGGACCCGACGCTGCCGCTAGGCGCGGCGCTATGCAGCGCGTGAACGGGCCGGCAACTAACCCACCGCCGCATAAATTACTTGTCGGGCTCTGCCATCTTGCGGTGCATCTGGGCGAGCACCGTGTCGGGGATGATCCCGGCGAACGCATCCTGGATCTTGTTCATCAATCCGCTGACCGTATGCGCCTCGCCTTCGAGCAGCGCTTCATAACCGTCCTTCGCCACCTTGGCGGGGTCGGCCTTGCTGTCTCTCTTCCCGACATTCGTATTCTCGAGATTGGCCCGGTCGAAGAACTCAGTATCCGTGACGCCGGGCATCAGGCAGGTGATGACCACATCGCTCTCCTTCAGCTCATTTCGAAGTCCGAAGCAGAAATAATCGATATAGCTCTTGGTGCTGTTGTAGACGAGCTGGAACGCCCCCGGGATATGCCCCGCGATCGACCCGGTGACGAGGATGCGGCCCTTGTTGGCTGTCCGCATCCGCTGGCCGATCTGGTGGAGCAGCCAGGTCGTCCCGGTGACATTGGTATGGATCACATGGGCGATATCCTTCCATTCCTGATCCAGAAAGGCCTGACCCAGCCCGTGGCCGGCATTGGCGAGCAGGACATCCACCTGCCTTTCTCCGATTGCGCTCATGAGCGATTGCAAGCCACTGGCCGTCGATAGATCCGCCTCCAGGATATCGACCGTAGCGGCCCCTCCGGTCCGAGCCGCGGCCTCGGCCTCGCCAAGCTCGCGATCGGCGACGAGAAGCAGGTCGCAGCCGTCCTTCGCCGCCAGTTTGGCAAGTTCCAACCCGATCCCGCTGGAGGCGCCCGTGATGACGACAAAGCCGTCCAGTTTCTCGATCTTGCTCATGCCGCTTTCTCCATTCCGGGCTTCAGGATCACCTTGGTCCAGCTGTCCTGCTCTTCCTTGAAATTCTTGTATCCGCGCGCCGCGTCTTCCAGCGGCAGGCGATGGCTGATCAGGAATGTCGTATCGAGCGTTCCGTCCTCGATCTTCGCCAGCAGGTCCTTGGTGTATTTCTGCACATGGGTTTGCCCGCCGCGCAGTTGCAGCCCCTTTTCCATCATCGCGCCCAGCGGCCATTTATCGGTCATTCCGCCGTAAACGCCGGGGATCGACACCTTTCCGCCAAAGCGAACCGCCAATATCGCCTGCTTCAGGGCGCTGGCCCTGTCCGCGCCGATGCCGATTTTCTGCTTCACGACATCCATCATGTTGTCGACGGCAAAGCCATGAGATTCCATGCCGACGGCATCGATCACCGCATCGACGCCGATGCCGCCCGACATTTCCATCAATGCCTCGCGCACATGGGTGGTGCGGAAATTGACGATCTCTGCGCCAAGCTGGCGGGCCAGTTCCAGACGGTGGGGATAGTGATCGATGGCGATAACCTTCGACGCGCCCATCACGATGGCCGACTGGATCGCGAACAGGCCGACAGGCCCGCAGCCCCATACCGCGACCGTATCGTCCGGCTTGATGTCGGCATTTTCGGCTGCCATCCAGCCGGTCGGCAGGATGTCGGAAAGGAACAGGACCTTCTCGTCCTCAAGATGATCGGGCACCACGATCGGCCCGACATCGGAGAACGGCACCCGTACATATTCGGCCTGCCCGCCCGAATAGCCGCCGGTCAGGTGGGAATAGCCGAACAGTCCGCTCATCGGCTGGCCGTAGAGCGTCGCCGACATATCCTGCTTCTCGACCGGATTGCTGTTGTCGCAGGCGGAATATTGCTGGCTCTTGCAGTGAAAACAGCCGCCGCAGGCAATGGTAAAGGGCACGACCACCCGCTGGCCTTTCTTCAGCGTGGCATCGCTGCCGGTCTCGACCACTTCGCCCATGAATTCATGGCCCAGCACATCGCCGGGTTTCACGGCCGGGATGACACCGTCATACAGATGAAGGTCGGATCCGCAGATGGCGGTGCTGGTGATCTTGATGATCGCATCGCGCGGATTGATGATTTCGGGATCGTCGACGGTTTCGACGCGAACGTCCTTGGTTCCATGCCAGGTCAGCGCTCTCATGCTGCATTCTCCTGCTTGGCGGCTCTTGTCTGGGCCTTGGTGCGGGCAGATGTTGCGATCTCGCCGGTTTCCATCAGCATCTTGAAACGCTTGAGGTCGTGGCGGGCCTGTATCTCCGGTTCGCGGAGGAATGCCTTCGCGACGGCCTTGCCCAAGGCTCCGGCTGGCGGCTTGTAGCCGATGGTCAATCCGACGCGCGTACCGCGATCGCCGGGGGCATCTTCGAAAGTCACCTTGCCTTCAGTCTCGACGTCCGAACCGTCCAGAGACCGCCATGCGATCATCCGGCCTTCGTCTTCGCTTTCGATGGTCGTCCTGACCGCAACGCTGCGTCCGGCGGGGCCCTTGATGTGCCAGGTGGCGCGACCGGTGGCGGCGTCCTCGACCTCGACCTTTTCAAGGTTTTCCATGAACCGCGCCAGATTGCCGAAATCGCGCCAGAACCGGAACAGTTCGTCGCGCGGCTTGCGGATCGTGACGGACCGCCCGACCAGATCATATTCGCCGTCGCGTTGCCGCAGGGCGAAATCCGGCGCGTCATCGGGCGATCGGCCTTGTTTCCTCTTTGCCTGGATGGCCCCCAGGGCCACGCCGCCCAGCGCGATCCCGACGGCGAGTGCGGCCGGTCCGGTTCTTGTCTGTCTGCTCATTGCAATCTCCATCAATAAAGATGGAAGGGGTCGGCGGCGCTAAGGTTCCGCCGAACCGCCGCCTATGCGGCAGGGCGCGGCAGGCTGGCCGCCAACCGTGGGCCCGCCAACCGTGGGCCTGTCAGACAAGCCCGGTGCGCAGTGCCCGCGCCCAATCGGGCCTTCCGTTCACCTCAGCCTTGCGGGCCGCGCGATCCCAGTCATAGTCGACATGGTGGAAAACGGCCTCCCACCGACCGGATTCATCCGAGACGATGGCATAGCGGGCATGCGGCGATCCGTTTTCGATCGCGTGGGGAAACGGCTGGCTATCCTCAAAGGCAGGCAGGCCGACACTGCCCGGATTGACGATCAGCCGCCCGTCATCCAGCCGAAAACTGCGCGCGACATGGGTGTGGCCGCACAGGATCAACGCGGCATCGGCGTTGGCAGCGCGCAACGCGACCTCATCGGCGCTGGCGGCCCGGACGCCCTGTGCCGTCACGGTTTCCATGAAATAGAGCAAATCGCTGCCGGGCGTGCCATGGACCAGCAGCACATCATCGGTCAGCCGCATGGTCGCGGGAAGGCCGGCGAGCCAGTCCAGATCATCGGCCCTCAGGACATGGCGCGCATGGCGATCCGACAGGCCCATGCCGCCCATATCGGGTTCCAGCACCTGCCGTTCGTGATTGCCGCGGATCGTCGGCAGGTCGAGCGGCATCAGCCGGTCCGCGGTCTCGGCAGGCCATAACGGGCCCGAGCAGATGTCGCCCAGATTGACCACAAGCTCTGGCGACTGCCCGGCCACATGATCGAGCACGGCATCGAGCGCGGCGATATTGCCATGGATATCCGAAAGAACGGCGATCCTCATGGCTGCGGGTTCCTTTCCGCCTGCTTTCCCATGCTCAGCAGGAACGCGGGTAGAGATAGGCGCGATCCGATTTCGGTGCGCCGATGGAATCGTAGAATGAAACTGCATCGGGCGCGGAGACGAGCAGGAGCATGCATTCCTCACCCGCGTGGCGGCGCGTCTCTTCTATCAGGCGCTTCCCGATGCCTCTGCCCTTGAAACGCGCGTCGACCGCCAGCTCCGACAGATAGGTCGCATAGGAAAAATCGGTGAGCGACCGGGCAATGCCGACCAACTGCCGGTCGCTCTCCGCCCGCGCGGTGACGATCAGGTTCGCATTATCCAGCATTCGCTGCAGGCGTGCCGCATCCCCGGCCGGACGCCGGGCCGCAAGGCCGGAGCGTCCGAGCACCGAGGCGAATTCATCTGCCGACACCTGTTCGCATTGATAGGAGATCGTGGTCATTTGCACCCCGCAACATGGCTGGCCCCGCCCTCAAGCCCGGCGTTTGGCGCGACAATCGTTTCACCCCGTAGCGCGCGCTTGCCGCAGGTTTCAATCCTGCGGCTCGCTCCAGCGAAGGACCGTGCCGTCGCGCCGCGATGGCGAGGCGCCCGGCCAGTCGGCGGCATAGGGTTCGCCCGTTGCCGGATCGATCCCGAGATAGCGATGGGTCTTGAGCGACATCAGCATGAACTGTCCGCGCAGCATGTCCTGCCACTGGAACAGGCTGGCCTCGCTTTCGCGCTGGAATCGTACATCGGCTGGCATGCCTTCGCCAACGATCGTCACGAAATTGGCAGGGCCGGGCACGCCCAGCGCCTCGATCGCGACGCGGCCATGTCCGCGGTCGTGGATTTTGAAGTGCGCGTCCGCTCCGTCCGCCTCCGCGCTGCCAGCAGCGGCGACATGCAGCATGCCGTGCGGGTTGGCCCACAGCAGGCTTTCATCCGCCAGATTGGCGATGGTCACGGTTTGCGAGAGCGGAATATTGCCCGACCTGTCGGCCAGCGGTTCGGTCACGGCGAAATCGTCGAAATGCGCGGCCCCGCCCGTTCGGCCTTCGCCATTGTAGGCAAAGAGCGCAAAGCGAACCCCCTGAAACGTCTTGAGCTGATAGGGCAGGCGCAGCGGCTCCCCGATGGATTGCCATCGTGTGCCGCCATCCGTGCTGAAAGAGAACTGCCCCAGTTCGCGGTCCAGATCGACATGGGTGCGCAGCCGGACCACCGGGCCGGGGAGGGTCGCAGTTTCGGTCCGGTCGCGCTGCTGGTCGTAGTGACGGATCTGCCAGCCATCGCCGCCGCGTTCGACCGACAATGTTCCATAGGGAATGTTGAGCAGCGCCAGACCGGCCCGGTCCCCCGCGCCCAGATCGCGCCCGTCCACCGTCACCTCGGCGATGCTTTCGGGCGCGACCGCGCGCTGGGTCAGCGTGTTGCGTGCGCGCAGGAAATCGCTGGCGGGCAGCGCGGTCAGATGCAGCCTGCCGCCTTGCAGCGTCCAAGCCTTGTCGACCGGCAGGTGATTCCACTGCCAGATAGGCTGCAACGCGCTCTCCGCGAAATTATCGCTGCGCTGCCATGTCGGGCGCGGCGGATCGTCGTGGCCGGTGGCGGGCTTCAGCCAGCTTCGCGGGCTGCGGCCCAGATTGCCCGGCAGGCCGAAGAACGGCCAGCCATCCTTCCACGTGACCGGCGAGAGATAGACCGTGCGCCCCATCGAACGCACATCCATCATGGAAAAGCCCCACCAGTCGCCGTTCGGCAATTCGACGATCCCGCCCTGATGCAGCGGCGACGCGCCGAACCGGTCGGCGGGCGGCGGCGGCGTAAGTTCGACGGGATCGCCCGCCGCGGGCAGTTCGGTGCCGAGCCCGATATTGCCGACGCCCCAGCCCAACGGCTCGCCCATGGTTTCGCGGGCCGAGATCTGGACCGTCTCCCACGGCCCATCCAGGCTGTCGGCGCGGATCGCCATCATGCGTCCCACCGGCGCGTAATTGGCGGTGATGATGTAATAGCGTCCGTCGATCTTGTAGAAATGATGCCCTTCGCCCAGCGCATTGCCGGCGGGCATGATGACGCGCTCGCTGCCTTCGATCACGCCCGACAGGTCGGGCTTGATTTCGACCAGCCGAACCTCGTCGTAATTATACACTGCCCACACGCGGCCATCGTCGTCGAACAGCACCGATACATCGTGCAGGTCGCCCTCGAACGGCGTGCGCGTCCATGGGCCGTCGGGGCTGGCGCTGCGAAAGACCTGCAGGCCGACGCCGTTCACATTGGCGAAGATATGGAACATGCCGTCATGGAAGCGCAGGCTGGGCGCCCAGATGCCCTGGCCATAGATGTCCTGCCCATCCTCAAGCCGCCAGTCGGGGCCAAGATCGAGCCGGTCGAACGCATAGGACCGCAGCGTCCAGTTCACCAAGTCGCGCGAATGCAGCACCGGCAGGCCCGGCATCATGTGCATGGTGGTGCCGGTCATGTAGTAATCGTCGCCGACCCGGATGATGTCGGGATCGGAAAACTCGTCATTGAAGATCGGGTTGGTGAAGGTCCCGTCGCCATTGTCCGCCGTCCAGCTTTCGGCGGCGGTAGGATGGGGCTGGGGTTCGGTCCCAGCGAAAGCGGGCCGACCCGCCAGCGCCAGCATGGCCCCGACGGCTGCGCTGCCGATCCGCAGCCGGAAATTGGCAATCGGGGACATGACGATCATGGCAGCAGCGCGGCGTCGCCCCAGGTGACGGGGACGGGGCGGGTGGCCTTGCCGTCGCCGCGCACGACCAGCTCGACGATGGCCGCGCCGCCGGTATCGACCGACAGGGGTTTCGCCGGTTCGGCAAGGCCCATCCATTCGCTGGCGCCCAGCAGCTTTCCGTCGCCATAGACTTCGAACCGCACCCGGCTGCCGTCATCCGACCCGCTGTCGTCGCGCCCGACCATCGCGCTGAAGCGGCGGAATCCGTCGCCGCGCACTTCCAGCCGCGAATTGGCCAGCACGCCGATGCCGGTCAGGAACTCGCGGTCCGCGATGCGCAGCATCTGGCCATAGGGCGTTGAATCCGCCCGAGCGCCGCCCCAGCCGGTGTAGCGGGGCCGCTCTCCGTTGGAGCGGGTGTTCTGCCACGGCACGATGGCGCGGTGGATCATCGGATCAGGTTCGGGGAAGTCGATGCCTTCCTCGGCGACATTGATCCGCCCCGGCATCTCGGACAGATACATGCCGCCGGGCAGGGCGCGCGTGCCTGCCGCGCGGAACACGCGGGTCTCGTGCGGGGCCAGCGTGAATGCCTGCTCGCCGGTGAAACTGCTGGCCTCGCCGCTCCACAGATCGGTCAGGGCGACCTGGCCATCCGCTGCATATTTCAGGTGATCAGCGGTCAGCGTGACCGGCATCGGCGTGGCCGTGCGGTTGAACAGCGCCACCGCCTTGGTCCCGTCGGCCAGCATCTTGACGAAGAACTGCACATCCTCGGTATCATAGGCGAGCACGGCCTGATTGCCCGCCGGATCCTGGTTCAGCGCGATCAGATCGCGATTGCCAAGGATCGCCAGCTGCTCGGGCGTCGCCTTGCGCAGGTCATAGCCGATGATCAGCGGCGCGTTCAGCATCGCCCACAGGCTGAAATGGCTGCGCGCCTCGGCCGGATGATCGCTGTCGAAATCGCCCGTGCCGACGAACAGCATGTCGGGATCGTTCCAGTTGCCCGGCTGCGCATAGAGCGCACGGCGCGACGCGGAATCGAGATTGTGCAGCATGCGGCCCCAATAGGGCGCGATATCCTCGCTGGTGCGCGAGATATTGCCGTATTCCTTGGCCCACGACCGCACGTTCGCGCTGCCCCATATGCACAGCGAATAGAGGAAATCGCCGTCCGGGTTGTGCCTGACCAGCGCCTGCCCGACCTGCGCGAACAGGTCCTTCACGGCAGGCACGTCGGTCTTCGCGATCGAATCGAAATCGATCAGCGGTGCCATCTCGCGATAGATGCCTTTCTGAACGTTCGGATTATCCGCGCCCATGCCGCGAATGCCGCAGCCGTCGACCTTGATATAGTCGAAGCCCCACTCGCCGAAATACAGCGCGATGTCCTGATCAATATGATCGTAGAGGCCGACCTCGCGCTCTGCCAATGTACCCGCGGGATTGTTGGCGTTGCCGTGGCCAAAGGTCTGGCCGCAGCTGTTGCGCCCGATGTCGGAATAGATCCCCGCCTTCAGCCCCATGGCATGCAGCCGGTCGGTCAGCGGTCGGAAGCTGGTGCGGTCACTGCCGGTGGCGGCGGACGGAAACGTCGCGGTGCGGATGACCATGCGCCCGGTGTCGGCATCGCGCTTAAGCCACCAGCCGTCGTCGATATTGATATAGCGATAGCCTGCATCGGCCAGTCCGCTGTCGACGATGACCTGCGCGCTGGCGATGACCTTTTCCTCGTCCACGTCGTGGTAGAACGCGTTCCAGCTGTTCCAGCCCATCGGCGGCAGAGGCGCCTGCCCGCCCGAATAGGCACTCCACGCGCCGGTCGGGTCAAGCTCGTCCGCCGCGGCGGAAAGGGGCAGGGCGGCCAGGGCGCATACCGCGGCGATGGTGGGGAGGTGCAAGCGGATCATTGTGCCGGTTCCTGAACGAGGGTCCGCCCGAAGAACGGCAGGACATGCTCCTGCATCCGAAAGCCGAGGCGGTTGGTGTGGTCGCCGTCATAGACGTCCAGCGTGTTGTCGATGCCTTGCGCCTGCAAGGCGCCGTGCAGCAGGCGTACGTCGTCCAGCAGGAAATCCTTGTCCCCCACGTCGATCGCGATGCCGCGATACGCCTTCACCGCATCGACATGCTGATCGAGGAAGGAAATCGGCGTATTCGCCGTCCACCGGGCGATGACGTCTTCCCGTTCCTTGCCCTGTGCATCGACCGGAAGATCCAGATAGAGCGGCGCCGCATCCGGATCGGGCGAAAAGGCGGCGGCCACGGCCAGGGCGCTGCGCAGATTGCCGGGCAGGCCCTGCGCAGCGGCGACGCTGGGCACGGCCTCGATCGTCTGGACATCCTGTGCGGTCAACCCGCGCGAACCCATCGGCGACTGGCAGCACGGCGCCATCAGATAGAGCGCGCCATATTTTTCGGCATGCTTGATCCCGATGCGGCTGGCCCCGTATCCGCCCATCGAATGGCCGACCAGCCCGCGGCTCTCGGGCCGGGCGATGGTGCGATAATTTCTGTCGACATAGTCGATCAGCTCGTCCGCGATAAAATGCTCGAAATCCCCGGTCGTGGGCGAGTCCGAGTAGAAGGAACCGTTATATTCGTTCCAGCTGTCCGGAAATACGAGGATCATCTCCGGCACGCCATTTGCGAAGGCACCCTCTGCCGTTTGCGGCATGTGCACTTCCTTCAGCCACTGTTCTGCCTTTACCCAGTATCCGTGCAGCGCATAGACGACAGGATAGCGCCGGTCCGGGTTCTGATCGTAACTCGGCGGAAGGACGACATGGACGTCGCGCTCGGCACTCGTGCCCATCAGGTTGCCGTCGATCGCATCGGAATGCACCGTTATGCGATCGATCCGCACTTTCGCGGCACCTTCCACGACGGGTGGCTGCTCTGTCCCGACCTGCGCGCTGGCGGGCGCGGTCGTCATGGATGTAAGCGCAACGGCCAGGCAGGCTGACAATATGCTTCGGAATGCCATTCGCGTCGTTTCCCCTCCAATGCAGCGCTGCAAAAGGGGGCGACGACGGTTTCGCGCCGCCATGCAACCTCTCCTCCACGACGCCGGTTCACCGGTTCTGCGGGACTTCAATACTCCGGCAAATTAAAAAGAAGCAAGGGGGTTGGCCGAGGGGGCGGCAACGGACCTGCCGCCACGACGATTTATAAGGGATCACGGCAGGTCCGCTGCTCCCCGCGCTCCCGTGCAGTGGTTGGGGGCGAAAAGCTGTCGATGACTGCAAGACCCTCTAGAACTTCACGCCTGCTTCTACGCCGACAAGACGGCGGGCGCCCGGCGTGATGAAAGATCCGCCGAATTCGATCGCGGGAATGGCCTCGGCGATATATTTCTCGTTCAGCGCATTGTCGGCGAAGACGGTGATCTGGAACCGGTCGGTCTCGATACCCGCACGCAGGTTCAGCACGTCGAAACTGTCGCGGCGCGCCACGTCATAGCGGGCGTTGCCGATAAAGCCGGGCAGCGCCAGCGCCGATCCGGGCAGCAGGCCGGTAAACAGCGTCGGGCGTTCCTGGTCCTGCACCGAATGGAACCATGTCGGGCCGGTGATGCGGTAATCGACCCGCCCGATCAGCCGCACCGCATCGTTGATCGGCACGCTGAGGTCGGTGCCGAGGTTGATCGTGTAGTCGGCGGTGTAGGGCGACTTGTTCCCCACGGTATAGGGGCGCGAGCTGTTTTCCCTGATCTCGCTGTCGGTGACGTTGAAAGAACCGAACACGTTCCACCAGTCGGTCAACTTCCCCGTAAGGTTGATCTCCGCACCCTTCACATTGACCTTGTCGATGTTGGACACGACGCGCAGCAGGCCAAAGCTGCCCACGAAGAATTCGAAGAACTGCATGTCGTGGATCTGCGTGTAGTAACCGGCCAGGTCATAGGTGATGCGGTCGTTGAACAGGCTTCCCTTCACGCCCGCCTCGAACGCGCTGGACCATTCCTTGTCGTACTGGTCGGTGATCGTGACGCCGGCGTCGATGAACTGGTTGAAATTGGTGTCGACGATGGCTGACGAGCCCTGATTGTTGAACCCGCCGGATTTGAATCCGATGCCCCAGTTTCCATAGATGTTGAGGTCGGGCACCGGCTCAAAGCTCAGTGACAGCTTGGGCTGGATCTGTTCGAACACCTCGTGCTGGGGCGTCAGTTCGCCGAACGCCTGCCCCGGATTGATCGGTCCGCCCGTGAACGGATCGATCGCGTCGGGGACCAGCGATGAGGCGCGGCGATCCTCGATGTCATAGCGCAGCGCAAAACTGGCGGAGAGCTGCTGCGTCGGCTGATAGTCGAGCGCGCCGAACATCGCATAGACATTGGTCCGGAACTTGTCCGATAGCAGCAGCGAGGTCGGGTTCGCGGATTCGGGCGGATTATACAGGTTCTTGATGACCCCGTTGCCCGTATCGCCGCTGAGGCTGACGCCGGTCTCGCGGTCGATATTCAGGTAATAGCCGCCAAGCTGCCAGTTCAGCGGCCCCGCATTGTCCGAGATCAGCCGGATCTCCGCACTGAAATCGGTCTGTTTGCGCAGCTGGTACTGGATACCGTCGCAAGTGGTCGGGCTGTAGGGCCCAAAGGTCGATCCATTCGCGGGCGCGAAGATGAACGGCACCGGGATCTGGCCGATCGCGCCGGGCGGGTTGACCGGGTAGCCGGTCAGTTCTGCGGTGCTGGCGAAACAGGCGTTCACCGTGGGCTGGCCCGCCGGATCAGCCGCTCCGATATAGCGGGCGAAATCGGCAGATGTGCCGTCAGCGACCAGATCCTGATCGACATCGGAATAAAGCGCCCATGCCACGAGCGAGACATTGCTGGTTAGTTCCTGATCCAGCTTGACCGACATGTCGAAGCTCGTCTGGTCGTTGGTGGCGCGGATGTTGTTGTAGAAGTTGAACGGATGCTCGTTCACGTCCTCGTAGAAGGCGGGATTGACCGCGGCGAAATTGGGCAGGTGGAACGCGGCATTGAACGGCAGCGAAGCGCCGCTGAAATCGGCATAGCGCGCCTTTACGTCGACCTGCGTGGCGGTGCCCTGGCCGAACATCACGCGCCCGTCGACCGACCAGGTTTCTTGATCGTCGACCACTTTCGCGTCGAGGAAATCGTTGCGAAAGAATCCGTCGGTGGTGCGATAGAATCCCGACAGGACAAAGCCGATGTTCTCCGCGACCGGACCGCTGACATAGGCGGTGCCTTCGAACGTGTCCTCGTTCGCATAGGACGCGCGCGCCATGCCGGTGAAATATTCGGTCGGCTCTAGCGTCTGTATGACGATGGCGCCCGCTGCCGCGTTGCGTCCATAAAGCGCGCCTTGCGGGCCCTTCAGGATTTCGACCTGCCGCAAGGTGCCTTGCGTCTGGTTGAGCTGCGCGGTGTTCGTCTTGAGGATGCCGTCGACGACCAGCGCGACCGAGCTTTCCGCGTCGCGCGCGCCGTTGATGCCGCGGATATTGACCTGCGTATCGCCCGCCTCGGCCGTTCCGGTGACGATGGTGACGCCGGGCGTCAGGCCGACGAAATCCTCCGCCTTGTTGGCGCCGGTGCGTTCCAGCGCCTCGGCCGTCAGCACCGATACCGATGCCGGGACGTCCTGCAGTCGTTCGGACTGGCGGCGGGCGGTGACGATGATGTCATCGGGAGAAGCGGCTGCGACTTCGGGCACGGCGGCGGGTTCCTCGGCCGTCTGGGCCAGCGTGGGAACTGTCGACGCCAATACCGAAACGACCGACGCCGAAACGAGCCAACGAGAAGACCTCATGCCAAATGCCCCCATGATCGGGCGCCCCTGAAAGCGCCATTGCGTTTCCCTGAGTGAGAGGTATTGTGTACAAAATGGCTTTGGTCAAGTTTCAAGTTCTAAGGAGGGGGCATCATTTCCAAGGCTAGCGACAAAGCCTATGCCGAGATCCGCGCCATGGTGCTCAGCGGGGAACTGCCCGCGGGCACGCAGATTCGCGAGGAGGCCATGGCCGAGCGTTGCGGCGTATCGCGCACGCCCGTCAGGGAGGCGCTGCGGCGGCTGGAGGCAGAGCTTCTGGTCACGCGGACCGAGACCAATCGCAGCTTCGTGGCCGACTGGTCGCTCAGCGACGTGGCCGATGCATTCGAACTGCGCGCCATGCTGGAGGGCCATGCCGCGCGGCTGGCCGCCGAGCGGATCGAGCTTTCGCTGATTGCCGCCATGCGCGCCGAGAATGCGCGTCTGGGCGAGGCGGTGCATTCGGATTATCCGGACGTCGACCTGTTCCTCGAAACCAATCGCGCCTTTCACGCCATGATTCTGGAAGCGGCCGGTTCGCGGCGGCTGGCGGCGCTGCTCGGCACCTTGGTAGAGCAGCCTGTCGTCTGGCGCACGGCGCATCAATACCGGTTCGAGGATCTGCGCCGTTCGTATAGCGAGCACGAGGAATTGCTGGCCGCATTCGATCGCGGCGACGGGTCATGGGCGCGGGCCGTGATGGTCGCGCATGTGCGGCGGGCCTACCACGCCTATGCCGATGCACATCGCAAACTGCCTGGCGCACGCATAGCCAAGGCGATGACCGGATAATGTATACAAAAAACGTCGAAATCGTTGAGGTCAGCCCGCGCGACGGTCTGCAGAACGAAAAGCTGCAGATTGTCACCGCGGACAAGATTGCACTGATCGAACGCGCGCTGGAAGCCGGTGCGCGGCGGATAGAGGTCGCCAGTTTCGTCAATCCCCGCGCCGTGCCGCAAATGGCCGATGCGGAAGCGGTGTGTGCCGGTTTGCCGGAACGCGGGGACGTGACCTACATCGGGCTGGTCCTCAACATGCGCGGCGCGGATCGTGCGATCGCCACCGGCCGGATCGACCAGCTGGGTGCGGTCGCGGTGGCGTCGGACGGGCTGGGCATTGCCAATCAGGGCCAGTCCAGCGACCAATCCGTCGATGTCGCCTGCGAGATCGTGAGAGCGGCCAAGGCCGCAGAGTTGACCGGGCAAGTGACGATCGCCGCCAGCTTTGGCTGTCCGTTCGATGGCGAAGTCGCGGTCCGGCATGTCGTTTCCATGGCCGAACGCCTGGCGCGTAGCGAACCTGCCGAAATCGCGCTGGCCGACACGATCGGCGTCGCCAATCCTGCGCATGTGGCACAGCTTGTCTCTGCCGTGGCCGATGCTGTCGGACCTGTCCCCGTTCGCATCCATTGCCACAACACCCGCGGCACCGGCCTCGCCAATGTGTGGGCGGCGGTGCAGGCCGGGGCGAGCGTCGTCGATGCCTCGATCGGTGGCCTTGGCGGGTGCCCGTTTGCCCCCGGCGCTGCCGGCAATGTGGCGACCGAAGACGTCGTCTATATGCTCGAACGCGCAGGCGTCGCCACGGGGCTGGACCTGGCGAAGTTGATCGACACCAATCACTGGCTGGAAGGCGTGATGGGGCGGACCCTGCCCGGCATGGTCGCCCGCGCCCCCCTTTTTCCGGCAGCATAGGGAGCTACAGATGGGATATCGCCTTGGCGTGGATGTTGGCGGCACGTTCACCGATCTTCTGCTGTTCGATGCCTCCGACGGAAGGTTCTGGCGGCACAAGACACCCTCGACCCCTTCGGATTCGTCCGAAGGTATCCTCACCGGCCTCGACGTGATCTGCGAAAAGGCGGGCATCGCGCCGGATGAAATCGAGTATTTCCTGCACGGCACGACCGTCGCCACCAATGCGGTGCTGGAAGGAAAGGGGTCGCGCGTCGGGCTGATCACGACCGAAGGCTATCGCCACATCATGCAGATCGCCCGCAGCTTCGTGCCGGGCGGTCTTGCCGGATGGATCATCTGGCCGAAACCTACGCCGCTTGCCGCGCTGGAGGATACTGTCACGATCAAGGGACGGATGGACGCGCAGGGAAACACCGTCCGCCCGCTGGACGAGGACGATATCAGGCAGCAGGTCGGATCCCTGAAGAAGCAGGGGGTCGAGGCGATTACGGTGTCCCTGATGAACGCCTATGTCGACGGATCGCATGAAAAGACGGTGGGCAGGATCGTGGCAGACATCCTGCCCGACATTCCCGTGTCGCTCAGCCATGAAGTGCTGCCCGAAATGCAGGAATACGAACGCACGCTGACCACCGTGGCGAATGCGGCGGTGCGTCCCGTGGTCAGCCGCTATGTCTCGCGGCTGCGCGGGCGGCTGGCCGACACGAACATGTCGGGAAAGCTGTCGCTGCTGCGCTCAGACGGCGGCCTGATGTCGGCGCAAAAGGCCGAGGAGCATCCGGTCAACATATTGATGTCCGGCCCGGCCGGCGGCGTCACCGGCGCGCTGTGGGTGGCGCGCAACGCGGGGCTGAAGAATATCCTGACGCTCGATGTCGGCGGCACGTCGACCGACGTCGCGCTGATAGAAGGGCTGGAACCCCGCCGCCAGCGCACGACCGAGGTGGGCCACCTCTCGGTTCGCGCCTCCGCGCTCGACGTGAAGACCGTTGGCGCAGGGGGCGGATCGATCGCCTATGTGCCCGAACTGACCGGTGCGCTGCGCGTCGGACCGCAATCGGCGGGCGCGGTGCCGGGGCCGGTGGCCTATGGCAAGGGCGGCGAGGCGCCGACCGTCACCGACGCGAATGTCGTGCTGGGCTATCTGCCCGAGAACCTGCTGGGCGGCACTTTCCGGCTCGACCGCGAGGGAGCCAAGAAGTCCGTCCAGACCATCGCCGATGCGCTGGGTGTGGACCTGATGGCGGCGGCGCGCGGCATCATCGACATCGTGAACGAGAACATGTTCGGCGCGCTGCGCATGATCTCGGTCCAGCAGGGCTATGACCCGCGCCATTTCGCTCTGATGGGCTTTGGCGGGGCGGGGCCGCTGCATGTGAACGCGGTGGCGCGTCTGATGGGCAGCTGGCCGGCCGTCTCGCCGGTGTCGCCGGGCGTGCTGTGCGCGCTGGGCGATGCGACGACGCGCATGCGGACCGAGACCGCGCGCTCGTTTTCGCGGCTGGCGAAGGACACGAACGAGGACAAGCTGATCGCCGTTCTGGAAGAGATGGCGGCGCAGACGCGGGAAGAACTGCTGTCCGACGGTGTCGCGGAGGACGAGATCGCCACCGCCTTCGAAATCGACGTGCGCTACAGCGGGCAGGCCTTCGAAGTGCCGCTGACGATCACGCCGGACACGCTGCGCAGCGACGGGATCGCGGGCCTGCTCGCGCGTTTCGATGAAGAGCATCTGCGCCTGTTCACCTTCAACATGGAAAGCGATCACGAGATCGTGAACTTGCGCGCAGTCGCGACCGGCGCGGCGCTCGACCTGCCGGCCGCTGAACTGGAAAAGGGCAATGGCGATCCCTCTGGCGCGAAGCTGCGCGACCACACGCTCTGGATGGACGGGCGCGAGCAGGATGCGGTGATCTATGAAAGATCGCGCCTGCGCGCCGGCGACATCATCCCCGGCCCAGCCATCGTCGTCGAAATGGACTCGACCACGCTGATCGAAAGCGGCTGCACCGGCAAGGTCGACCCTGTCGGCAACATCATGATCACTCCGGCCTGAGGAGAACGCCAATGCCTGCAACGATCGTACAGGACGAAAAGCCGTTCGAGCGGGTCGAGATCGATCCCGTCACACTCGACATCATCGAGAACGCCTTGCGCAATGCGCGGCTGGAAATGGATGCCACGCTGGTGCGCACCGCCATGTCGCCCGGCATCCGCGAACAGGGCGATGCCTTTCCGATGATCGCCGACCACACCGGCAAGATGATCGTCGGCCAGTTCGGCAGCTTCATCGACGGGTTTCTCAGAGGTTTCGACGGGACGCTGGAAGACGGCGACATGATCTTCCTGTCCGACCCTTACAGCTGCGAGGGTGCGGTCAGCCATTCGAACGACTGGCTGGTGCTGCTGCCGGTGTTCAAGGACGGGCGCCTGCTCGCCTATACCGCGATGTTTGGCCACCAGAGCGACATTGGTGGCAAGGTCGCTGGCTCCATGCCCATCGACGCGCGCTCCATCTTCGAGGAGGGGGTGCGCATTCCGCCGGTCAAGATCTGGCGCAAGGGCGAGTACAACGAGGACCTCATCAGGCTGGTGATGCACCAGACGCGCAAGCCTGACTGGTGCCAGGCCGACCTCAACGCGTTGATCGCGTCCTGCCGCGTCGCCGCGCGGCGCGTGATCGAAATGGCGGAGCGCTTCGGCGACGACGTCTATGTGTCCGCGACGCAGGAATTGCTCGCGCGCAACCATCGCGCGATGAAGGCGCTGATCGCGCAGGCCGTCGCGGAAGAGCCCGTCACGTTCGAGGATTATCTGTGCGACGACGGCGTCGGATACGGGCCTTACCGGATCCGCTGCACCATGTGGCGCGAGGGCGAGCGCGTGATCCTCGACTTTGATGGGACCGATCCGCAATCGGCGGCCTCGATCAATTTCTATCTGAACGAAAACATGTTCAAGATGTTCTTCGGCATTTACATGATCATGGTCTTCGACCCGCAGATCCTGTTCAACGACGGGTTCTACGATCTGATCGATGTCCGCATCCCCGAAGGATCGCTGCTGAAACCGAAATTCCCGGCGGCGCTTTCGGGCCGGACGCATGCGCTGGGCCGCATCTTCGACATACTTGGCGGTCTGCTGGGGCAGAAGACCCCGGCCTTCATGAACGCGGCGGGCTTCTCCTCGTCACCGCATCTGTTCTATTCGGGCAATGACAACCGGCCCGGGCAGAAGGGCGACTGGTTCCAGCTGTTCCAGATCGGCTTTGGCGGGATTCCGGGGCGTCCGATGGGCGACGGGCCCGATGGGCATTCGCTGTGGCCGGGCTTTACCAACGTGCCGAACGAGTTCCTCGAGCGCTATTTCCCGATGATCATCGAACGCTATGAAACCGAGCCGGACAGCGGCGGCGCGGGATTGCACCGCGGCGGCAACGGCATTCACATGACTTATCGCTTTCTGTCGGACGGGGTCATCTCGATCCATGACGACCGCTGGTTTATCCCTCCGTGGGGCGTCAACGGGGGCGAGCCGGGATACCGGGCGCGCAAGATCCTGGAAAAGGCGGACGGCACCACCATCACCGTCGCCAACAAGCTGGAGGAAATGGCGGTCGAAACAGGCGATCAGCTGCATTTCATCACCTGGGGCGGAGGCGGCTGGGGCGACCCGCTGGAACGCGATCCGGAACTCGTCGCGAAGGAGATTACGCAAGGCCTCGTCACGGTCGAGGGCGCAAAGGCCTATGGCGTCGTGGCGGACCAGGCGGGCATGGTCGACGAGGCCGCGACGGCAAGCCTGCGGGACCGCATGCGCGACGAGCGCGACGAACCCGCGCTGTTCGACTTCGGCCCGGGCATCGACAGCCTGCGCGAACGCTGCGAGGCGGAAACCGGACTTCCGGCACCGCAACAGCCGGTCTGGCCCGATGCAGAGGCAGCGGAATAGGCCATGGTCGTGCAAGGAGCGCTGGACGGCCTGCGCGTCGTCGAACTGGGCCAGCTTATCGCGGGCCCCTTTTGCGGCCAGTTACTCGGCGACATGGGGGCCGATGTCATCAAGGTGGAGCAGCCGGGGTCGGGCGATCCCATGCGCGACTGGGGACAGGGCGAGGACAAGGTGCAATGGGAAATCATCGCCCGCAACAAGCGTTCGGTGACGGCGAACCTGCGCGTGAAGGAAGGACAGGCGCTGGTCCGCCGCCTGATCGCCAAGGCGGACGTGCTGGTCGAGAATTTCAAGCCCGGCACGCTTGAGAAATGGGGGCTGGGGCCCGACGATCTGCACCGGGACAATCCGGGCCTGATCGTCGCGCGCATGTCGGGTTACGGCCAGACCGGCCCCTATTCCGATCGCGCCGGTTTCGGCGGCGTGGGAGAGGCTATGGGCGGCTGGCGCTATATCGTCGGCGAACCGGACCGTCCGCCCAGCCGCATGGGCGTGTCGATCGGCGACAGCCTGACCGCGACCTATGGCTGCATGGGCGTGCTCGCCGCTCTGCACGTGCGCGACCGGACTGGCAAGGGGCAGGTGGTGGACGCGGCATTGTACGAAAGCGTGCTGCAGGTGATGGAAGGGCTGGTGCCCGAGTACGACCGATCAGGCATCATCCGTGAAAGGTCGGGATCGATCCTGCCGGGCATCGCCCCGTCGAACGTCTATCTGTGCAAGGACGGACAATTCATGATCGGGGCGAACAAGGACGCGATCTTCAAGCGGCTTGCGCAGGCGATGGGGCGACCCGAACTGGGCGATGACGAGCGCTATGCAACCCATATCGCACGCGGCCGCCACCAGGCCGAACTGGACGGGATGATTTCGGACTGGACGCGCAATCTGACGGTCGAGGAAGTCGATGCGTTGATGATCGAATATTCGATCCCCGCAGGCATGGTCTATCGCGCGCCCGAAATGCTGGCCGACCCCCACTTCCAGAGCCGCGACGCGATCATCGAGGTGCAGACCGAGCGCTTCGGCCCGCTCAAGATGCAGAATGCCTTTCCGAAACTGTCGGCAACGCCCAGCGGCGTGCGCCGCCCCGCGCCCGCGCGTCCGGGACAGGACAATGAGGCTATTTATGGAACGCTGCTGGGCCTCGATAAGGCAGAGCTGGAGCGGCTGTCAGCGCAAGGCGTGATCTGACGGCCTGCCTGATTGCGGGAGCGGGCTGTGCCGCTCCCGCTATTTGATGGTCAGCCCACGAAGGCGCGTTCGATCACGAAATGGCCCGGCTTGGCGTTGCTGCCCTCGATAAAGCCGCGCGCTTCGAGATCGGCCGCGTGATCCTTGATCATCTCCATGCTGCCGCACAGCATGACGCGGTCGTTCTCGGGATCGAAGGTCTTGGGGCCGCTGACGCTCTCGAACAGCTTGCCGTTCTCGATCAGCGTGCCGATGCGGCCGGTGGTGCGGAACGGCTCGCGCG
Source organism: Croceicoccus sp. (assembly GCF_983967925.1). Classification (NCBI taxonomy): domain Bacteria; kingdom Pseudomonadati; phylum Pseudomonadota; class Alphaproteobacteria; order Sphingomonadales; family Erythrobacteraceae; genus Croceicoccus; species Croceicoccus sp. The sequence continues at coordinate 3,649 of NZ_CFETID010000036.1, read as the reverse complement.
TGACGGTTGGGACATAGTGGAACTGCAGCAGCGCCTCGTCCTGCACCAGCGGGTCGCCAGCAAGCTGCGATTCCAGCAGGTCGCGATAGGCCAGATCGCTGACCTTGCGCACCGAATGCACCAGCACGATTTCCGAGAACATCGAATAGACGTCGGGGTCGCGCGCAAGGCTCATGAACGGGGCGAGGCCGGTGCCGGTCGACAGCATGAACAGGCGGCGGCCGGGGATCAGCGCATCGGTGACGAGCGTGCCGGTCGGCTTCTTGCCCAGATAGACCGGATCGCCGACCTTGATGTGCTGAAGCCGCGAGGTCAGCGGCCCGTCCTGGATCTTGACCGACAGGAAATCCAGTTCGTCCGCATAGCTGGGGCTGGCGATCGAATAGGCGCGCAGCAGCGGCTTGCCGTTGTTGGGCAGGCCGACCATCACGAATTCGCCCGAGCGGAACCGGAAGCTGGCCGGACGCGAGATCGAGAAGCTGAACAGCCCGTCGTTCAGATGATGGACGCGCTTCACCGTTTCCACTTCAAGAGCGGCGGAGGGCGTGAAATCTTCGCGGGCAAGGGGCTGGTAGGTCAAGGCTTGGTCCATGTGTTCCGGGGCGGCTTGCGTGTCGCGGCGCGTTTGATGGCAAGGCGGCGCAAATGCAACCGCCGCAAACGGCTTTGTCGTGACGCGGCTGGCATGACCCCTTTAGTCAATGAAACTTAGTAATGCAAGTCATTCGCATTAAAGCGCTGCAATCTTGCTTTTGCCCTGATCGCCGCGAATTGCCAATGCAGGATATCTATGCCCCCGGCAAAGCCAGCTTATGGCTGCCTGGGCAGCGCCCCTTCATTCGCGGGCGCGCCCTCGCTTGCAATCGGTGAGCCGCAAACCGAGGCGGCGCTATTTCTCCACCTGCGGGATCGTACCCTTGCGGCGGCGGAAAAGCCTGCCGCGCTCGCTGTAGAGGATCAGCAGCAGCCCCGCGAGGGACAGCCCGAACAGCGCCATGCCCAGCGGCCGCGCCGTGCCGTCATAGGCCGCGCCGACGATCGCGCCCAGCACCGCGCCGCCGCCCACCCGCATCGCGGTCTGCAAGGAAGAGGCGGAGCCTGCGAAATGCTGGAACGGCTGTAGCGCGATCGAACTGAAATTCGCGCCGAGGAACCCGATCAGCGCCAGGTTCACCGTCATGATCGGCGCGAACAGCCAGAACGCATCGGGATAATAGGTGGCCGCCGCCCATTGCAGCCCTCCTGTGAATACGAACACCAGCAGCGCCGAGTGGCTGACCCGCCTTGCGCCATGCGTTTCGACGATGCGCGAATTGATGAAATTGCTGCCCGCCATGCACAGCGCCATGCCGCCGAACACATAGGCGAATTTCTCGCCCAGCCCGAAATGCACCGCGACCAGCTGTTCGGAGCAATTGATGTAGCCGTACAGCCCCCCGAACACGAGCGTCGCGCCCAGCACATATCCCACCGCGTCGCGATTGGTGACGATGATGCGGAAATTGCGCGCGACGCGCTTCACGTCGAGCGACTGGCGATTTTCCGGATCCATCGTCTCGGCAAGGCGCAGATAGACCCATAAGAACATGATGACGCCCATCGTGAACATCACGCCGAAGATCGACCGCCAGTCCGCGACCAGCAGGATCGTCTGCCCGATCGTGGGCGCCAGTACGGGCACGACCATGAACACCGTCGCGATCAGCGAGACGATCCGCGCCATGGCGTCGCCTTCGTATTTGTCGCGCACGATGGCATTGGCGATAACCGCGCCCGCCGAGGCGACCATGCCATTGGCGAAACGGAACGCGATCATCGCGGGAAAGCTGGTGATGATCATGCACATGAAGTCGAACATGCAATAGACCGCGATGCCACCCAGCAGGACTCGCCGCCGTCCGAAACGGTCCGCCAGAAAGCCGAAGATCAGCGATCCGACGCCCATGCCGATCAGATAGCTGCCCACGACCAGCTGCCGGTCATTGGGATTGGGCGCGCCCAGATCGGTCGCGATGTCGCCCAGCGCAGGCAGCATGGTGTCGATCCCCAGCGCCTGAAGCGACATGAGAAAGGCGAGCATGGCTGTGAATTCCGCCCTTCCGAGGGACTGGGGCGGCTGGGGCGGCTTGAACATGACGGGCTTTCCTTGCGCGCATTAACCGCGCGGCTCAATCCCTAAACTTGCTGCATTTGCGTATTGATCCGGCCTTTATCGAATATCTGCACAGCAGCCTGCCGCTGCGCTAATGGAGCGATGTGACCAAGCCGGTGGACCAGGACGAACAGGGCGAAGCGCCGGGCCTGCGCAAGATCATCCATGTCGACATGGATGCGTTCTTCGCCAGCGTCGAACAGCGCGACAATCCCGCGCTGCGCGGCAAGCCGGTGGCGGTGGGCGGCTCGTCGGGACGCGGCGTGGTGGCGGCGGCCAGCTATGAGGCACGGAAGTTCGGCGTGCGTTCGGCCATGCCGTCCGTGACGGCAAAACGGCTGTGCCCCGACCTGATCTTCTGCAAGTCGCGTTTCGACGTCTATCGCGAAGTCAGCGGCCAGATCCGCGCAATATTCCGCGATTATACCGACCTCGTCGAACCGCTTTCGCTCGACGAGGCCTATCTGGACGTGACCGAGGACCGGCACAATCTTGGCTCCGCCACGCGCATCGCGCAGGCGATCCGCCGCCGCATCCGCGAGGATACGCAGCTGACCGCCAGCGCGGGCGTCAGCTATAACAAGTTCCTGGCCAAGCTGGCGTCGGACCAGAACAAGCCCGACGGTCTGTGCGTGATCCGACCGGGCGAGGGCGCCGATTTCGTCGCGGGGCTGCCCGTCTCGCGCTTTCATGGCGTGGGTCCCAAGGGCGCGGAAAAGATGAAGCGGCTGGGGATCGAGACCGGCGCCGACCTTGCCGCGCGCGACCTGCCGTTCCTGCGCGCGAATTTCGGCAGCTTTGCCGATTACCTCTACCGCGCGGCCCGCGGCGTGGACCTGCGCGAAGTGCGTTCGCACCGTATCCGCAAGTCGCTGGGCGGCGAACGCACGTTTCACGAGGACCTCTCCGCGCCGACCGAACTGCGCGAGGCGATGGACAATATCGTCGACATCGTCTGGGACCGCATCGAAAAGGGCGAGGTCCGCGGGCGGACCGTGACGCTGAAGCTGAAATACAACGATTTCCAGATCGCCAGCCGCGCGCGCTCGCTGGGCCATTTCGTCACCGACAAGGCCGAATTCGCGCGCACCGGCCACGCGCTTCTGGCCGAGATGATGCCGCTGCCGCGTCCGATCCGGCTGATGGGGCTGACCCTGTCGAAGCTAGAAGGCGTGGTGCCGAAAAAGCGCGGGGACGAAAAGCGCCAGCTTGACCTGCTCTAGCCGCCCGGTCTCTATTCCCGGTGTGCCAGCGCCGCATCGACATAGCGGCGGGCCCATTCCGACATCGCATCGGGCAAGGCATCGGCGGCGAAGAAGCGCGCTTCGGCGATTTCGCGATTGTCGATGCGCGGCGTGCCCTCGACGCGGGCGAGGAACACGATGACGTCATTGGTCGCGCCATGCATCTCGACCGGCTCGCGCAGCACACCGGGCGCTCCCGTGGGTTCTACCTACGTGCTGCCGTGCAGGAGATGCTTCCGGTCCTCAAGGAGCG
>NZ_CFETID010000035.1:0-23348 GCF_983967925.1 Croceicoccus sp. | reverse complement strand
AGGCGCATTTTCAAAGGACCACGGCGCGCTGATAATACGCATTATGTAAAACCAAGTTTTTTCTTTAGGTCCGTGGTGTTTTGATGGCTTGATCAGACAAATTGAGAACAGTCTCCGGAGCGCCGCCTTCACAAGCCGGCGATCAGTGCAAAAGCCATTCTCGCCTGCATCTCTCCCAAGCCACCTTAGGCATTACCTCGAATGCAGCCCTTCCAGTTACGATGATATACTTCTGCCGTATTAATATGAAAACCTGCTCGCTGCCTATAACTTGCGGCGCATAATAAGACGTTCCCAAACCTTCTGACAGATATACCCGATCGTGAAAAATATTAGAGAATAAAGCATCTTTACTAAAAAATTAAGCGTAATGCTTTCAACCGTAAATTCAATATGTCTCTCAATAGACGTCAAAGCTGGATTATTGGTCATAAAAAGACACGATACTGTAATTATTGACGCAGATAACGGTGCGATTGTCAGACCAATAGACCACCGATCCGAAGACCATCCCAAAATGAATAGAGTGAGCCACGCGATAACGATCATCTTACCTCTCCCTTCTGGTAAATCTTCAACTTTATTGCCCTCGAATTTGATATTCAGGCCGTGGTCGCGGTGCTCCTTTCCGTGAGGATCACAATGTCTTACTCGCTGCACGCGCTAGCATTCTGTCGAAACCTCAATGATTACGACTTAGTTTTCCAGAGTGTCTAGCACCGCCGTCTCTTTAATCCCCTTTGTAGTTCTCATAACTGTCTATGTACTCTGTTCTATCGAACTCTGCGCATATGTTTCTAATATGATGTTAAAAACTCGACTGACAAACCTAATATCTAAAATTTCCATTAGAGGTTGGCCGGATTATCAACTACCTGTGCAATGAACCGTAGGAAGCGCGCCGCGTCGTCTCCATTGATCACGCGGTGATCATAGCTGAGCGATAGTGGCATCATCTGCCGGGGTTCAAATTCTTTTCCAGTCCAGTGCGCCACATTGCGCATCGGCGTGACGCCAAGGATCGCCACTTCTGGCGGATTGATGATTGGCGTAAAGGACGTACCTCCGATACCGCCCAGCGAGGAAATGGTCATCGACCCGCCTTCCATCGCGGCCATAGGCAAGCCCTTTTCACGCGCTTGCTTGCTGGTCGCGCTAAGCTCGGCGGCCAATTCGTCGACAGTCTTGCGATCGGCGTCGCGTAGTACGGGGACTAGCAGTCCAAGAGGTCCGTCGACCGCGATGCTGATATTGAAATACCGTTTTCGGATCAATTCCTTCCCGTCTTCGGATAGGGAGCTGTTGAACTGCGGGAACTGCTGTAGTGCTACGACCAGCGCCTTGATTAGGAAGATCAGGGGAGAAATCTTGCGATCCGGGCCAAAACTTGCCCGAAATGCTTCCAACGCGGTGACATCAAAATCGTCATTGTGAGTGACATGCGGGATGGTGTTCCAGCTCGCGGTAAGACGCTTCCCTATAACACGTTGAAAATTCGATGTGTCCGCAACCTCGACGGCGCCAAACTGACCTAGTTAATCCTTCATATCTATAGCTTTGCTGCGTTACTTTCGTTCCAAGGTAGCCATATCGATCACAAACCGATATTTTGCGTCGTTGCGCTCCATGCGTCCAAAGCCTTCGTTGATGTCTGCCATGGCGATCAATTCGCATTCTGGCAGGATTCCGTGGTGGGCACAGAAATCCGGCAGTTCCTGTGTTTCGACGATGCCGCCGATCATCGATGCGGAAAGGGAGCGTCGCCGCATCAGCAGATTGCCCGAATGAAAGCGGGGTACCATGTCGATCGCGCCAATCAGCACCACAATTCCGTCGCGCCCGACAAGGTTGAGGTAAGGTGTCATGTCGTGAGCTACGGGGATGGTGTCGAGTACAAGGTCGAACCGCCCGAATGCCGCTTGCATGGCATCGGCATCTTTCGACAGCAGCACATCATGCGCACCCAGTGCATGGGTCAACTCCACTGCAGTTCGAGGCGCGGGACAAAGGTTATATTGCCGACGAAGTAGGACGGCGCGAACCCGTCCTTGAATCGGAACTGCGGAATTTCCGCGAGAAAGACCTCAAGCGCCGTCTGAAGCTCGAACCGGGCAAGATGCATGCCGAGGCATTTGTGGATGCCTCCGCCAAGTGCAATGTGAGGAGCCTTACGGTCGAAGCGCACTTCGGAAGGGTTGTCGTGCTGTTCGGGATCCTGATTGGCGACAGGGGTGCAGACCGATACATATTCGCCCGGCATAATTTTCTGACCATGTATTTCCAATTCGCGCGTCGCAATGCGGAATGCCGTAACCGGACCATAAACCCGCAGGAACTCCTCGACCGCTAGGACAATCTTGTCCGGATTTTCGCGTAGTTCCTTCTGCTGATCGGGGTGGCGTGCGAGATGACAAAAGATGTTGCCAAGCATCGTCGTAACCGTGTCGAGGCCGCCGAGGAACAGGTTGAAGCAGTGGCCAAGCACCTCCTCGTCGTTCCATTTGCGGCCGTCGTCGACCTCGAAATCGAAGATGCGGGTGATGTAATCGTCTCGTGGATTGGCACGGCGGTCGGCGATTTCGCCGCGAAGGTAATCGACCACATGCGTTACCGCGGCGACGCGCACTTTCCAGTCATTGGTGTGGAGCATGTCCTTTTCCCAGACGAGGAATTCGGCCATCCGATCCTGCGGCAAACCCAGAAGATCGAGCACGATGAAGATCGGGAAGCGTTCCGAAAACTCGTTGACGAAGTCGCAGGACCCGCGGCCCTTAAATACATCGATAAGGTCATGCGCGCGGCGACGCAGATCGTCCTTCATTGCCGCCATCTTCTGCGGCGAGAATTGGGGGTTGAGCGCCTTTCGATAGAAGGTGTGGCTCGGCGGATCAATTTCCGTAGGCACCACCAGCCAGTTTTCATCGATGCTTTGCGACCACTGCCCCATCCCGTTCTTGGTAAAATTTTCGGGATCGCGCAGCAGTGCCATCGTGTCTTGATAGCCGGTAAGTAGCCATCCCGGCTTGTCGCCGGGGAAAATGTTCGTGACATAGGTGATTGGCCCCAGAGACTTGTGCATTTCGGGGATCATCTTTTCCTGTGGGCAGTCCTTGACTTCCTCACGTGCGAAAAACGGAAGGCGCATCGCCTTTTTGGCGGGTACATGGGCCGGGATTTCCTGGGTTGCAGCGCTAGCCATCCGATTTCTCCACCATTCTTGTTTTTTTGCCGCCGCTTCGGGTCATCGATAACCCTGCCGACATCTTGCGGGCCTGCGCGACTGAAGATTGACGCGTCCTATAGCGGCCGACGATGTGCCCTCACGCCCCAGGTAAAAACCTCTCTTAAGATAGGTATGCGCAGCCGAACCACATCGTGCCGTTGCACCAACATCGTCGTTCAGCCCCAACAGCAACCGGCCATCGGGTAGGTTGCATACCATCTAAGGGCACGCACTTTCCGCGATAAGCAGGAGCGGCATACGGAGAGGATGATGGATCGCCTAAAAGGTAAGGTCGCGATCGTGACCGGCGGTGGCAGCGGAATCGGCGATGCCAGCGCCACGATGTTCGCTTCGGAAGGCGCGACCGTCGTTGTCGCCGACATCGTCGCGGAAAGTGCAAGGCGCGTTGCCGATAGGATCGTTGCCAACGGCGGTCAGGCGATGGCGATGACGGTGGACATCGGTGATACCGAAGCTGCCAAGACTATGATCGATACAACCGTTTCGCAATTTGGGCGGGTCGACGTCTTGTTCAACAACGCCCTGTTCGTGAACTCCGAAATGGCGATGCGCGATGCCGACTTTCTGGCCTTTGACCCGGAGATATTTCTCGCCAATCTAAGGGTGAACGTGATCGGTGCGGTGATGGCCAGCAAGTTCGCCATTCCCTATATGCTGGAACAGGGCGGCGGATCCATCATCGCGACGTCGTCGGGCAGTTCGCTTGGCGGAGACGTTACGGCGTATAGCTACGGATCGTCAAAGGCCGCGCTGAACTGGTTCGTTCAGGCAATCGCCGCGACTTATGGCAAGCAAGGGATCCGCAGCAACGCAATCTTGCCTGGCCCAACCCAGACCCCGTCCAAGTTAAAGTGGTCCACGCCAGAAATGGACGAGGCTTTCATTGAGGTGCTCAATACACCTTTCATAGGCGAGCCAGAGGATATTGCCGCCATGGCGCTCTTCCTCGCCTCCGACGAATCGAGATATGTCAATGGACAGCTTTATTCGGTGGACGGCGGCCAGAGCTGCACCGTTCCTTTCATAAGCGTTACGCGCAAGATGCAGGCAAAGGCCTGAAACCAGGAGATCGCCTCATGGGTAAGAAGCAAGAAGACTATGTCCGCGAATTCCACGCCGCATGGGGCGATGGCACGGCGGAAACCAAGCCCGACATCGATAAGATCCTGTCGATGATGTCCGACGACGCCGAGTGGCAATTATGGGTGCCGGGCGGACCGGTCATCAAAGGACAGGAAGCGCTTCGAAAGGAGATCGAGCAGCAAAGTAGAGTCGCCACGCATAATAAATGCAACGAAGTCAACATCTTGTCTAACGAACGCATGGTGATGCAGGAACGTTCGGATACCGCCTATATCATGGGAAATTGGTGCCCGCACCAGATGGTCGCGATCTACGAATTCGACGAAGATGGCAAGATCGCGAAGTGGCGCGAGTATCTCGACATGGCCGATCTGACAAAGAAGATGGGCGTGAGCCAGGACTTTGCCGGAACCGACGAACTTTCTGCCTAGGTTCGTCATGATACGGCGCCGGCATGAACGCTAAGCTGCAGCGAATTGTGCCGGATTGCCCAGCTTATCCAAGGACCCAGCGACATGAGCTCTACGAATGGCGATCCGGCCTACAGTGACGAGGCATTGGCGCGCATTCACCTGGTGGTGGAAGAGACAGTCGGCGGTCGCATCGTTTCCTCCCAGCGGCAGGTCCGCTGGCGGCCTGCGTGGTTTGTGGCGGTCGAGAAGGAAGGAGCGACCGAGACCATCCACCTCCGCGGAGACCGGGGCGGCAATGTCGCGATCTTTCCGGACCTGAAGCGGGAGGCCGACATAATCGAAGTGCTCTACGATCACGGCATCCCCGTGCCGCAGGTCTATGCTTATGTCGCTGATCCGCCGTGCATTGTCATGGAATCGATCAAGGGCACACGGGACCTGTCAGATCTGACCGACGATGAGAAACGCAACGTCGGACGTGAATACATGCAGGCCGTGGCCGCCATGCACGCCCTGCCCCTTGAGCCATTTGTCGCTATCGGTATGGACCGACCGGAAGAAGCTCAAGCCATCGCTTTGGTTGGGCTTGAGGCATATATGCCGCAGTACAGGCGCACGAAAGCACGGCCCGAGCCGCTGCTCGAGTTCGTCATCCAGTGGATCCGCCGCAACGTCCCTCGCCACCGCGACAAGGCCAGCTTTATCCAGTTCGATTCGGGCCAGTTTCTTGTCGAGGACGGCAAGATGACCAAGCTCTACGATTTCGAATTCAGCATGATCGGCGACCCCATGGTCGACCTTGCCACAATGGGCATGCGCAATACCATTGAGCCGTTAGGCGCACCGCTGCCCGAACTCGTGCGATATTACGAGGAAGCGAGCGGACAGCCGGTGGATCACGACGCGATCCTTTTCCATGTGCTTCAGTTCTCGCTGCTAGGTACGATGCAGTTCACCGGCACGGTGGCAAGCCCTGAACCGGCTGATCCCCACTCCGTCTACCTACAGTTCGATCTCGCCCTGCGCCGCTCGATCCTGTTGGCCCTGTCGAAGCTCGCCGACGTTCCCTTGCCGGATCTCCCCGAACTTCCACGGCGCAAGGGCGATCATGCTGCCTTGATGGCCAAGCTTGCCGATACAGTCGGCTCGATCACCCCGTCGGATGAGCTCGCGGGGTCCCAAAGGGCTCAAGCCCTCGAACTTGTGGAGTGGGCGGAGCGTGCTGATGCCTACGGGGCGGAGGTCGTCAGGCAGGATATTGCCGATGTAACGCAGTTGTTGGGAGAACACTTCGCCGACTGGCCCAGCGCTGAGGCGGCGCTGGAACATCGCGTTCTGGAAGCCGGACCTGATCAGGACATGGCGCTGATCCAACTGATCGCGCGGATCGAGGGGCGCCGCCTTCGACTGTTCGGGCCGACTTCCATCGGCGAGGCTGCGCTGAACGTCCGACTGCCGCAGACCCGCTGATGCTGGCAGCGATCATCAGTGAATTGGGCGGCGATCCGGTAATCAGGGAGTTTCCGGCTCCCCCCGCGCAGCCGGGCACCTCGATTGTGCGCGTTCTTGCGGCCGGGTTACAGCCGACCGACATCATGCGGTCGAAGGGCGTCTATAATCCGCCCAGTCCCCCTATGTTATCGGAGGTGAAGGAGTCGGCTTACTTGAGGACGGTCGGCGCGTTTATTTCGGGCACTCGATCGCGGGCTATGGCTCGGCCTGCGAGTGGACTGCAGTAGCTGACGAGGAAATCTGGCCCTTGCCCGAAGATGTCCAAGCAGAGCAGGCTATTTCGCTAGCCATATCGGGAACCGGCGCGCTGATCCCCCTCCAAGAGGCCAAGGTGAAGCCCGGGGAAACCGTACTGGTGCTGGGCGCAACCGGCCCGCTTGGCCAGATCGCATTGCAAGTGGCGAGGCAACTGGGTGCAGGGCGAGTTGTGGGCGCGGGACGTAGCGCCGATGCGCTGTCCATCCTGATCGACCGCGGTATCGCCGACGCGGTCGTCCAAATAGGAACCGGAAATGACGACGCCGCACTGAGCGTTGCCGGTCCATTTGAAATTGTTCTCGACTGCGTATTCGGCGCTCCCGCCCAAGCGGCGGTGCGCGCGATGGCGGCGGGAGGGCGCATGATGAGCATCGGCGTCGGAGCCGGCATGCACCTCACCGTCTCGCTGGCCGAACTGGTCGGCAAGTCGGTTCACGGCATTGGCACCGGGCAGAGACCGGTCGCCGAGCGCCGCGCCGCTTTCGACCGTTTGATTGCATGGCATCGAGAAGGAAAGCTTTCGGTGTCAATTCGGTCATTCCCACTCGAACGCATTGCCGAAGCCTGGGCGCTGCTGAGTGACAGTTCTCACGGCAAGGTGGTGCTGCATGTGGACCAAGCCTCCCGTTCGCACAGCAATTCCATCGCCCAATAAACAGGAATAACCCCATGCCTGGGCCGAATTGAAGCCCCACGGTGTCGATGTGCTGGCTCTCCTTTTTCGGATCGCCGATACGCCCAAGCTGCGCGAGACGCTGCCCGCTAGAACATTCCAATAGACGCTACAGGTGCTGTAGCTCCAGAGCGCCTGACGTACTAGGCGATCCGCGCCCTTCCCGACGTAACTGTCTACAATTTCGACGATGATGGCGCCGATTGATCGCGCCGGACAACCCCTCCCCTCGATAGGTCAGAATGGTAGCCGCCCCGTGCACATCAAGCCCAAGGCGGCGATAGCGACCGCCAAAGGGAGGTATGGATGCGCATCAGGACCCTATCCACTCGCACTGTCGTTTCCGTTCTGCTTTCGACCACTATCGCCGCCCAAGGGGCTTTCGCGCAAGACGCGACGGTGGACGATCAGGCAAGGGACGACGACAGTTCTGCCAAAGTATTCGGGTACGGGGATGAGATCGTCGTTACCGCTCGCCGTACTGAAGAGGACATCCAGTCGGTACCCGTGTCAGTCACGGCATTTAATGCCGATACCCTGCGCAGCGCCACGATCCGCGACACACAGGATCTGCTGGTCAAAACCCCTGGCATATTTCTTGCCGGTTCGGGAGGGCGCGAAAACACCAACTTTTCGATCCGCGGCCAATCAAAGGCGCTCGCGGGGAACAGCGCGCCGGGGGTAATCAGCTATTTCGCCGAGGTGCCCGCGCCAACGCTTGGGTCCAGCATCCCGACTTACGACCTTTCGTCGGTGCAGGTGCTGAAGGGCCCTCAGGGCACCTTGTTCGGCCGTAATACTACCGGCGGCGCGATCCTCTATTACCCGACAGCTCCGAATTTCGACATCGGCGGCTACGTGACCGCGACTTACGGTAACTACGATACGCGCATCCTGGAAGGCGCTCTGAACATTCCGGTGGTCGCCGACATCGCCGCGTTGCGCGTGGCGGGGCAGTACCAGAAGCGTGACGGGTGGACGAAGAACATCGGCATCGGCGACGATGCCGACGATTTAAACTCGCGCGCATTCCGCGCGTCCCTCCTGCTCGAACCTTTTGACGGATTCAGCAACACTATGATTTTCGATTACTACCGCAACCGTTCCACCGGCGGCGCGTCGGTGCTCTACAACGTACTGGATGGACCCAACGCGCTGACCGCCACTGGTACACTGGCGGCCGCACAAGAGCAGCTGGCTCTGCAAGAGGCTCGCGGGCCGCGGGTTATCAATTCGGATGTCGATGCCTTCGAACGCGTAAAGCGGATCGGCGTGACCAACCGGACGGAAGTCGAATTTGGACCTGACGTAAGTTTCGTGAACATCTTCGGGTACCGCAGTACCGATGTCGACTATTTCTCCAGTGTCGATGGACTGCCGACCCTTATTTCGGACGGGTCAGGCGCAATTCCGGCCGGACTTCCCGTTACCGTGGTCGGGGGCCGACAAACGTCTGACGTCGAACAGTTCTCCAACGAGGTGCAGTTCAAGGGCAAGCTGATCGATGACCGGTTGGACTGGCTGGTTGGTGGATTCTATCTAAAAAGCAAGCCGGTCGGGCCGAGCGGAACCTATATTCCCGTGTTTATCCTGCCAGGAATTACGGACGCGCCATTCAACTACAGCTTCTATACAGAAGAGAGCAAGGCGCTCTTCGCCAATCTCGGCCTGTCGCTGGATGGCATGACAGATGGGCTTCGTCTCAATGCGGGGTTCCGGTACACTTGGGACGACATCGAGGCGTGCGTCGGCGGCGGCACCACGAACCAACCGGAAGTCTCTCCGGCGGAATGCCGTGCAGGAACGAGCGATATCGTCAATTCAAGCATCAACGAGACCTCGTCCAAGGCACCGACGTGGACGCTGGGTCTGGATTGGCAGATCGACCCGGATCTATTTGTTTATGTAGTCACCCGCCGCGGTTACCGCGCAGGCGGCATCAATACCCCTACGCTTGCGGGGCTCCTTACGCCTTACCAGTCATTTGCGCCGGAAAAAGTTACTGACCTCGAAGCGGGCGTTCGTTCCGATTTCGAAGCGGGAGACCTGCGTGTCCGACTGAATGCGTCACCCTTTATCGGTTGGTACGACAACGTACAGGTGCCGATTTCCGGCCTGAATACCAACGCCGCATGCGGCACCGGGCCGGGTGGAAGCAATCCCCCCTTCTCTTCGCCCGATGGCGATTGCGATGCTTCTAACGACCCCAGTGGCGGCACGTTGCTAGTCAATGCGGGCAAGACACGTGTGGCAGGTATCGACCTGTCGGCTCGGGCCGCGCCCAGCCAGTCCCTCTCCTTCGATATCGGAGCCACATTCCTCGACCTGAAGTCACGCTCACTTACCGTCGAGCCATTTCTGGCCGCCTATCTTGCTACCCCGGAAGTGCCCTTCAACCTTGTGCCGACGACCACGGTGACCGCCGGTGTAGACTGGACCCTGCCGGTTCCGGACGCGTTCGGGACGTTCAAGTTGGGGGCAGACTACTACCACTCCAGCAAGGTAAGCTCCTCTGACGCGATCCTGCCTGCCTATGACCTCGTAAACGCCCGTCTGGACGTCGAAGGCATTGCCGGTAGCTCGATCGATGCGGCATTTTTCATGCGCAACGTCTTCGACAAGGAATATCTGGCCTCTTCGAACGTCGGATCGAACGCACTGGGTATTAACAGCGGGTTCTATGGCGCGCCCCGCACGTATGGTGTCGAACTGCGGGTCACGTTCAGAAAATAGCATCGCTTGGTGTCGACGTACGGTTGCCTTTGCAACGCCCGCCCAGGTTCTCGGAGGAATCGAATGCAGTGACGTGCCTTTCGTAAGAAAGGTTCATCGCCGCTCGGCGCCATCCAACCTGAATGAAAATAAAGAATCCGACCGCGCTATGCACCTGCGCGCGCAATGCCGGCCTGAGCAGTTTGGAGTGGAGTGTCCAATGAATAGAGAGATGGAACCGCATATACGCGCGATCTACAGCGAGTGGAATGCCAATAATCTTGGCGGCGTATTAGCTGCATTCGAGGCTTTGGGTCCTGGCGGCTTCACGGTCGAATATGTCGGCAGCGAACCTATCGAAGGCAAAGCGGCTGTCCAGGAGATGTGGGAGACATACGGCCCAAGCTGCACAACCGAACTCGTGCATTTGCTGGTCAATGGCAACGAAGCCGCGGCCTTGGTGCATAACATCATTGCAGGCGAGACGGGCCAAACGGTTCTGCCCAGCATCGAAACCTATCATGCCGACGGGGATATTCTGCGCGTAAGATACTTCCACAGGGATCCCGCGAGGTGAGTGCCCAAGAAAAGCGAACGACAGGCGAACTTCGATGAAATCCGGAGAGCCACCTCGGTCGGCGACCCCTTCCCCCGCATATAGCTGGTACGTTCTTGCCATTTTGACGGCGGTTCAGACCACCCACGGTATCGACCGGGCAATCATCGGCCTGATCCTTGAACCGATGGGTCGGGAGTTCGGATTGAGCGATGGCCGGCTCGGCGTTCTTGCGGGATTTGCTTATGGTATTTTCTTTGCGATGGCCGCGATTCCGTTCGGCGTCGCGGTCGATCGCTTCAATCGGCGCAATATCATGGCTGCCGCGTTGACCGTCTGGAGCGCCTCGACCGCGTTCTGTGGTCTTGCGGTCGGATTTTGGTCGATGTTCGCCAGCAGGGCCGTGGTCGGGATTTCGGAAGCGGCCGGATCGCCGACCGGTATTTCCATTCTCAGCGATTATTTCGACAAGAACCGCCGCGCTACGGCAATCGGCATCTGGTATCTCAGTTCGGGTGTAGGTTTGGCGATAGCCTTCGTCGCGGGCGGCGCGATCGTGCAAAATTTCGGGTGGCGCTGGGCATTCATTGCGGCGGGTATTCCAGGCATCCTGCTAGCGCCGGTCCTGCTGTTCGGCGTGCGCGAACCGGTGCGTGGGGGCATGGACGCCAGCGAATATCCGGCCAGCAACGAACTTGCGACGAAGACCGGTCTGCGTTCCCGCATCGCCGAATTGCTGGCGCGGCCCGGACTTGCCCATTGCATCTTCGCAATCATTCTGATCGCCACCGGCATCTATGGGATGAGTACATGGCTGACGACATTTCTCATTCGTGTGCATGGCATGCCGATTGCCGATGCGGGACTTCTCATCGCCATATCATATGGGGTACTTGGCTCGGCGGGCGGCCTTGCCGCTGGATGGGCGGTGGATCTGCTGAACCGGCGCAGGGGCGGTTTCAATCCTGTTCGGACCGCACTGTTCGGGGCGATGATCCCCTTTGCCACTGCATTGACGGGGCTTGGGACGGTATATTTCGACAATCTCGGGCAGGTTATCGCAGCCATGCTGATGTGTGGCTTCTTCAGCGCTTCCTATAACGGGCCGGTCTATTCCGTAATCGTCCACCAGGCGGGACCGCGCCTG
Organism: Croceicoccus sp.; assembly: GCF_983967925.1. Classification (NCBI taxonomy): domain Bacteria; kingdom Pseudomonadati; phylum Pseudomonadota; class Alphaproteobacteria; order Sphingomonadales; family Erythrobacteraceae; genus Croceicoccus; species Croceicoccus sp. Next base: position 11,750 of record NZ_CFETID010000035.1, on the reverse strand, counting down.
CGCGGCCTAGCCGTATCGCTGGTGCAATTGGGGGCCAACCTTATCGGGGTGGGCGCCGGCACCTATCTGATCGGCGCCGTAAGTGAAGCAGTTGGCGGGACGAGAGGCGTCGCCTGGGGCATCGGCTTTGCGATGATCTTCGTGGCCTGGGGGGGATTGCACCTTCTGCTGGCTACGCGGTCCATCCGGATCGGACAACAGGGCACGGAACTGGCTGCCGCCGATTAGCAGATTCTACTAAAGGGAGGGAAACATGCGAGAATTCGATCCCGAGATACGGGACCCGCTAGACGATTTCGAAAAGCGCAAAGTGACGCTCCTGGGAAAGACCAAGACCGTCTATGTGGCCGGAAGCGGTCCCGCCGTAATCGTGATGTCCGAAATTCCCGGGATCACACCATATGTGGCGCGTTTCGCCCGCTGGGTCCGCGATGCGGGGCTGACGGTGTACATGCCCTCCTTGTTCGGACGCGACGGTGAGATGCCCGGCGCCGGTCAGGCCATGCTGACCGTGGCGCGCGCCTGTATCAGCCGCGAGTTCCATGCTTTTGCCTCGAACTCCTCAAGCCCGGTGACGAAATGGCTGCGCGCGCTGGCTGCCGAAGCGCACCGTGAATGCGGCGGAAAAGGCGTTGGCGCGATCGGCATGTGCTTTACCGGCAATTTCGCCTTGTCCATGATGCTGGAAAAGGCGGTGGTCGCGCCCGTGCTGTCGCAGCCTTCGATGCCGATGCACAATGGTTCGGGCCTGCACATATCTCCCGAGGATCTCGCGAAGGTGAAGAAACGCATGGAGACCGAAGACCTTACGGTCCGCGCCTATCGTTTCGAGGGTGACACGTTCTGCCCGGCACAACGCTTCGCAGCCTATGAGAAGGCGCTGGGCGATCGCTTCGTCGGCACCGTATTGCCTGACAGCGCAGCAAACCCGGAAGCCCCTCTCAAAACGCCGCACAGCGTTGTAACCTTGCACCTGATTGATGAGGCCGATCAGCCTACTGTGACTGCACGAGACGAGATCATCGAGTTCTTCCGCTCAAGCCTTTTCATGGACGGGCCCGAAAGCCGTGCTAACGCGGCAGGCGGTTAACCCAAGTGGCAATGACCGATCAGCCATCTTCGCGGGACGTTCCGGTAGGCAGCCGCTCCTCCGTTGATCCTGCACAATACATCAGGTTGACGTGAGACGCACCGCCTGCGCCGATTAGGCATACTTTATTCCCGTGCAACGCACGGTCATCACACTCCCGACCCGAAACCGGCTCCGGTGCGGCGGGGCATTGGCGCGACCAGCCATAGGCGCGCTCATGATCAGGAGGATGCTTTGACCGATCAAGTCTTGGACCAGAAACTCGATACGCAGTCCTACGAAGTGCGCGATAGTTACTTCGGACAGCCTTACATCGATCGCGACGAATATCGCGAGAAGCCCTATCCCCATCGCAACGTACACGGCGGTTTCGAGAATACCGATACAAGGTTCACTTTCTATTTTCCCGCCAAGGAAGAATGGGGCGGACGCATGTATCATCCCCTGGAGGGTGCGCATGCCGGGCATGAAGAGGCATTCGCGGGCGCGATGGGCGAACTGCTTGGCGGACTTGAAATGATGGTCGGCCTTGGCGGGTATATGGTGGAATCGAATAGCGGCCACATCGGGGACGACATCGATCCGCGCGCAGGAGTGGACCCGGGCCTCTACGGCTATCGCGCCAGCGTGGAAAGCGCCCGCTTCTCCAAGTATGTTGCCCGACAGATTTACGGGCGCGAACCCGATTACAGCTATGTCTGGGGCGGCAGCGGAGGTGGACGCCGGTCGCCTCTGTGTCTCGAATATTGCGGCGGCGTCTATGATGGCGCCCTGCCCTTCATGGGCGGCGGAAACGTCGAGCCACACGGCACGAATTCAAGGGTCCGCAGCGAGCAGCCGGTTCACTTCGGAGCGATGTTCAATGTTCAGCGCCTTCTGCGGGGCGAAAAGCTGGAACGGGTTATCGATGCCATGCAACCCGGCGGCAGCGGCAATCCGTTCGATGGGCTGTCGGTCCACGAACGAGAGGAACTCGCCAATCTCTACCGTCTCGGATATCCGCGCGGCGACGAATTCATGATTGCTAAGCCGATGGGGCAAATCTGGCTGTGGACCTCGATCGCCGGGATGCTGCTGGAAGAGGATGCCGAATATTTCCACAATTTCTGGAGCGAGCCCGGCTACATCGGGCATGACGAGCGCCAATGGATAGAGCATGATCTGATCGACGCGCAGGCCCGGATCACGCGCATCATCACCGTACAGGACATGATGGGTGAGGAATTCTCGGGACCCGAATTCGCCGATGCCAAGCCGATGGCGGTCATGCGCGCCTCATCCACTGGAGAGTGGGATTTGCCGATCGGGATCGAGGTTGACGGGCTGTCTGGCGGATACCGTCAGGGCGCAGGCGTCAGGATCGAAACCGGAGATATTGCAGGCCGGCAACTCTATTGCATGCAAAGCGTCGGCAACATCTTCTTTTGCGACGGACGGGCCGAAGCCAATCTGGAACGGTTCCGCGGCGCGAAAGCCGGAGACTTGGTGCACATCGACAATCACGCGTTTCTCGCGTTCTGCTACATGTATCGCTACCATTTGTCGAATGACGCGCTGAACGATTTCCTTCGGGTGGACGGTCAACCGGTCTTTCCCCAACATGGCGTGCCGCTGGCCTCTCCCTTGATGGGTGTACCCTACTCGGGTCAGTACGAAGGCAAGTTGCTTTGGATCCACCACACGCATGACGCGTCGCTCTGGCCGCCCCAAGGGGTCATCTACAAACAGGCGGTGGAGCAGGCGCAAGGGCCGGAGAAAGCGCGGGATAAATTCCGCCTTCAGTGGACTGAAAATGCCGAACACGTTCCCCCCATGCTGCTGCCCAGCCATGCACGGCGGGCAACGACCACCTGGCTGATCGACTATATGCCTTCCATCGAGCAGGGCCTGGTCGATCTGGCAGCCTGGGTCGAAAAGGGCGTCGAGCCGCCTGAAACGAGCTATTCGTTTGCAGACGGCAAGGTCAGTCTGCCCAAAACTGCGTTGGAGCGCGGAGGAACGCAGCCCGTCGTGCGAGTGCAGGCCAATGGTGCGCCATTGGCCGAAGTATCGGCAGGGGAAGACGTCACCGTCGTCGTAGACGCGGAGGCACCGCCACAGGCCGGAACCTTTACGCAATTGCATTGGGCAACAAACCCAAGCGGCACGTTCGATCGTGAAAGCAAGGTCGAACCTGGCAAGACCGCCTTGAGCGAAACCATTTCCTGCCGTTTCGCTCAGCCTGGTACCTATTTCGTAACCGCCCGCGTGCGGCTTAACCGGGAAGGCAATCCAAACGCTCGGCGCCAGATCGAAAATCTAGCATCTGCGAGAATTATCGTGCGCTGACCGCGCGCACCCTTGAAATGAAGAAGGGAGCCGCACGCCTTGTACGGCTCCCTTCTTTTTCGTTATTGCGCCGAAGTCAGCTTACTACGACGCGTACCGATGCCACATTTTCAAGCCTGCGCTGCTTAGCCCCCAAGTCGCCGTCGCGATGGGCCGTAACCCTAACCGACGGGAAATAAATTCCCGGTGCATCGAAAACATGCTGGCCCCTTGCCTCCACATGTGACTGCCCGGCGGCGATGTCGTTGGACAAAGGATAGACCCCCTTGCCGTCGAAGTCCCATTCGACGGCGATAATCTTGCCCCCCGACGGCGCTTCCGCGCTGGCCATAAGTTCGACGTTTTCGCCCACCTTCGTTTTTAGCTCTCCTCCAGCGGGTGATGCGATGTGGACCACGGGTTGGATGCCTCCGCGCTCCGCGGCATCGGGCGGCAGGACGATTTTGCCATCGACAAACGCAAACGAGGTTCCTGCCGGTTCCACCCCATTCTCAACCCAGTCGATCAGGTCCGCAAGGCTCTGCTCTATTATCCCTTGAGAATTGACCAGCCAATTGGCGCCCGAGCGGTTGGGTTGCGGCGGCACCATGTTGGGCGGGGTGTGCTCAGCATTTTCGGTCCAGCGTATGCGGAAATTGTCCCGCAATCCTGCTTTACCCTGCGCGTGTTCGACCGCTCGATGATAGCTCAAGCCCTGGGGCGGCCATAGTGATGTGTCATGCGTCGCATGGATCCACATCACCTTCCCATCGAACTGGCCCGAATAGGGCACGCCCATCAAGGGCGAGGCAAGCGGCACGTCATGTTGCGGAAAAATCGGCTGTCTGTCCACGCGAAGGAAATCGCAGATTGGCTCCTCAGACAGATGATATTTGTAATAATAGCAATAGGCGAGGAACGCGCGATTATCGATGCGGACCCGGTCGCCAGGCACGACTCCTGTCAGCCGCTCCAGATTGGCCTCGCCCCGGCCATCGCAAAACAGCATGTCGCTTGCCTCGGCCATGGCGTAGAGGCGGCGCCCCCTCGCTGCGCCGCTTTGCATGTATACGCCCGCGCCCTGCCGATACCCCCCTGCGGGTAAGTCCACTTCAAGGGCCATCGGCAGATCGAGCGTGTGGTTCAGCGTTGCAATAAATATCGCGGGATAGGCGGCAGCCTGTATCGCCGCGTCGGCGAATTCCGGGTTCTCTTTCAAATCACGCGCGGTCAGCACACGTTTGACGGAAACTTCGGTGTCGATCAGGTCGGGTTTAACCCATTGCGGTTCGTCGTGGCCAATATAACCCGGCTTGCTCCAGAAACCGGAGAAATAATCTTCGTCCTCCTCCAGCAGCATGTCCGCGATAGACGTCCACAGCCATATCTGGCCAAAAGGCTGGCTCATCATGAATTCGGCGCCGCGCGGAAAACCCAGCCGGTATAGATTAGCCAGTTCCTCGCGTTGGTGCACGGTCAATCCTTCGAAAGGATTGCCGCTGCCGCCGGGTTGCATTGCATCGATCACCCCGGGCAGCCTGTTACCCAGAAGCCGCCGGACGTTGAACATCAGGCCGAAATGCACCGGCTGTTCACTACGCACACGCGACCGTGTCCCATGGTCCGCGATGTTGCCCCCACCGTGATAAGGAAGGGCGCCTGTGTAGACCCCGGAGCCATATTCGATGCAGGCGGGCGAGCGCCTGCCCCCGCCGCTTCCGCCATAGACATACCCATTCGCCGGTTCGGCACCATATATCTGCTTTGCGAGATGGCGCGACAGGCGCGCGGATTCGATCGCCGCCCGATAGCCATAAAGCGTGGGATCGGGCCCAGCCCTTTCGTCGATATCGTCGCCGATGTGGCCACAATTCGACTCCACCATGTATCCGCCCATTCGAAAGGCCATCGCCATGCCGCCGGAAATCTCCGCGACTGGGCCTTCGCCGAAAATATTCTCATGCCCGGCATGGCCACCTTCCATCGGCTGGAACATTCTACCGCCATATACTTCGATGGCAGGAAAGTAGAAGTTGAAACGCGTATCGGTATTTTCAAACCCGCCATGTATGTTGCGGTGGACACCAGGAGCATCACGTATCTCATCGCGGTCTATATAGGGACGGCCAAAGTACGGATCTTGAGGAATATAAGTTGAAACCTCAACAAGGTCCGGGCCTATCTGTAAGATCGAATTCCTGTTCATGACAATTATTCACCACGCCTGATTGCAATACACCTCCACAATCTAAAGGCTTTGGCCCACGAAAATAGTCGTTCAATTGCAACTGGCTGCGACAATCAGGAGACGGGGGACTCGCAAACCCAAGTCGGTAGCGGACGGCCGGACTTGAGCCGGCCGTCCGTGCGATCAGAAGTCGAACCTGATTTCGCCGCCAAATGTTCGAGGTTCGCCATAGAGATAGGAAACGGAAGCGAACTGCGTCGGGAGCTGGTTATTGCTGCCGACGATATATTCCTCGTCAAAAGCATTTCGCATGAACAGCGCCGCGCTGAACTGGCTGCCGGCGACCCGTTTCCAATCAAGGCGCAAATCCACCCGGGTGTAGCCAGCGCCGATTGCACCCGGAGGGCTTAGATCGGTGATTGGATTGCCGTTTGGCTTGTTGATCGGATCGAATGCGATCTTGCTGCGCGCATAGATGTTCGCAAGGAAGCTGACCTCGCCAATGTCGTCTGGCACGGGAAACTTGAACTTCGGTGCTACCGTAAGCTGATGTTCTGGCGTGTTCGGGAAGTCGCTGTTGCTCAATTCTCCGCGTGTCGGATCGATGTATTCATCGTATTTGGCATCTAGATAGCTATAGCCGGCAGTAATATCGAACAGTCGTGACTGCAGTCCTATTTCCAGGTCAATACCTTGAATGCTGCCTTTGGCTGCGTTTCGCGTGACGGTGGATGCAGGCACCGTGTTCAGATTTATAAAGCGCTGGATATTGGTGTAATCATCATAAAAATAGTCAAGGTTAGCGAACACATCGACCGACCCCAGGTTAAACCGGCTTTTCACGCCAATTTCGTAATCGGTCACATATTCGGGAGCGAAGAGCTGATCCGCAGGATCGATTGCGGTTCCGTTGACACCCCCCGATTTGTAGCCGCGCCGCACCGTGGCATAGGCGCTGAGATCAGGTGTGAATTCATACAGTCCCGCCAGGTTCCAGGTCGTTGCCTTGAATTTGCCGGAACTTTCATTCGGTGTGCCGGGAATGACAAGATCTGCACCCGGACCGAATGCATCTGGAAAGGTCAGGGTCGTCCCCAGCTGAGAAGAGGAACGGAAGTCGCGCGTTTGACGGATTCCTGCCGTGAGCGTCAGGTCGTCTACAGGTTGCAGGTTGAACTCCCCGTAGAAGGCCTTGCTGGTGTTCAGGCTGCCGGCGGCCACATTGATCGCGCCGATCGGCCCTACATATGTGAAAACAGGCCCTAACGGAGCGGCGATATATTGTTCCGTGTCAAAGCCTACGCTTCCCGCCTCGGTGTCATAGCGTTCATCATAGTAGCCGACCACGCCCTCGACGATGCCGAACACACCGCGGAGTTGGATTTCTTCGGTCCTCTGATTGATCCAGTTGGACTGAAACGGGTTGGAAACGCCAAGAACAGGTAATGGCGATCCGTCGAGGTCGCGCAAATACTCATATTTATACCAGCTATAGCTGAAGATGTTTTTCAGCGTGATGGAATTGGTGACGTCGAATGTCGTGATATTGATCAGGTCGCGCGAGCGGAGCCCGTTATGCGTCGGCCAGTCCAGATCGACAACGCGCGGCCCTCGCTGTTCCTGCGCTGCCAGCGCATCCTGAAGCGCGGGCAGCAAGGGTACGCCGGTAAATGTTCCGGGAAGCAGGAAAGTGGGATTGTCCTCCACGATCCCGCCAAGCGATTGCCCTGACCCATCATCGTCGAACTTTGCGTATGAGAATATGGTGTGGTTCTCAAATCCTTCGAACGGCGTCACGACGACGCTGAAACGGACAGATTTTCGATCCTCGTTATCCAGTTTGCCACCATCGAACAGATTTGTCGTAAAGCCGTTCCGATGGAGGAACTGGCCTGCCAATCGCACTTGCACCACGTCTTCGGCGATTGCACCGCCAGCGGCGAATTCCACGTCCTGCCGGCCGTAATCGCCAAGCCTTCCAATGACATAGCCGTTGAATTCGTTGCCGGGCTTTTTTGGAGTAAAAAGGATAGCGCCTCCCGAGGCATTGCGACCGAAAAGCGTTCCCTGAGGACCCTTAAGCACCTGGATATTTTCAAGATCGTAAAACTGTCCCGAGCTCCCTTCGGGGATCGGAACTTCGGCCATATAGGCGACTACGCCGGGCGCGATCTGGCCAAACGTCTGGCCCTGCCCGCGCATCGAGAAGGTAGTAGTGGCCCGGTTTGACGACGTATTCTGGATGCTTAGGCCGGGGGCGACGAATGAGAGGTCATTGGCCGTCTTGACGTTCTTTTCGTTCAGTTCATCTCCGCTGACGGCGATAATCGAAATTGGAACGTCGAGAATGTTCTCCCCAGTTCGCCGCGCCGTCACGATGATCTCTTTGGGACCGTTTTCCGTCGTCTGGCCTGATGCATCGACTGTTGTCTGGGCGAATAGAGTAGTGCTGCTTAATGCCGTGCATGCCAAGGCCAAGGCCAGAGTTTTCATAATCCCTCCCAGCTATTGACTCCTTTCGAGGAGCTTGCGGGAAACGCTAGCGTGGGGCCTTGGCTAAAAAAGACGGCGATTTGGCGATTGAACCTTGGCCGCTGATTTACTTCGCCTTTCCGCTTAAAGAAGGGCACGGCCCAAGGCTTGCACGCAAGAGTTGGGATGGGAAAGCTGGAAAGCCGGAATTAGCCACGGATGTTTTGGCAGACTCTTTTTTTCTCCATCGCCGAAATACGTTGGTCCCCGAACAACCGACCGGATCAGATTTTTGCGGCCGGGAACAGGAAATTGGGACACAGAGGATGCCGATTATGGTAAGATTGACCGCAGGCAGACTGGGCGCGGCATGCTCACTGACCCTGGTATTCGTTCTGGCCAGCTGCAGCACGGCCGATGCGGATTCGATGGCAACGAACGCAAGCGTGCTCGTACCCAGCGCGCAGTCAACAATGGCGCCCGCGGCCGAATGTAATGTGTCGGCAATCCAGGCGATGGCACCTGCCGACACCACCATTGTGTCGGCAGAAGCGATCGTGGAGCCGGTCGCCCATTGCAGGGTCGAGGGTTACGTAACCACGAATGACCCCGGACCCAACGAGGTTAATTTCCGCCTCCAACTTCCCGACAAGGATTGGGCGGGTCGGTTCTATTTCATCGGCCTTGGCGGATCGGCCGGATATGTGCCAACCGACTCGCAGGTTCCCGCTGGCAACCCGTTGAACATGGGCTTCGCGGTCGCAGGAACCGATACAGGTCGGCAGGGCTCGATGCTCGACTGGCGTTTCATGGGCGAAGATCCGGCAAAGGCCATGGATCACGTCCATCGTGGCGGACACGTTGTCACGGTCGCTACGCAGCAGATCACCAAGCAATATTATGACGTCGACTCGATGTATCGATACCATTCGGGCTGCTCGGGTGGAGGACGCATGGGCATGATGGCGATCGATCGCCATCCAGAGGATTACGATGGCGTATTGATCGGGGCGCCAGGCGGTCGCAGCAGCGCCACGCAGCTGAAATTCCTTTACAATACACGTCAGATGATACGCGAACCGGGCGCCTGGCTCTCTCCGGCAAAGCTCCAAATGGCCGAGGGGCACGTATTGAAGGCATGCGACGCACTGGATGGAGCCAAGGACCAGATGATCAACGATCATCGCATGTGCAGCTTCGATTTTCAGACCATCGCCTGCAAGGCGGGCGACGGTGAGGACTGTCTGACTCAGCCCGAAATTCGTAGCATCGAGGCTGTCCTCGAAGGGCCGAGCAGCCCCAAAGGCAAGCTTACGGAAGGCTTCCCGATCTCCAATCTTTCGGTGTGGTCAGGATTCCTCGGGGCCTCTCCGCCGCCGTGGTCGCCAGAGCCCAGTCCGGACAATATGCAAAAGGGCAGTCCCGGTTATGTCATAGTCGACACTCTGGCTCGCGCCTATTTCGGGCAGGAGTATGATGTCCTGAAAGACTTCGACCTGTCGCGACAAAAGGACATAGACGCCTGGTTTGCTGCCGCGAAGCGGCTCGATTTCGGCTACCCCTATAATACCGACCTTCGCCCGTTCCAACGGGACGGAGGCAAGGTCCTGTTCTGGAACGGCGTGAGCGATCCGTGCTGCTCCGACATAGAAACGGAGCAATATTTCCTCGAAGCCGGCAACAAGGCGGATGGAGGCATGGCGGGTTTCCGGGATATGGCGGCCTATTACCGCATTCCCGGCATGGCGCATTGCGGCGGTGGAACGGGCCCCGCCGATGCGCCAGATCAACTATTACGGGAACTAATCGATTGGGTCGAGAAGGGCAAAGCGCCGGGCCCGGTCGTTGCGCATCGAGGGACGGATCGTGCAAAAATGGCGTTCGCCGATCAATCGGGTACCGTTTCGGGCGTCATCGTTCCGCCTCCCACCGGATCGTCACGTGATTTCCTTTTGTGCCCGTACCCGACAGTCGCAACGTTCAAGGGTGTTCAAACGTCCGACGGAGTATATGATGCGGCAAACTGGCAATGCCAAAAAAGATAGAAAAAAGACGCTGCCAGAACTCAGAGCGCATTTAATGCGTCCAATGTCGGGAGACCATGAGGGATATGAAGATTTGCTTCGATTGGGGCGCAATTCATAAAGGACTGGTCTGCGAGCCCAAAAGTCGTGCGACTGCCGCCTTGCTTTGCGCGGAACAGATCCGAGACGAAATCGGCCGACGCGGGTATTCCGCTCACCAACTCGTCGGCAAGGCGCCGGATATCTGCAAACAGTTCGGCTTGGGCCGAGAGACGTTTCTGGAGGCGGCAAGACTGCTTGAAAACTGGGGTGTGGCGCGGATGCGCAGAGGCGCGCAAGGCGGCCTCATCGTCGTCAAAAATGTACAGACGACCCCTACCGCGAAACTGGCGCGCTATTTCCAGCTGAGAGGCCTGAGCAAGGCGCAGGTTCACGAAGCGCGCACGATCCTTAATCTTGCGATACGATATTGCCGCGATTGGCCGGTGGATCAGAGCGGTTCGCTCGATCGCGAGTTTCGCTACTGCATCGGAATGCGGAACCCTTTCACCGACCAGAATGCGAACTATAAACTGAGGTCAGAAATCCCTTGGGAAAATTGCCTGCAAATTTTTGTCGGCGCGATCGACACGGTTGACGCTTGCACCGAGGGCCTGGCCGAGACTGCCGCAGTATACGGTGGCAGTCATAGCCTTGCGGGATATGCAGTCCACCTTCTTGCCGGGGAGATCGCGAGCCTTGACCGTGAGGAACGACACCACACCCGGTCGGAAGCTTCCATAACCGCCAATCTTGGGGTCAGTCGTCAAGTAACCCGCCAGGCAATGCGAATTCTTCAGGACGAGGGTATAGTCCAGTGCCGTCTGGGTCGGAGCGGTGGCGTCGATATCCTTCCCGAACACCCGGCTCATGTGATCCGCCTGCTTAATGCATCATACCGCAAGGCGGGGCTGACACGCGCGGAGTTCTTCCCGCTTCTCTCAATCATAGGCCGCGCGAATCGAATCCTGTGCGGAATGCGAGCGAGCGAGCGCGACTTTAACGACATGACCCGACTTACTGCCGAGCAGAAGTTCGACGAACCTGTCACCCAGATCAAGCGTATCAAGCTGGATTGGGAAATCATCGACAATCCGGTTCTAAGCCTGCTCGAGCAATCTTTGGCTACCTATCGCGCTTCGCTTGCCGGCGAAACGGTAAGCACCGGCTTCGGCAATCTTCAACTCATCGCCGATCGCACTTTGGATCAGTTGAATGCGCTGCGCGCCCGCAATTTCGCGTTGGCCGATAGCCTCGGCCAGCACATCGATGCGGAAATCGCTGTAATAACAGATACGTTCTAGACAAACGGCCAACGCCTGATTTCCCGCGGCCAGCACCTTCCCCGCGCGGCGCGGCACCTTGCGAAACCTGTTATAATACTTCTTCGAGAGGGCGCGGCTATCCTCGTTTTTCGCGGGATCTATATGCTTGATTATCGGCGGTCCTGATAGCGTTGGCCTTTCAGTTTGAGGTTCCGGTCGAAGAACGCGACAGTTACACGCCAGGCAGCGAATGCCTCGGACACTTCCGCTACCTGAGTAAAATAACTATGGCCAAAAGCCATGGCGGACAGTACCCATCCGGTGAGGGCCGCAGCGTGATCGCTAGGAGCCCTTTTTCGGGATGA
>NZ_CFETID010000034.1:0-23561 GCF_983967925.1 Croceicoccus sp. | reverse complement strand
CGCTGATCGCGGGCCTTGCCGCGCTGGATGAGGGACAGGATGTCGACGCTTTGTTCGCCCTTGCCAATCTGGAAGAAGACTGGCAGGCGCAGCAATGGGGCTGGGAAGCCGAGGCGCTGGCCCGACGTGAGGCCCGCGCGCGCGGCTTTGCGCTGGCGCAGCGTTTCGCGCGGCTGGCACGGCCCGGCGCGAAGGCGGAACCTTAAGACCGGTCTGTCCGCTTCACCTTTGAAGAGGAGAAGCCATGACCATTTCCGCCATCGCCATCAACTGCACGCTGAAAAGCGACGAGAGCGCCGTCTCGTCCACCGACTCGATGATTCAGGTCCTGCAAAAGGCCTTTGCCGAGCATGACGTGAAGCTGGAAAAGACCATTCGCGCCGCCGCGCACAACATCCTGCCCGGCGTCACTTCGGACGAGGGCGAAGGCGACGACTGGCCCGCCTTGCGCGAGGAAATCCTGAAGCACGACATATTGATCTTTGGAACGCCGATCTGGATGGGCCAGATCAGCTCGGTCGCCAAGCGCGTGCTGGAACGCATGGACGCGTTCCTGTCGGAAACCGACGATCAGGGCCGCATGCCCAGCTATGGCAAGCTGGCGGTCAGCGCCATCGTCGGCAACGAGGATGGCGCGCATTGGGCATCGTCGCAGATATTCCAGTCGTTGAACGACACGGGCTGGACCATCCCGCCCGTCGCCAATTGCTATTGGGTAGGCGAAGCGATGGGTTCGACTGACTTCAAGGATCTGAAGCAGGTGCCCGACAAGATCACCCAGACGGCCGCGATGGTCGCATCGAATGCCGCCCATCTGGCGGGAGTGCTGAAGGGCAATCCCTTCCCCGGCTGATTTTCGTGGCCGGCAAACGTCCCGCCTATTGCGTGAAGCCGTTCATCCACTCCGCGACCGATGCGGCGACCTCGTTCGCTGCATCGTTCAGCGCCGGGGCCACATAGATCGAATCCGCCGCGATGCCCGGTACGCTGTGTGAAAAGCGCTGCGCGTTGATATTGCCCTCGGGATCGACGCGTACCGCGTCATAGGTGACGGTCACCGACATCGACGGAACGTCATAGCCCATCTCGACCAGCCGGCCATATAGACGCGTGCGATTGGGCAGGCCCGGATCGGCGCCCGCGATCACCAGACGGCCGGTGGAAACGCGCAGGGTCTCGGCCAGCAGGCCCTGAAACAGGCGCGAGGGATGGTCGACGTAGAACGCGTTCTGCAGATAGGCGACGCTCGACGGGTCGATCTGCACCGGCACGCGGTTGACGTCCAGCCGGTCCTCGACCTCGGGCTCGAACACGAAGATCGCCGAATCGACCGTGCCCTGGCTGGCCGCGCCCGCAGGCGCGCTGGTGCGAGGGGTCAGGGTGATCAGCTGCTCTGGCGGATCGCCGCCCGCGCCGATGCTGACGCATGACGCCAGCAAGGCGGCCGGCAAGGCTGCGCCGAACAGGGAAAGAACGCGCTTCACATTCATCACGGCTCATACTCCGGCAGGGGCTTGCTGTTCAGGAAGGCCCCTGCGCCATCGTCGTTCAGCTTTTCGGTCACGTTGCGCAGCGCGCGGGTGGTGGCGCGCAGATCGCGGATCGCGGCCTCGGTCTCGGGCAGCGTGCTCGACGACAATTGCTGCGCGGCGGGGCGCACGTCGTTGATCGTCGCTTCCAGCGTGGTCATCGCGCTTTCCGCGCTGGCCAGCGTTTCGCGCAGCTGATCGGCCAGCGACTGGCCCTCGCCGTTCACCAGGCGGTCGGTGGACTTGGCGACCTTCTCGAACTCGGCCAGCGTCAGCGTGGCCTGCCGCAGGGTCGATTGCAGTTCGGCCATGGTCTGGTCGATGCGCGGGGTCGCCTCGGCCAGATTGCGCGTCATCCGGTCGGTGTTCTGCAGGATGCCCTCAATCGATTCCTGGTTTTTGTCCGACAGCACCATGGTCAGCCGTTCGGTCAAGGTCGCCAGCCGCTCCATCAGCAGCGGGGCATTGGTCAGCAATTCGCCAAGCCCGCCGCGCCTTGTGGGAATGACAGGCACGCCTTCGGGCCCCGGCTCGGTGATCGGGGGCGCGCCCCTGACGGCGCCTTCCAGCTGGATGGTCGATACGCCGGTAAAGCTTCCCTGAATCGTCGCGGTGGTGCCTTGCAGGACGGGCACTTCCTCATCCACCGAGACGCGGACGCGGACGAATTCGGGATCCTTCTTCCACAGCTCGATCTTGGTCACCTTGCCGGCGGGAACGCCCGCATAGGCAACCTCGGACCCGCGGGCGAGGCCGCTGACCGATTGCTTGAAGAAGATGTCATATTCGTTCTGGGCACCCTCGTTCAGCCGGGCGATCCAGATGATGAATGCGGCGGCCATCGCCAGCAGCAACAGGGTGACTGCCCCCACCCATATATGGTTTGCCCGCGTTTCCATGCCTGTCTGCCCCTATGCCCTCTCGGGACCTGTCTTGTCCATCGCGCCGGGATTTGCGGCGGAGGAGGAATCGTACGATGCCTGTGCGGCCCGCCCGCGCGGTCCGTTGAAATATTCCTGGATCCACGGATGATCGGTCGCCAGCAATTCCGGAATCGTGCCTACCGCGATCACCTTCTTGTCGGCCAGCACCGCCACCCGGTCGCAGATCGCGTGCAGCGTGTCGAGGTCGTGCGTGATGAGGAACACCGTCAGCCGCAGCGTATCGGCCAGTTCGCGCGTCAGCCGGTCGAACGCCGCCGCGCCCACCGGGTCCAGCCCGGCGGTCGGCTCGTCCAGAAACAAAAGCTCGGGATCGAGCGCCAGCGCACGCGCAAGGCCCGCGCGCTTTTTCATGCCGCCCGACAGTTCGGACGGATATTTGCTCGCCGCCTCGGCCGGAAGGCCCGACAGCACGACCTTGTAGCGCGAAATCTCGTGCCGCAGTTCCGTGGAAATCTCAGGATAGAATTGCTTGAGCGGCACCTCGACATTCTCGGCCACGGTCAGGGTGGAGAACAGCGCACCGCCCTGGAACAACACGCCCCAGCGCGAACGAATACTCTCGTCATCCCGGTTGTCGGGATCGGTCAGATCGCGCCCCAACACCTCGATCCGGCCCGAGCGAGGCGTCTGCAGACCGATGATGGAGCGCATCAGCACCGATTTGCCCGTGCCCGATCCGCCGACGACGCCGATGATTTCGCCTCGCCTGACCTTGAGCGAAAGATCCTCGTGCACGACCTGCTCGCCAAAGGCATTGGTGATGTCTTCGATGACGATCGGAAACTCGCCGTCGAACTCCGGCGGCGTGAAGACCGCGTCTTCGGTGGCCTGTGCGATCAGGTCTTCGGCTCGCTTGCTGGCCATCAGCCCCACCCGATCTCGGTAAAGAAGATCGCGAAGAACGCGTCCAGCACGATCACCATGAAGATTGCCTGCACCACCGCCATGGTCGTGCGCTTGCCCACTTCCTCGGCATTGCCGGACACCTGCATGCCCTGATAGCAGCCCGCCAGCCCGACGATCAGCCCGAACACCGGCGCCTTGATCAGCCCGACCCACACATCGGTCAGCGGCACCACTTCGCGGATCCGCTGAAGGAAGGTGAAGAACGGGATGTCGAGTGCGAAATTGGCAATGAACGCACCGCCGATGATCGCGAGGACAGAGGCGAAGAAGCCCAGGGGAATCATCATCAGCACCGCCGCCAGAATGCGCGGCAGGATAAGCCGTTCCATCGGCGACACGCCGATCACGCGCATCGCATCGACTTCCTCGGTCAGTTTCATGGTGCCGATCTGCGCGGCAAAGGCGCTGCCCGACCGGCCCGCGACCATGATCGCGGTCATCAGCACGCCCAGTTCGCGGAAAGACAGCCGCCCGGTCAGGTTGATCGTGTAGATCTCGGCCCCGAACTGTGCGAGTTGCACCGCGCCCTGCTGCGCGATGACGATGCCGATCAGAAAGCTCATCAATCCGATGATGCCCAGCGCGGACACGCCGACCAGTTCGAACTGGCGGACCAGCGCGGTCATCGGGAAACGGCGCGGATGGCGGATCAAAGACCCCATTGCGATCACCGAAGCGCCGAGGAAGTCGACGACGCCCGCGACCCCGCGCGCCCAGTCGATGACCCGTTCGCCCACCGCATCGGGGACCCGGCTGAGCAGGCGTGCGCGCGGCGGGGTGATGTCGGCGCTGCTGGCGCATTCCTCAACCGCGTCGATCAGGCGGCGTGCCTTGTCGCTGGCCCCCTCGATCCGTGCATCCAGCGCACCTGCCGCGCGCATGATTACCCACGCACCGACGGTGTCGATATCCTCGACCTGCGAAATATCGATGGCGGCAAGCGAATCGATTTCGCGCAGGCGATTGTCCAGCGGCGCAATGGACGAGACCGTCAGAGGCCCCGTCACCACCAGCACCGGGCCGCCTTCACCGTCCCTCGTATCGAATTCCGCCCAGTCGCGCATGGTGGCGGTCATGGTCGAAAAAACGCTCGCTCACAAGCGTCTGCCGACAGGCGGGCACAAGCCGTCCGGGCATCTGTTGTGTAAATGGCGTGTTTCTGGTGCTTGCCCCCCGCCCGGCACGCTGGCAAAGCGCGCCACATGAGCGACGCTGAAACCATCACCACGAATTTGCCGAAAACCTTCGATCCCGCCGAGATCGAGGTGCGTTGGTACGCGCATTGGGAACAGGGCGGCCTGTTCCGGCCCGAACGCCCGGATGCCGAGGCCTTTACCATCGTCAATCCGCCGCCGAACGTGACGGGCAGCCTGCATATCGGCCACGCGCTCGACAATACGCTGCAGGATATCGTGATCCGCTACGAACGGCTGCGCGGCAAGGATGCGCTGTGGGTCGTCGGCACCGATCACGCGGGCATCGCGACGCAGATGGTGGTGGAACGCCAGATGGAGGCGCGGCAGGACAAGCGCACGAATTACACGCGCGAGCAGTTCATCGACAAGGTCTGGGAATGGAAGCACGAAAGCGGCGGCACGATCACGCGCCAGCTGCGCCGCCTTGGCTGTTCGATGGACTGGAGCCGCGAGCAGTTCACGATGGATCCGCATTTCACCAAGGCGGTGCTGAAGGTCTTTGTCGACCTGTATAATCAGGGCCTGATCTATCGCGACAAGCGTCTGGTGAACTGGGACCCGGCGCTCAAGACCGCGATCTCTGACCTGGAGGTCGAGACGCGCGAGGTTCAGGGCGGCTTCTGGCATTTCCGCTATCCGCTGGCGGACGGCGTGACGCTGGATAACGGGCAGGATTATATCGAGGTCGCGACCACGCGCCCCGAAACGATGCTGGCCGACATGGCGGTGGCCGTGCATCCTGAGGACGAGCGCTATGCCAGCGTGATCGGCAAGGAGATCGAGCAGCCGATCACCGGCCGCCGTTTCCGCATCGTGGCCGACGAACATGCCGATCCCGAACTGGGTTCGGGCGCGGTGAAGATCACGCCGGGGCACGATTTCAACGACTTCGAGGTGGCCAAGCGCGCCGGGATCGCGGCGGGCGACATGCTCAACATGCTCGATGGCGAAGCGCGCGTGGTGCAGACCGCCGACGGACTGGTGCCGGACGAGTTCCTCGGCCTCGACCGGTTCGAGGCACGCACGCTGGTCGTGCAGCGCATGAAGGACGCCGGCTTCCTGATCCCGCATGTGACGAAGGATGCGGAGGGCAACGAGACCGAGCACGACGCCGAACCGCGCACCATCGCCACCCCCTTCGGCGACCGCGGCGGCGTGGTGATCGAACCCTGGCTGACCGACCAGTGGTATGTCGATGCCGAGACACTGGCGAAAGGCCCGATCGAGGCGGTGAAGGACGGCCGCATCGAGATCGTGCCGAAAAGCTGGGAAAAGACCTTCTTCAACTGGATGGAGAACATCCAGCCATGGTGCGTCTCGCGCCAGCTGTGGTGGGGTCACCAGATCCCGGCATGGTATGCCGAGGACGGCAGCGTTTATGTCGCGGAGACCGAGGAAGAAGCGCAGAAGCTGGCGGGCGGCGGCGCGGTGCTAACGCGCGACAATGACGTGCTCGACACTTGGTTTTCCTCCGCGCTGTGGCCTTTTGCCACGCTCGGCTGGCCGGACGACACGGAACTGGTGAAGAAGCATTACCCGAACTCGCTGCTCGTCTCGGGCTTCGACATATTGTTCTTCTGGGATGCGCGCATGATGATGCAGGGCATGCATTTCATGGGTGAAGTGCCGTGGCCGCGCCTCTATCTCCACGGCCTCGTGCGCGCTGCCGATGGCGCGAAGATGTCGAAGTCCAAGGGCAATGTCGTCGACCCGCTGGGCCTGATCGACCAGTACGGCGCCGATGCGCTGCGCTTCTTTATGGCCGCCATGGAAAGCCAGGGCCGCGACGTGAAGATGGATGAAAAGCGGGTCGAGGGTTACCGCAATTTCGCCACCAAATTGTGGAATGCCGCCCGCTTCTGCGAGGCGAACGGCATCGCCGCATCCACGCAGATCGCCGCGCCTGAGGCGACCAGCGCGGTCAATCGCTGGATCATCGGCGAAACCGTCGCCACGCTCAAGGCGCTGGACGAGGCGATGGCCGCGCTGCGCTTCGACGCGGCGGCGAACACGATCTATCAGTTCGTCTGGGCCAATTTCTGCGACTGGTACCTCGAACTGATCAAGGGACAGATCGACGCCGAGACGAAGGCCGTAGCCGGCTGGGTGCTCGATCAGATCCTCGTCATGCTGCACCCGTTCATGCCCTTCATCACCGAAGAGCTGTGGTCCAAGCTGGGCGACCGCGCAGATTATCCGCTGATCACCGCCAAATGGCCGCAGCCGCAGGCCGACATCGACCCCGCCGCCAAGGCCGAGGTCGACTGGCTGATCGCGCTCACCACCGCGCTGCGGGCTGCGAAGAACGAGCTCGGTCTTGCGCCCGGTGCCAAGCTGGACGCCTACGTCGTCAACCCCAGCATTACCGCGAAGAAAGCGCTGGCCGTTAACTCGACATCGATCGGACGTGTAGCCCGCCTTGGTGCCGTATTTCAGCACGAGCCCCCCAAGGGCGCGGCTATGCAGGTGACGGCGGGCGACGACACATTCATCATCCCGCTCGAAGGGCTGATCGACATCGACGCCGAAAAATCCCGCCTCGAAAAGGCGCTGGCCGCGTCGCAGAAGGAAGCCAAATCGCTCGAAGGCCGGCTGTCGAACGCCAATTTCACCGAGCGGGCCAAGCCCGAAGCCGTCGAAAAGGCCCGCGCAGACCACGCGCATCATTCGGCCGAGGTCGAGCGGCTGACGGCGGCGCTGGCGCGGCTGGGGTAGCGGATTGCCGATCGTCCTCGCCACGACCCAGCCGGGCGAGCCGGAAATCTTTGCCTCGCTGCAAGGCGAAGGGCCGTCGACCGGGCGGCCCAGCGTGTTCGTGCGCCTGTCGCGCTGCAACCTGGCCTGCGTGTGGTGCGACACCGCCTATACGTGGCGCTTTTCCGGCGACAACCGCCCGCATCGCGGCGGCGAGAGCTTCGCCCGCAAGGCGAATCAGGTCGCGGTGGACGAGGGCGATGCCGCGCAGAAGATCCTCGCCCTCGATCCCGACCGCCTTGTCGTCACGGGCGGCGAACCCTTGCTGCAGGCCCCGGCCCTCACGCGGCTGATCACCCTGCTGCGCGAGATCCGCCCGCGCCTTCACGTCGAAATCGAGACCAACGGCACGGTCGAGGCTCCAAGGGCGCTCGACACGCTGATCGATCAGTACAATGTCAGCCCCAAGCTGGCGCATAGCGGCAATGACGCCGATCTCGCGCTGATCCCCGAACGGCTGCAGGCCTATTCGGAAGACCCGCGCGCCTTCTTCAAATTCGTGATCGCGACCCCTGCGGATCTGGACGAAGTGCTTGATCTGAAACGGACATACGGCATCCTGCCCAGCCGCCTGCAGCTAATGCCCGAAGGCACGGATTCCGCCACGCTCTACGACCGCATGCGCTGGCTTGCCCCGCTGGCGATGCAGCACGGGCTGCGCCTGACCGACCGGCTGCATATCCATCTTTACGGCGACACGCGCGGGACGTAAGGGGCGCGACCCTCAGAGAATCGGCGCTCCACCCGCCCTCTCCAAACCGTCCCCAAATTGTCTTCGTCGCGGCCTATCGGTCGGCGACGTGCCCCTGCGTGAGCCCTGCCCCACATGAAAAGCTGGATATTGTACAAGGACTCGGCCGCCGCGCTGAAGCCCGAGGCCTATGAAGTCAAACGCCTGATCGAGACCGGCGAAAAGCGCGGGCACGAGATCGAGGTGTTCAAGCCCGAACAGTTCGAACTGCTCGTCACCGCCGCGACCGAGCGCAGCCTGATGGTCGATTCCGCCGTCGTCGACCTGCCCGACGTGCTGCTGCCCCGCATGGGCGCGGGCACGACCTATTTCGCGCTGTCGGTCATTCGCCAGTTCGAACGGCTGCGCGTGCCCACCTTCAACACCTCTCTGTCGATCGAGACAGTGCGCGACAAGCTGTTCACTCACCAGCTGCTCGGCCGCGCCAAGCTGCCGATCCCCAAGACGATGCTGGCGAAATTCCCCATCGATGTCGGGCTGGTCGAACGCAAGCTGGGCTTTCCCGTGGTGGTCAAGACGCTTAGCGGCAGCCAGGGCAGCGGCGTGTTTCTGTGCGAAGGCCGCCAGAATTTCGAGGATCTGATGGAGCTGATCCGTGCCACCCAGTCCAACGCGAACCTGATCTTCCAGGAATTCATCGCCGACAGCCGCGGCCGCGACATTCGCATCTTCGTAATAGGCGGCCGCGTCGTCGCCGCGATGGAGCGCCGCTCGGTCAACGACAATTTCAAGGCAAATTTCTCGCTGGGCGGCGAAGTCGTGCCGTTCAAGCCCGACCGCAACGCCGAATGGCTGGCGCTGGAAAGCGCGCGTCTGCTGGGCCTCGACATCGCGGGCATCGACCTGCTGTTCGACGGCGACGGCTACAAGATCTGCGAAGCGAACAGCTCTCCGGGTTTCGAGGGGATCGAAAGCTGCTGCGACGTCGATATCGCGGCGGAAATCCTGGATTTCATCAGCTTCCGGCTCTGACCCACAGGCCTAGCTGCCGCCGCTTTCCGCAAGGTCGCGGGCCAGATCGCCCAGATCGGCGTCTGGCCCGATGATGCGCCACTGATCGGGCGTGCGCGTGTCGACCAGCACCACGCCGCGCTTTGGGCATATGTCGAGGCAGGGCACCTCGACGATGCCCAGCCCGGCCTTGCGACCCTTGCCCGTGACGACACCCTGGGCGGCCAGCTCGTTCTTCAGCGCCTTGGCCAGCCCGCCCTTGCGGCTGCCAAAATCGGCGCCCCGCTTCGCCTGTTTCCGGCTGCATTTGCGGCACACCAGAATGGCGTGCGACCAGTTCGACCTTATATTGCTCTTCATGACACCATAATGCGCAGGCGCTGCAATCGTTGCCCTTGCATCGCTTCCCTTGTGGGCAATGGCTGGCGGACGACCCTGCGCGAACGCGTCCTGCCGGACAGGGCTGAGCATTGTTTCGCCTTTGGCCTTTCCCTGCCCGTATCCAACCGGTTATCCGCCCCCTGTGACGGCGGCATACCTGTCGCAATCGCGGCGGAACTCCCTTAGGGCTCTGCGACCCGGATCCGACCGGCCGGATGGAACGAATGACGAGACTGACCGAATGAAAATAGCAATCTTTGGCCTTGGCTATGTCGGCCTGTCGAACGCGGTGCTGCTGGCGCAGCATAACGAGGTGATGGCAGTGGACATCTCGGCCGAACGGGTGGCGATGCTGAACGACCGCAAATCGCCGATCATCGACGCCGAGCTTGAGGAATTCCTCGCCAATCGCCCCCTGATGCTGAAGGCGACGCTGGACGCGAAAGAGGCGCTGGCGGGCGCCGATTACGTATTGGTCGCGACGCCGACCAATTACGATGTCGACACCAACAAGTTCGACACCTCCACCGTCGAGGACGTGGTCAGGACCGCCACCGAACATGCGCCCGAGGCGACCATTGTCATCAAGTCGACCATTCCCGTCGGCTTCGTGAAGGACATTCGTGCGCGGCTGGGGACCGGGCAGGTGATCTTCAGCCCCGAATTCCTGCGCGAAGGGCGCGCGCTGTGGGACAATCTCCACCCCTCGCGCATCATCGTGGGGGAGCAATCGGAACGGGCGCGCATCTTCGCCGATCTGCTGCTGGAAGGCGCGGTCAGGAAAGACGTAGAGATCCTGTTCACCGACCCGGACGAGGCCGAGGCGATCAAGCTGTTCGCGAACACCTTCCTCGCCATGCGCGTCGCCTTTTTCAACGAGCTGGACAGCTATGCCATCGCGGGCGGGATGGATACGCGCCAGATCATCGACGGCGTGTGCCTCGACCCGCGGATCGGCGGGCACTACAACAATCCCAGCTTCGGCTATGGCGGGTACTGCCTGCCCAAGGATACCAAGCAGCTGCTCGCCAATTATTCAGAGGTGCCGCAGAACCTGATTCGCGCGATCGTGGATGCGAACCGCACGCGCAAGGATTTCCTGGCCGAGCTGATCATCGCCCGCAAACCCCGCAAGGTCGGCGTCTATCGCCTTGTAATGAAGGCGGGTTCGGACAATTTCCGCCAGTCGTCGATCCAGGGCATCATGAAGCGGATCAAGGCCAAGGGGATTGAAGTCGTGGTCTATGAACCCGCGATGGAAGAGGAGAGCTTCTTCGGATCGAAGGTGATCCGCGATCTGGGCGAGCTGAAGCGCGAATGCGACATCATCGTCGCCAACCGGATGACGGACGAGATTGCCGACGTCGAGGACAAGGTCTTTACCCGCGACCTGTTCGGCGCGGATTAAAGTTCCACCGACATCCCGGCCAGCCGCTCCACTTCGGCCCGGTCATGGCTGACATAGAGGATGGGGAGCGCGAAACGGTCGCGGATTTCCTCGACGATGCGCAATATGTCCTGCCGCCGCGCATCGTCGAGCGAGGCCGTCGGCTCGTCCAGCAGCAGGAAGCGCGGCGCGCGCAGCAGGGCGCGGGCGATGGCGGTGCGGCGGATCTCTCCGCCCGACAATTCGCGCGGGCGGCGGTGCAGCAAATGGGCGATGCCCAGTAATTCGGCGCATTCTTCCGCGCCCGCGAATGGTGTGCGGCCGCTGCCGTAGCGCATGCCGAACGACAGGTTCTGTTCGACCGACAGATGCGGAAACAGGCGGCTGTCCTGAAACACGTAACCCGCTCCGCGCGCCTCGGGCCGAAGGTCGATGCCTTTGGCCGCATCGAACAACACCGTGCCGCCCACCGCGATATGCCCGCGTTCAGGACGCAGCAGGCCCGCAATCGCGTCGAGAACGCTGGTCTTGCCCCGCCCCGACGGCCCGACCAGCGCGACAAGGCTGTCCTGCGACGCGATGCGCGCCTCGATCTGCCGGTCGGGCCGCGCGATGACGATATCGATGTCGAAGGCGAGCGCGGTCACAGGACGGGCGGCCCCTTGCCCCGCGTGCCGCGGCGGACCAGCCATTCGGACACCATCAGCGCCGCCAGCGACAGCCCGATCGAGATCATGGCGAGGCGCGCCACCTCGGCCTCCGCGCCGGGGACCTGCAAGGCGGTATAGATCCCCAGCGGCAATGTGCGCGTCTCGCCGGGAATATTCGAGGCGAAGGTGATCGTCGCGCCGAATTCGCCGATCGAACGCGCAAAGCCCAGCACCAGCGCCGCGAATACGCCCGGCGCCGCCAGCGGCAGGGTGATGCGGCGGAACACGTCCCAGCGCCCCGCGCCCAGAGTCCGCGCAGCGCTTTCGAGGCGCGTGTCGACCGCATCGATGGAAAGACGGATCGCCCGGACCATCAGCGGCAGCGCCATCACTGCGGCCGCCAGAGCCGCGCCGGTCCAGTGGAACGAGAACACGATGCCGAACAGCCGGTTCGCCCACGCCCCCACCGGCCCCTGCGGCCCGAAGGCGAGCAGCAGCAGATAGCCCGTCACCACCGGGGGCAGCACCAGCGGCAGATGCACCAGCGCATCGACCAGCACCATCCCCGGAAAGCGCCGCCGCGCCAGCAGCCACGCCAGCGCAAACGCAAGCGGAAGCACCGCCGCGATGGCGACGAGGCTGACCTTCAGCGACAGGCTCACGATGGTCCATTCGGCTGGTGTCAGCATGTGTCTAACCCGCCGGACCAAAGCCGTGGCGCGCGAAGATGGCCGCACCTTCGTCCGATAGCAGGAAACGCTGGAAAGCCTCGGCCTCGGCATTTGTCCCGCCCTTCAGCAAGGCGACCGGGTAGCGGATAGGCGAGTGGCTGCCGGGTGGAAAGGTCCCGGCAATCCGCACGGCGGGTTCAGACGCCGCGTCCGTGGCATAGGCGATCCCCAAAGGTGCCGCGCCGCGCGCGACGAGCTGCAACGCCGCGCGCACATTCTCGGCAGGTGCCAGCCGGTCGGCGACATCGTCCCAGACCCCCAGTCGGACCAGCGCCGCGCGGGCATAGCGGCCAGCGGGGACGGTTTCCGTTTCGGCCACGGCCAGGCGTCCGGCGCCCAAGGCCTCGGCCAGCGGGAAGCCGGGATTGGGCGTCAGTGAAACCCCCGATCCCGCAGATGCGACGATCACCAGCCTGTTCGTCGCCAGCACCGCGCGTGTATCGCGCCGCAGCAGGTCCGCCCGCTCCAGCACGTCCATCCAATCCTCGTCAGCCGATACGAAGATGTCGGCAGGCGCGCCCGCCTCTATCTGCCGGGCGAGCGCGGAACTGGCCGCGAAGGACAGCACCGGGCGCGGATGACCCCTGACCGCCCAGACATCGGCGGCGTCTTCCAGCGCGTCGTGCATGCTCGCCGCTGCCAGCACGATGGGGCCGGTCGGCGCGGCCTCGCGCGCGCCGCTTCGCCACGCGGCGGCCAGCAGCAATGCGACCAGCACCGCCGAAAGCGCGATTGCCCATGACCTGACGATATGCGACATGGCCCGCGACCTATCGCGCGGCGCGGCGGAAGGAAAGCGCCTTGCGCGCCAGCACCGGCAGCGCCGCCATGGAACAAGGGAGCGACATGACGCATCAGGACGGCAAGATCGACGTGGATATCGACCCGGCCCATTTCCGCACGGTGCTGGGCCATTACCCGACCGGCGTGTGCGTCATCACCGCCACGCATGAAAATGCCGGCGCGGTGGGGATGGTCGTGGGCAGCTTCGGTTCGGTTTCGCTCGAACCGCCGCTGGTCGCGTTCTATGTCGGCAGCGCGTCGAACAGCTGGGCACAGATCCGCGAATGCGGCCAATTCTGCGTGAACGTTCTGGGCGAGGACCAGCTCGAGCTGTGCAAACGCATAGCCAGCCGCCGCGAAGACAAGTTCCACGACATCTCGCACCGCAAGTCCGAACATGGCATGCCCGTGCTGGACGGCGTGGTGGCGGCGATCGAATGCACCATTGAAAGCGAGACCGACGCGGGCGACCATGTCATCGTGCTGGGCCGCGTGGTGAACCTCAAGACCGAGCGTGATGTCGGGCCGCTGCTGTTCTTTCGCGGCGGATATGGACGGTTCGAACTGCTGGACTGATCAGGCCCAGGGGTTCCCGCCCACTCAGACCCTGCCCATGACCGGGATACTGGCGCCCGTCACCGCGCTGGCGGCATCGGACAGCAGGAAGGCGATCACGGCGGACAGTTCCTCGCCCTTCACCCATTTGTCGGCGCCTTCCTCGCCCATGTCGGCGCGATTGGCGGGCGTGTCCAGGATCGAAGGCAGCACCGCGTTGACGCGAATGCGCCTGTCCTTCACCTCGTCGGCCAGGGCTTCGGTCAGGCGGGCGACGCCGGACTTGCTGGCGGTATAGGCGCCCATGCCAGCGCCCGCCCTTGCCGTGGCCGCCGCCCCGACATTGACGATGGACGCGCCAGAGCGAAGATGCGGCAGCGCTGCGCGGCAGGCATTGAGCGCGGTCACGACATTCATCGCGAACATGCGCTGCCAGCTTTGCAGCGAGCCTTCCGCGACGGTTTCCCAAGTGAAACCGCCCGCGACATTGGTCAGACCGTCGATGACGCCATCCGCGGCGATCCGCGCAAACGCGTCCCTCGCCGCCGCCTCGTCGGTCAGGTCCACGCCGCCGACGAAAGCGCCCGGCCCGCCCGCGGTCGCACCGATGTCGACACCGACGGTGTCATGACCGGCAGCATTCAGCGCCGCGATCACGGCTTTGCCCAGCGCGCCCGCCGCGCCGGTGACGACGATCCTCTTACTCATAATCGCTTTGCCCTTCCTTCGAAGCCATTGCGCTATCCGGCCTGTCTAGAGCGGATGACGACCGCAATGGAACAGGAACCGTCAAACGTCAGACCTGCGATCAATGGCGCGGGCCGGAAGGACGGCCTGCCTTGCCCGGGCCCGACTTACCCGGACGGGGTTTGCCGGAATGGGGCCTGTCGGAACGCGGTTTATCGGATCGGGGTTTATCGGATCGGGGCTTGTCCGCCCGAAACTTGCCCTTTTGCGGCTTGCCGTCATGCGGCTTGGCCGGGCGCGGCTTGTCTGCATACGGTTTTCCCGAACGCGGGCCGTCAGAGGCCTGCCTGTCGGCAGGCGGGCCATTGTCAAAGGGGTCGCGGCGGGGCTTGCCCCTTGCCGGCGCTCCATCGCTGTGCCGCGGTCCGGCGTTCGGCTTGCCGCGCGGCGGGCCGTCGCGGCGATCGCGCGGCTTGCCCCCAGCATGACCCCGGGCATTGTCGCGTCCATGCGCGCGAGCGGCTTCGCGCGGCGGGCCGGAGGTTTCGATATGCACGCTCTCCTCGCCGCTTTCGTCCTGCGCGGTGCGGGCCACGGCCTGCGCGAAACGGTCGGCAATGGCGCGGGGTACCTGGAAATGGGTCTCGTTCGCTCCAATACGGATCGCGCCGACCTCGTTGCGGGTGATATGGCCGCGGCGGCACAGCAGCGGCAGGATCCAGCGCGGATCCGCGTTCTGCCTGCGTCCGATGTCCATGCGGAACCAGGTCACGTCCTCGAACCCCGGGCGGTGACGCTCCTGCTGGGCGGCGCGGCGGGCTTCGGGCGTGTCCTCGGTAATATCCTCGGGCTGCGGCATGGCGGCGCGGTGCGCGCGGACCAGCGCGGCGGCGATGTCCTCGGCCGGACGTTCGGCCATCAAGCGCTGCGCCAGCGCGCGGTCTTCCTCGTCGAATTCCTGAGGGCTGAGCATCGCGGCCAGCAGCCGTTCGCGGTCGTTGGCGCGAATCTGTTCGGGCGTGGGCGCGCCGATCCATTCCGCCTCGATCTTGGCACCGCGCAGCATCGATTCGACGCGCCGGCGACGCGGATAGGGCACCATGATGACCGCCGTGCCCTTCTTGCCCGCGCGGCCCGTGCGGCCCGAACGGTGCTGAAGCGTTTCGGCATCGCGCGGAATCTCGACATGGATGACTAGCGACAGCGTCGGCAGGTCGATCCCGCGCGCGGCAACGTCGGTGGCGACGCAGACACGCGCGCGCCGGTCGCGCAGTGCCTGCAGCGCCTGATTGCGCTCGCTCTGCGAATGTTCGCCGGACAGCGCGACGACGGCAAAGCCGCGTTCCTGCAAGGTTGCGTGCAGGCGGCGCACATTATCGCGGGTGGCGCAGAACAGGATCGCGGTCTCCGCCTCGTGCAGACGCAGCAGGTTGACCACGGCTGCCTCGATCTCGGCGGGCGCGACGGTCACCGCCTGGAACGCGATGTCGCCGTGGCCGCGCGTGTCGCCCGCGGTGGAAATGCGCAGCGCGTCGCGCTGATACCGCTTGGCCAGCGCGACAATCGGCGCGGGCATGGTGGCGGAGAACAGCAGCGTGCGGCGGCTGTCGGGCGTGGCGTCGAGGATCTCTTCCAGATCCTCGCGGAAGCCCATGTCGAGCATCTCGTCCGCCTCGTCCAGAACCACCGCGCTCAGGCGCGAGAGGTCGAGCGCGCCGCGTTCCAGATGATCGCGCAGGCGGCCGGGCGTGCCGACCACGACATGCGCGCCGCGCTGCAAGTTGCGGCGTTCCTTCGACGGATCCATGCCGCCGACGCAGGTCGCGATCCGCGCCCCGGCCTTGGCATAGAGCCATTCCAGCTCGCGCCCGACCTGCAGCGCCAGTTCGCGCGTCGGCGCGATGACCAGCGCCAGTGGCGATCCGGCGGGCTCGGCAAAGCTGCCCAGCAGCTCCCCTGCCAGCGTCAGGCCGAAAGCCACCGTCTTGCCCGATCCGGTCTGCGCCGAAACGATCAGGTCGCGCCCCTGCGCATCGTCCGCAAGGACGGCGGCCTGGACCGAGGTGGGTGCTTCATAGCCGCGTTCGGCAAGGGCCTCGCCAAGAAGGGGCGGAAGATTGGTGAATGTCATAATGCTCTGAACAACGGGGCCGGGCGCCGGGGCGGCAGGCGTAATGAATGGGGGCATTGCGTGTGTCGGCCGGACCGTCTGGGGCCGCCGGAATGCGCAATGAACGGGCCTGTCTGCGGCCAATGACCGGCCCCATACAGGGTTTGTCGTCATTTGGCTTCAAGAATCTTGATGATCGCGGCGGGCAGCGATTCCAGTCACCTATCAGCCGATTGAAACGCCGTGTTTATCGCATTTTCCGCATCGGTCAGGGCCAGTAGCGGATCATGGGCATCACCCGCCGCGACCGGCATGGGATTGGCCGCGATGGCACGGGTCAGGGCAATGCGTTGCTCGGCATCAGGCAGAGCGTCGAAGCGGCTCCAGTCCCACGCCTCGCCCGCGCCGTCATGCAGCAGCCAGCCCAGCGCGCGCACCCGCCCCGCCAGCGCATCGGGGTTCTCGCCGCTGGCCAGCAGCGCCTCGCGCCAGTCGGCAAGCTGGCAGAATACGAAGGAACCCCCGCCCTGCCAGCCGACCCGCTTCGAAATGCCGACTCTGTCGCCCGCGACCACCTTCTTCATCCGCTCCAGCGTGATCGTGCTGGCGTAATCCATCTGCTCCACCCCGATCCAGCGGCGGCCCAGCTTGTGCGCGGCGGCGCAGGTGCTGCCCGAACCGGCGAAGAAATCGAGCACGATATCGCCCGGATCGCTCGACGCCTCGATGACGCGCTTCATCAGGCTTTCCGATTTCTGGCCCTTCACCTCCTGCGTGCCCAGCAGCTTGGATACGCTTTCGCCCGCATAGGACGTGATCGCGACCGAGTTCAGCCGGTCATAGCTGCTGGCATTCCAGACATCCTCGACCGGATAGCGCGCGGGCAGGCCGATCGATTGCGCCGCCTTCATCACGCGGCGCACCGCCGATTTCGCCAGCCCCTCGCGTTCCAGAGTGGCCGACAGTTCCGCTGCCTCGGCAGGTTTGAAGCGCGGGGCGAAATCATGCGGCCCCAGATAGGCCTTGTTAAATGTCATCCTCTCCGCATCGCGGCTGTAGAACAGGATCGTGTCATGGTTGCGGATGAAGTTCTTCGCGCGCGTCTTGAAGCCCGACAGCCAGCCGATGCGCCAGATGATCTCGCGCTGAAAATTGGACGGACCGAACACCTCGTCCATCAGCACTTTCAGATAATGCGCCTCGTTGAAGTCGATATTGACGTAAATGCTGCCATTGGGGGCCAGCAGGTCGCGCGCGAACAGCAGCCGTGCGCGCATGAAGCTGAGCCAGTCGGCGCGCGTGAACCGGTCGTTATAGGCAAAGCCGCCGCTGGCGGTATTATAGGGCGGGTCGATGTAGATCAGCGTGACCTGCCCGCGATAGCGGCGGCGCAGCGTGGCGAGGACCTGCAGGTTCTCACCCCGGATCAGCAGATTGTCCTGCGGCGAAAGCGCAGCGCAATCGGTGGCTCCATCTCCGTCCCAGCGGGTGAAGCCGGTCAGCAGCTTGGGCGACAGCAGCCTGGCGACCTGCTGCGGTTCGCCTTCGATGTCGCGATGGAAACGGGGGACGGCGCGTTCGTCGTGCCCCAGCCCGCCTTCCAACCACGCTCCCTTGCCCGGCCATTCGAGAGACACGTCCCGCGCGCCCCCCGCAGGCGCGGGCAGGTCGGCAAGAAATGCCGCCGTGTCGTCCCGAATGCCCGTTTCCCGCCGCATGGGACGGTCGTGCCTCGCCGAACCACCCGCGGTCAAGCAAGCCGAATTCTTAGCCACCGGTTAATCGCGCCTATCCCGAATCTTAACCATTGCGCGGCATGATCGGCCCGCATCTAAAGCAAGGAGAACCGCAATGATCACTGCAATCGCCATCGTCGGCACCGGCGTCAGCTTCGTCGCTTCGGTCTGGGCCACCAAGGAAATCGTCAAGCAGGACGAAGCGAAAGCCGCAGCCTGAACTTGTAACGGGCGCCGGGCCCCTGCGCCTGGCGCCCCGCTAGCTTTCCGCGGGCGGTCAGGACGGCCCGTAGCGATCGGTCAGGTCGACCGTGCTCATCTTGCCCAGCTTGCGCCCCTTCTTGCGCAGCCAGTCCTTGGCCGACCGGCGGCCCGCGCAATGCAGCTTCATCAGCATGTGCCATACCGGCAGCAGCTTGGACCCCGGATCCATTCCCGCCAGCAGCGCCTGATCGTGAATCTCGTGGATGCGCAGCCGTTGCAGGCTGCCCAGCAATCCGTTCGTAGGCGCGAGTGGCAGCACCGCCTTCTGCATCAGATCCAGACCGCGCAATTCCTTGATCAGGGTCTGGTTGAACCCCAGCTCGGTTATGCGATTGGCGATGCCCGACGGGCTGTGCGGGGTGGTATCGCGCGTGATCGGATTGATGGTGACCAGCAGCAGATCGTCGTTCGGACTGTCCTGCACCAGCGGAATGATCGGCGGATTGGCGGTATAGCCGCCGTCCCAGTAATCCGCGCCCTTGATCGTGACCGGCGGAAACAGCAGCGGCAGGCAGGCGGAGGCAAGCAGCGCGTCGGCCGACAGATCCTCGTTGCGAAAGATATGCGCGCCGCCGGTCCGCGCATTGGTCGCCGACACGAAGATCAGCGGCGCATCTGCCGAGCGGATGGCATCGAAGTCCACATATTCCTCGATCAGCCGGCGCAGCAGCGCCTGCGCGGAACGGCCCAGTTCGGGCGAAGTCGGCAGCGAGAGATCCTGGAACATCGCGGTCCACCACTCGCTCATCGCCTCGAAAGCGAGGGGGAAGGCCTCGGCCATGGGGAGCATCGGGCCCGCCTCGCGGCCAGAGCGGTTGAGCGCCTTCCAGAAGGCCCACAATTTCTTGCCCGCCGCCTCGGGCCCGCCCTCGACAAGGCCGGATACCAGCACGGCGGCGTTGAGTGCGCCCGCACTTGCTCCGCTGACCGCGCCGAAACGCATGTCCGGCTGTTCAAGCAGGAAATCAAGCACGCCCCATGTGAAAGCGCCATGCGCGCCGCCGCCCTGCAGCGCGAGGTCGAGATTGTGTACGGATCGGCCGGGGAGGGATCGGCCGGGTGGGGATTGGGAAGCCATCGGGTTCTCCAGCGATGTTGCAGTGCAGCATAAGCCGCGCGTGGCAGGCTGGCAATGCGTGTTGGGTGCGCTCAGGCGGTGATCGCCTCCATAACCGCCAGCGTTCCGGCTGCGGTGTCCAGCCTGACCCGCGCGCCCGACGGCAGGCTGAGTTGATTGGCGACATGCCCGATATTCGCGCCGATGCACACCGGCACCTGCAACGGGCCAAGATGATGGCGCATCACGTCGGCGACGGAGACGCTGTCGGCATTGTCGGGCGAGCAGCGCGTGCACTGGCCGAAGACGACCCCGGCGACCTCATTCAGCATGCCCGACAGCGCAAGCTGGCTCATCATCCGGTCGATGCGATAGGGCGCCTCCCCGACATCCTCCAGAAACAGGATCGCACCGCGCATGTCGGGCATCCATGGTGTGCCCACCAGCGCGGAAAGGACCGAGAGATTGCCGCCCAGCAGCCGCCCCTCCGCGGCGCCCCCGGTCAGAACCTCGAATGCGGGATCGGGCCGTCCCTGCTTGCGGCGCAGGTCGAGCACTGGCGCGGACCCCGCGAAGGCGAGCCACCACAGGCTGTTCCAGCTGTCCTCTGGCCAGCGGCCGCCTGCATTGGGCGCGTGCAATGTGGGAAACCCCGCGCGCGCCGCGAAGGCCAGGTGCAATCCGGTTATGTCGCTAAAGCCGATCAGCAGTTTTGGATTGGCGCGGATCGTCTGCCAGTCCAGCAGCGGCAATATGCGCGCGCTGCCCCAGCCGCCGCGCACCGCGAACAGCGCCTTTACCTCGGGATCGGCATACATGGCATTGATGTCGGACGCGCGCTGATCGTCGGTGCCTGCCAGATAGCCTTCGACCGCGCCGACATGGGGCGCAAGCCGCGGCACCAGACCCATGGCGCGAACCATATCCGCGACCTCGCCAATGCGCGAGGGATCCTCGAGCGGGCTGGCCGGTTCGACCAGCGCCACGATATCCTCGGTGCGCAGGCGGGGCGGCAGATGGGGAGGCAGGCGGGGCGTGCGGCCAAGCGCGGGCTCGCCGAGCGCCGACCCAAGCCCCATCGCCACCGCACCCGAAAGGATCGCCCGCCTGCTTGTCATGTCCGCCGCATAGCACCGCGAGGCCAGTTTGCGAATCGAGTGTTCCGGTTCCCTTGCCTATTGTGCGGCCCGATGCTTGCCTGCATGATGCGAAAAGGAATTCTGGCCTGTCCGGAAAGGCTAGCAGTTCGGGGGAGGACCACGTCATGAACGACGGTTTCGCAATTGCGCGCGCGGGTCTGGCGATCGGTTTGTGCACCATCGCAGCGCAGCCTGCGGCGGCCCAGTCGATGAACGACAAGGTCTGGGCCGAAATCTCGTTCTTCAAACCCGCCGCCCAGACCGCCGTGCAGGTCGAGGACCGCACCGACGAAGAGCCTGCCACCATCATCAGCCTTGAAGACGATCTGAAGTTCAAGGATTCGGATAGCCTTCCCTCGGCTTTGGTCGGCGTCCAGATGGGCAACGGGTTCTGGGTTTACGGCGAGTATTTCGCCATCGACCGCGAAAGCCGCGCCACAATCGAGCGCGAGATCCGCTTTGCCGGCGTGAAGTTCGAAGCCTCCGCCAATGTATTGAGCGATTTCGAGACCGACACCTATCGCCTGGGCGTAGGCTGGGATTTCCTGCGCAGGGACAATTACGCCATTGGCGTGTCGGGCGGACTGCATGCGACCAATTTCGTGATCCAGCTTGAGGGCGAGGCCTCCTTCGCAGGCGCGACGACGGAGTTCGTCACGCGCAAACGCAACGCGCTGGCGCCCCTGCCGACACTGGGCGTGCACGGCGAAGTCGAGGTGATCCCGAGGCTGACCCTGCGCGGGAAGCTGGATTATCTGGACCTGACGCTGAACAATGCCTCGGGCCGGATCTTCAACGGCGAGGCGATGCTGCTCTACAACATCAACGACAATATCGCGCTTGGCGCAGGCTACCGCCATGTCGATATGCGGCTGGAACTGGCCAAGCAGGACTGGACGGGCAGTATCGACTATCAGTTCGACGGGCCGAAACTGACGCTGAAGGTGGGATTGCGCTGATCGGGAAGGAAGCTGCGCTAAAGGCTTCGCCTCCTGCCTCCCGTATCAGGAAACCGAACAACAACTGATCGCTCAAATCGGAAGGTCCAAGAGTTGACAGTCGAAAGACCAACTAACTAGACGTTTCCGACAATTCGATTTTTCGCCAAGGACCTGAATGCGGCTCCAGTTCGAGAGTAAGAACGCGAGCTGGGCCATCTGGGCACTGGCTGCTGCCTGTCTGAGCGGCGCAGTTCTCTATGGATATCACGATCATTTCTGGCATTCCCGAGATGACGGTTATTTTGCCCATACGGCCGACAGGTTGCTTAATGGCGAGGTTCTGCACCGCGACATCCAGACTCCTCACCCTGGAATAATCCATTTCCTCCATGCGTTTTCATTTTGGCTTTTCGGCGCCGACTTGCACGCTCTTCGAATTTTTCCCGCGCTCGCGACATGGCTTCAGGCGGGTGTCGCCTTTTACCTGATGCGGGATCGCGGCCCGCTTGCCGCTTTCGCTGCCGCTCTGGCTTTCAGTGCGGCTGCCTTTCCTCTCTTTCCCAGTCCGACCCAGCATTGGACATGTCTTTTTCTGGTCGTCATTCTCATGGCCGTTCTTGTGGAATGGCCCGGTCACGGCTGGCTTAAGCTTGTCCTTCTGGGTGCCATTTGCGGCGCCACCATCGGGCTCAGGCAGCCCAGCGGCGTTTTCGTGGCGATGGCCGTTTCCCTGATATGTTTTTCGCAAGCGGAAGAAGCCTCCGACGCCCGAGACGGGGGGCTGGCGCGCTGGTTCCTTGGGCGTTTCGTCATGCTCTGCTTTGCAGGCATCCTGGGCTTTTACGTGTTTACGAATTTCGATCCGCTGTCGGCTCTGTTGTTTGGATGCACACCTTTCGTGTTGCTCTTGCGCGCTGCAGTCTCGCTGCGTGCAGACAACCGTAACGTCCTGCATATGACGGCTTTCCTCTGCGCAGGGGCGATCCTGCCGCTGTCGGCGATCGCGGTGTACCACCTCAGCCATGGTTCGCTGCACGCCTGGTATGCGAACAGCGTCGAGAGCGCGCTGTTACTCAACTCTCTCGATTATGTGGGCGCCAACAGCTATGCCGACCATCTGATGCGCGCGCCCATCGCCGGGATCATGGCGGGTACACCCTCCAGCATCCTCGCGGGCATTTTATGGCCGACCCTTCTCCTCGCCGCGCCCATTGTTGGCTTTTTGCTGATCTGGCGCAAAGAGTTCGGCCAATTGGCCTCAAAAGAGCAAACATTATTAACCCTGCTGGTCTTCTATATTCTTGTGGCCGGCCATCACCCCAGTCGCGTCTATTTCTTCTTTGTCCTTGCACCCATTCTGTTCGGACTGCTCGTCGTCGTTCGGCCAAGGTTTCAGCAGGCGACCAGCCTGCTCGTCGTTTTCATCGCAGGGTCCGTTCTGTATCTTCATGGGGCGCAACCCTTCGAACGGGGTTTGTATGGGGACCTTATCGGTCTTCGAATCCCGACACGGACGCCATTGGCGCTGGAGCGCGGACATTTGCAGGTCTCGTCACTGGAAGCAGAACAGCATCAGAAGATGGTTCGCTTGATCCAGTCCAACAGTGCGCCTTCGGACCCTATCCTGGCACTACCCGGGAATGCAGACTTCCATTTTCTGGCTCAAAGGCCGAACCCTCTGCCCGCCGTGATGCCGGTCTACTCTCTTCACGACCGTGCCAGCCTGTCGGATGCCATCGAAAGGCTAAGGCGGTCCCCGCCGAAGGTCGTCATACATGCGCCTTTGCTGCCGTATAACACGATCTGGACGAACAAGGTCATGGCGCACGTCGAGTGCGACTATGATCGCATCGGGAAAATCGACGGTTTCGTGGTGTATCTTCTGACCAGACCGGATCCCTTTCTTGAGGGATCGAAATGTCGCGGCGAAGCAAGAGAGGGTCAGTCCGTATTGCCCTGAAAAAAGTTTGGGCCAGTACCCATCCCCGCCCCATAGCGTGACAGGTCCGCCAGCAACGGCCGGGGGAAAGTTTGTAGCGATGATCTGGAAAGGGTGGTGCCGCTTACAGGACTCGAAGCGGGATTGATCTCATGAGGATCGTTCATGGC
>NZ_CFETID010000033.1:0-24634 GCF_983967925.1 Croceicoccus sp. | reverse complement strand
GGCCTGCACGCGGCTGCCCTTCATGCCGACGCAGGCGCCGACGGGGTCGATGCTGCTGTCGTGGCTGATCACGCCGATCTTGGCGCGGCTGCCCGGATCGCGGGCGGCGGCCTTGATCTGGATGATGCCGTCGTAGATCTCGGGCACTTCCTGCGCGAACAGCTTCTTCATGAATTCGGGATGCGCGCGCGACAGGAAGATCTGCGGGCCGCGGTTCGACCGCTCCACCTTCATGATCAGCGCGCGGATGCGTTCGCCGGTGCGGGCAACCTCGCGCGGGATCTGCTGGTCGCGGCGAATGATGCCCTCGGCGCGGCCGAGGTTCACGATCACGTGGCCGAACTCGACCGACTTGATCACGCCGGTGATGACTTCGCCCGCGCGGTCCTTGAATTCCTCGTACTGGCGCTCACGCTCGGCATCGCGGACCTTCTGGAAAATCACCTGCTTGGCCGACTGCGCATCGATGCGGCCCAGGTCGACGGGGGGCAGCGGATCCACGATGAAGTCGCCGACCTGCGCGCCGTCCTGCAGCTTCTGCGCCTGCTCGACAGACACCTGCTTGAAGTAGTCTTCGACTTCCTCGACCACCTCGACCACTCGCCACAGGCGAAGATCGCCGGTCTGCGGGTCAAGCTTGGCGCGGATGTCGTTCTCGGCGCCGTAACGGTTGCGGGCGCTCTTCTGGATCGCTTCTTCCATCGCTTCGATCACGATGGACTTGTCGATCATCTTCTCGCTGGCCACCGCATTGGCAATCGCCAGAAGCTCTGCGCGGTTCGCCGAAATCGCATTCGCCATGTTAATCGTCTTCCCTGCTCAATCCCGGCTAAGGCCCTTTGGTCGCCCGCCGCATAATAGTTTGCTGCCGAAAGCGCCAGAACTAGTCGGCGTCCTCTTCCGACATATCCTCGACTTCCTCAACTTCGTCGGCGCCGGTCGTATCCAGCGGCACGGTCGACTTGATCAGCCGATCGGTCAGCATCAGCTTGGCCGAATGAATGTCCGCCAGCGGCATGGTCACCGATCCCAGCTTCTTGTCCTCGACCGTCACCATGCCGTCGTCAAACGCGGTCAGGTCGCCCTGAAACGTGCGCTTGTTACCCGCGGGCGCCTCTGCGTCCTTGGACAATGTGATGCGCGCCTCGTGACCGACCCAGTTCGCGAAATCCTTTGCGCGGGTCAGCGGGCGGTCGATGCCCGGGGAAGACACTTCCAGCCGGTATGCGCCCTGAATCAGCTCGTCGCCCGCTTCCTCGCGCGCGTCGATCGCATCGGAAATGCGGCGCGAGATCGCCATGCACTGATCGATGACGAGCTGGCCCGTCTCGGGATTCTCGGCCATCACCTGCAGCGTGCGTTCGTCATCCGATCCGAACAGCTTCACGCGCACGAGTTCGAAGCCGGAAGCGGTGACTTCCTGTTCGATCAGATCGGTGAGGCGCGCGATGTCGGTCATGCAATTCCTTCGTTCGATGCCCGTGCCGCGAATACGGAAAGACGCGCCGGAACCCTGCGGTACCGGCCCGGCCTTGTGCGCGACAATGTCGGGATGAGTCGTCAGATAGGAGCGAAAACCGGAAAAAGCAAGGTGGAAGCGGCAGCGCTCAGGCCGCCTTCCCGCCCTCGGCGCTTTCGCCGCTCTCGTTCAGCCCGTGCTTGCGGATGCAGTGGCGCAGCTGATCATAGCTGAGGCCCAGCGCCTCGGCCGCACGCCGCTGGTTCCACCGGTGCCGATCCAGCGCGGATTCGACGATGGCCCGTTCATGGCCGTCAACCGCCGCGCGCAAATCGGTGATCGCGGCATAGTCGAAGGCAGGCTTCAATTCGACCGGCGGCAAAGCCTCGACCCGCCCCCCGCTCTCACGCCGAGGCGCGGATCGCGGTGCCCATGGCGAGGCGAAAGGGTCGAACACCACCGTGCCTACAGGCTTGCTCCAGTCGTCCCAGCGATAGACCGCGCGTTCGACGACATTGCGCAATTCGCGGACGTTGCCGGGCCAGGGATACTCTTCAAGCTGGTCGATCACGCTGTCGGAAAATCCCGGCCAGTCGTCCCAAAGCAGTTCTGCCGCCATGCGCCGGCCGAAGAAGTCGGCGATGACGATGATGTCTCCCTCGCGGGCGCGCAGGGGCGGAAGGGTGATCACCTCGAAACTCAAGCGGTCGAGCAGGTCGGCGCGAAAATCGCCTCGCTCGGCAAGCGCGGGAAGATCCTCGTTCGTGGCGGCGACGATGCGAACATCGACCTGCGTCGGGCGCGATGCACCGATCCGGGTGACCTCGCCATATTCGACCGCGCGCAGCAGCCGTTCCTGCGCGGCCATCGACAGGGTGCCCAGTTCGTCGAGAAACAAGGTTCCGCCATCGGCTTCCTCGAACCGGCCGGTTCGCGCTTTCGATGCGCCGGTGAAGGCCCCCGCCTCATGCCCGAACAATTCCGCCTCGATCAACGTTTCGGGCAAGGCGGCGCAATTCATGACGACCAGCGGCTCACCCCAGCGGTCCGACAGGTGATGAAGTCGTTCGGCGATCAGCTCTTTGCCGGTTCCACGCTCACCGATTACAAGGACCGGACGCGACAGCGCAGCGGCGCGACTGGCGCGTTCGACCGCGTCGAGAATGGCCTTGGACTGGCCGACGAACTGCTTACCCCGATCCATTGACCATAAATTAGCGCAATCCCCCAACTCTTGGCAAATATTTCGCGAGCCTGTTCGAGGAAATTTCCATAAGCCTCTGTTAGTAAAACGTTTTCTAGCGTTGGCACGCTCCCTGCATAGTATCTGGCATAGTTCGAAGATGTGGGGACATCATGTTTAGTTTTCGCCAATCCGGCCCGATCGGCCCAGTAGCCACCAGCATTCTCGCCGCGATCGCCATGCTTTCGCTTAGCGCCTATGCTGTTCGCGACATGGCCTGCTCGCTTCCGCCGGTCTGCGACGTCAAGCTTGTATCGCCGGCCAAGGCCCCCGTGGCCCTGAGCTATGTTCTGGCTTGAAGGCAGATATCCCCGAAGAGGACGATATGAACGACAGGAAAGACCTTTCTCCCGAAACGGACAAACAGGCCGCCGCCGACAATGACGGCCGCAAGCTGGCCGATACGCCCTGGACCGATGACGAGGCCGCCAAGAAGCGCGACGAAAACTCGCGCTTCGAGCGCGAAGTCGCCCGCCTGATGACCGACCGCGAGCGCCGGGAAAAAGGTGAAACGCGCCGCCAGCGCGAGTATGATGACGAAGAGCCGATCCGCTTTCGCGGCGGCAGCAGCTTGAGGCAGAACGGAGCCCAATTGATGGGAATATTTTCACGCACCCGTGACATCATTGCCGCCAACTTCTCGGACATGATCGAGAAGGCCGACGATCCCGAAAAGATGATCCGCATGATCATCGTCGAGATGGAGGAAACGCTGGTCGAGGTTCGTGCAGGCGCCGCCCGCACCATCGCCGATCAGAAGGAAATGCAGCGTCACGCGGTGAAGCTGGAGCGGCTGCAGGCCGACTGGGCCGACAAGGCGCAGCTGGCGCTGTCCAAGGGCCGTGAGGACCTGGCCCGCGCCGCCCTGATGGAAAAGCGCAAGGCGACCGACCTGGCCAAGCAACTGTCCGAGGAAATGGACGTGCTCGAACAGAGCCTGCGCGCCAACGAGGAAGACATCGCCAAGCTGCAGCAGCGCCTGCGCGAGGCTCGCAGCCGGCAGTCGATGATCGCGGCCCGCCTGGAAAGCGCGGAAAACCGTGTTCGCCTGCGCAAGCTGATGACGACCGAGCGCGTCGACGAGGCGCTGGCCCGGTTCGAGATGCTGGAGCGCCGCGTCGATTACGCCGAAGGCCACGCCGACGCGCTGGGCATGGCGATGAAGGGCGAGCCGTCGCTTGCCGAACAGATCGAGGGACTGTCCGCCGTCGACAAGGTCGACGAGGAACTGGAGGCGCTCAAGCGCTCCATGGGCGGACAGGCCGATGACGAGAAGAAGGAGGACTGACCCGTGGAAGGTGTGCTTGCAATTATCTGTATCTTCGTCGTCCTTCCGGGCCTTGTCTTCCACTATGTCACCAAGTGGAAAACCGCCCCCACCCTGACCGAGGGTGACGAGGCGATGCTGGAGGAGCTCTACAAGCTCGCTCGCCGCCTCGACGAACGGATGGACACGGTCGAACGGCTCGTCTCCGCCGACCATGAGGAATTCTCCAAGCCGCGCCTGATCGCCGATCAGGAGGCCGACAATGTCAAGCTGGCCGAGCTGGAACGCATGATCAAGGAAAGGAACGCATAATGAGCACGACCGAACGCACCCGATTTTACCGCGACAAGGTGAACGGCAAGTTCCTGGGCGTCAGTGCGGGTCTGGCCGATTATACCGGGATCGACGCGATCTGGATCCGGCTTGGCTTCCTGATTGCCACGATCACCATGGGCTGGCCGATCCTGATCTATATCGCGATGGGCATGATGGCGCCGAACAAGCCGGAACATCTCTACACCGACCGCAAGGAACAGCAGTTCTGGCAGGGCGTCCGCCAATCGCCTGCGCGCACCGCCCGCGAGGTGAAGGCTCGGTTTCGCGACATCGACCGCCGCCTTGCCCATGTCGAGGAATATTACGTCAGCGGCAATCGCCAGCTTTCCGAAGAGATCGAGAAGCTGCGCTGAGGTTTCGCAACGAACGAAAGGTTTGAACCATGGTCGACGAACTTGCCCTTCTGATACCGCTTGCGCCCTTCATCATGATCTGCCTGATCGTGTGGACCAAGCACCAGTCCAAGATGGCCGAGCTGAAGATGAACGCCACCGCGGAAAAGGCGGCGCAATATGCGCAGCATACCGCCCAGCTGGAAGAGCGGGTTCGCGTGCTTGAGCGCATCGTCACCGACAAGGGCACCGATATCGCCCGGCAGATCGAGGCTCTGCGCGAGGAAGAGAGCGATGCGCGCCTCAATGCTCCCGTCAATCCGCGTCACGAGGTTTGAGAATGGAAGACCTGCTTACTCCTGCCGTCCTTGGTATCGGCGTCGTCTCTTTCGCGATTGCCTGGGTCGTGAACACCGCCATCCGCGTGCGGCATGGCTATCCGCTGGAAAACAGCTGGGGCAAGTCCGTCTATCCCAAGAAGGATACCGAAACGATCGAGCGCCTGAAGCTCGCCAGCCAGGAGAACGCGCAGCTTCGCGCCGAACTGGGTTCGGTCAAGGACCGCCTCGCCAATGTGGAGCGGATCGTGACCGACAGCGGCTATCACCTGACGCATGAGATCGAGGCCCTGAGGGCGTCGGAAACGCGTTCTCCGGATAGGGAAGGACAGTTCAAATGAGCCTCTGGTCCGCCATCGTCGTCATCGTACTGATCATCGCGGTCACCCAGATGATGCGGGCACGCCATAATGCCAGCGCCGGTTTCGCCACCGACAAGGACGGCCAGCCGATCGCGCGGCAAGGCAGCGGCGAGGAAGAGCAGCTTCGCGCCGAGATCGCCGAGCTGAAGGAACGGGTCCGCGTGCTGGAACGCATCGCCACCGACGAGCGCCAGAAGCTGGGCCTTGCCGAAGAAATCGAACTGCTGCGAGATCGCTGAGGAGGCCTGAGATGAGCTTCGAGATCAGTTCACTGGCTTTGATGGCCCTGACCGGCCTGACCATTATCACCGCCGCGCTGCTGTATGGCTGGCAGGGCTGGCTGACGCTGAAGATGCGGCAGGCGGAGATGGCGCACGATGGCGGCGGTCTCTCGACCTTTCGCGATCAGGGTGACGCCCCGGCTGCCGCGCGGATCGAGCTGGCCGACCTGAAGGAACGCGTCCGCAAGCTGGAAGCGATCGCCAGCGGCGTCGATCTTTAAGGCACCTGCCGGTAAGGCACTTGCGGCCAAGACACTTGCGGACGCCGGGCGGCGCGGCTAGTTCCGCCCGCATGCGATCCATCGATGACATTGCCGAGGAATACGAGTTCCTGGAAGGCGACGAACGTTACCGCCTGCTGATCGAGCTGGGCCGCGAGCTGGAACCCATGCCTGCCGCGCTCAAGACCGAGGCGACGCAGGTGAAGGGCTGTTCCGCCGCGGTCTGGGTCTATCCGACGCGCACCGATGGCGATGCGCTGCATTTCATGGCCGACAGCAATGCCGCGATCACCAAGGGCATCGTGGCGCTGGTCATCGCGGCGGTGCAGGACCGCCCGGCGGCCGAAGTCGCGGAAACCGATATCGAAGAGGCGCTGGCGCCCTTCGACCTGCGCAATCAGCTGTCGTCCAACCGGACGCAGGGCGTGCCCAACATGATCGCGCTGATCCGCGAAACCGCCGCAAGGATCGCGGCGGGGGGCTGACAAGCGCCTGCCGCCTGCGCATTTCGAAAAGTGACAAAGGTGACACGTCCTACAGGGCGTGTCACCTGCCTCTGGCCACGCGATCGTGCGGCTTTGAACGCCAAAGGTGACACCTTGGGGGTGCGGGAAAACTCACGGTCTGAAAGAGCGGGCGGGGCCGAAATCGGCCAGCGGACGAATTATCGTCATGGCGCGGCGTAGGACAATAAATTCGCGCCCGAAGGACCTGCCCCGCCGCCATGCGCGGCGCGCCATCCGCCGATATTTCCCGCAGCGGATAACTCCAAAGAATTCGGCCTAACCCGAAGAACGCTGGCGCTTTTTTGCGGGCGCATTCAACCTGTGCGGATAAATTTCGCGTGGAGCGGAGCTTGACGGCAATTCATTACGATGCGCGGGTGGTCGACGATGTTCGCCGCGCGCAGATCTATGCGGGCGACATCCATGTGATATCGCCGCGCCCTGCCATGCAGGCGCTGACCGAATGGGCGCGCGAACTGCTGGTTCGCGGGTTTGGCGACGACGATCTCGAAATGCTGCAGCACCGCGTTCCGGTTGAACGCTTTGTCGAGCTGTTCGCACCGATCAAGCCGCGCTTCATCCATCATCCGCAGACCTGGGAGCTGATCTGCGCGGTGGTCGAGGACATGGGGCTGGACCCGCGCGCGACCTATCTTGACGTGCCGCGGCTGCGCGGGGTGACCAGCCATGGTTATCTGAGTTCGGGCGTCGGCTATGCCTTTCCGATGCACCGCGACACTTGGTGGGCCGCGCCGATGCAGCAGGTGAACTGGTGGCTGCCGATCTTCCCGATCGAGAGTGGCAACACCATGGCGTTCCACCCGGCATGGTGGGACCGCCCGGTCGAGAACAGCTCGGGCGAGTTCGATTATTACGAATACAACCGCACGGCGCGCGGCGCGGCGGCGAAGCAGGTGAAGCGGGACACGCGCCCCCAGCCGCGCATCACGCAGGATCCGCCGCCTTTGGACACGCCATCGGTCCGGCTGGTCGCGCCGGTGGGCGGGGCGATCCTGTTTTCGGGTCAGCAGCTGCATTCGACCGTGCCCAACGAAACCGGGCGCACGCGCTTCAGCATCGATTTCCGCACCATCGACATTGGCGATGTTAAGTCCGGCCGGGGCGCGCCCAATATGGATTCGGCCCCGGCTGGCACCTCGCTGCGCGATTTCCGGCGGGTGAGCGACAGGGCGCGCATGCCCGAAAAGCTTGCGCTGGCGGTCGATCCGCGCCGGATCGCGTTCAGGAAGGCGGTGTTCCAGCCGCCTGCCTCTCTGCTGGCCGAGCTGGCGGCAGAAACCGCGGCGAGGACGGTCGCGGCCTGACCCGATAGCGCCCCCTGCGTTTTCGCCAACCGGCTTGCGTGGGCGGCCCTGCCCGCGCATGAAATGGCCTATGCACAAACACGCCGCACTGGTCGCCGCCCTTTTTCTCACGCCTGCCCTTTCCGTTCCGGCCCTTCCCGCCCCGGCCCTTCCCGCTAGCGCCCAGCCCGCAGCCACGCAGGGCGAGGCCAGCGCCGATGCCCGGTTGCAGGCGCTGTACGCGGCTGACCATGCGTGGATCATCGCCGACCGGCAGCGGATCGAGAAAGCGGACGGGCGCAGCGAGCCCGGACCGCGCCTGCCATCGGTGACGCCCGAGGCCGAGGCGCGGCGCGCGGCGCATGCGCGGGACATGCTGGCGCGGCTGGATGCGATTCCGGCCGGGCAGCTGTCGGACGGCGAAAAGATCAATGCCGCCGTGTTCCGCGCTCTGCTGGAGGAGCGGATCGGCGATGCGGACTATCGCGTTCACGAGATGCCGTTCAATTCGGACAGCAACTTCTGGACCTATCTCGACGCGCGTTCGCCCTATGCCAGCATCGAGGAATACGAGAACTATATCGCCCGCATGCGCGACGTGCCGCGCTATTTCGCCGAGCATGTCGCCAATGCGCGCAGCGGGCTGGAGCGCGGCTTCAGCGTGCCGCGCGTCTCGCTGGAAGGGCGCGAAGCCTCTATCGAGCCATACACGAGGGCCGAGGGCAATCCGTTCCTGACCGTGTTTGGCCAGATGCCCGCCAGCATCCCTGTCGCCGAGCAGGCGCGTCTGCGCTCCGAAGCGGAAGCGGCGGTCGCGGACAGCATCGTGCCTGCCTATGCAGAGCTGCTGTCGTTCATGCGCGAGGACTATCTGCAGAATACGCGCACCTCGCTGGCGGCGACCGAGATGCCTGATGGTGCAGCGTTCTATGCGCAGCAGATCCGCAAATACACCACGTTGGACCTGACCGCGCAGCAGATCCATGAGATCGGCCTGTCCGAAGTC
Organism: Croceicoccus sp.; assembly: GCF_983967925.1. Classification (NCBI taxonomy): domain Bacteria; kingdom Pseudomonadati; phylum Pseudomonadota; class Alphaproteobacteria; order Sphingomonadales; family Erythrobacteraceae; genus Croceicoccus; species Croceicoccus sp. Next base: position 15,979 of record NZ_CFETID010000033.1, on the reverse strand, counting down.
GCACGGATCGAGGGCGAGATGCGCGCGATCATGGCAGAGGTCGGCTTTTCCGGCAGCATCGCTGAATTCAACGAGACGCTGCGCAATGAGCCGCAGTTCATCGCGCGCACGCCCGATGAGCTGATGGGCGTGTCGGCCTATGTGGCGAAGCGGGTCGACGGGCGGATCGGCGATTATTTCGGCTTTCTGCCGCGCCATCGCTTCGCGATCTGGCCGGTCGCGCCTGCGCTGGCGCCGTATTACACGGCGGGGCGCGGCGGGCTGGATGCGTGCCAGATGAACACGCATGATCTGCCCTCGCGCCCGCTTTACAATATTCCCGCGCTGACGCTGCACGAATGCAGTCCGGGCCACAGTTTTCAGGCGGGTGTCGCGCTGGAGCAGCCCGAAATGCCCGCGTTCCGGCGCGAGACCTATTTCAGCGGATTCGGCGAAGGATGGGGCCTCTACACCGAATATCTGGGCGAGGAGATGGGGATCTATCGCACGCCTTATGAGCGGTTCGGGCGGCTGAGTTACGAGATGTGGCGCGCGGCGCGGCTAGTGATCGACACCGGCATCCACGCCTATGGCTGGGACCGCGAGCGGGCCATCGATTACCTTGCCTCGCGCACCGCGCTGTCGCGGCACGAAGTGGGGACCGAGGTGGACCGCTATATCAGCTGGCCGGGGCAGGCGCTGGCATACAAGCTGGGCGAGCTGACCATGCGCCGCGTGCGCGCCAAGGCGGAGGACGCGCTGGGAGCGGGGTTCGACATTCGCAAGTTCCACGATGTCGTGCTGTCGCTCGGCTCGGTGCCGCTTCCGGTGCTGGAGCAGCGGATCGATGCGTTCATCGCCGATGGCGGTCAGGGACTGCCGGGCGTGACCTATGATTGAGCTTCTGGCGTTGGGTTCAAGCAGCGGATAGGCTGCGCCCTTGCTGTGAGTAGTGCACAATGATCCTGCTGGCCGCCGTTCTAATCCAATCCGCGCCGGTGACATCCGACCAGCTTTCCGGCGGATCGGTGGAGCGCGATGACGGATCGGTGGTGATCGATGTCCTTGCGCGGCCCGTTTGCACATCGGACAGCGGCGAGATCGTGGTCTGCGCCGATCGGCCCGAAACCGAGGAAGCGATAACGCCCGAGCCCGAACCGGGCGGCCTTCCCAAGGCTCGTCTGGCCATCGGCAAGGATGCGGCCCTGGCCGTAACGGCGGAATCGGTCGACATGAACGGCGCGATCAGCCAGCGTGCCATGATGACCGTGATCGTGCGATATTGATCGCGGCGCTTAGTTCACCGCCGCTCTCGGCAGGCTGAGCTTCACCAGCAGGCCGCCGAGATCCTCGCTTTCGTCGAGTTCGACCGAACCGCCATAGATTTCCACCACGTCGCGCACGATGGCGAGGCCGAGGCCGGTGCCGGGCTTGTTGGTGTCCAGCCGCGCGCCGCGGGCGAACAGCTTGTCGCGGTCGGCGGGTTCGATGCCCGCGCCGTCATCCTCGATCCAGATCTGGCATTGCGGGGCGTCGGGCACCGCGTCCAGCGTGACGAAGACGCTGCCGCCGCCGTATTTCGCGGCATTCTCGATCAGATTGCCAAGGATCTCGTCGAGGTCCTGCCGCTCCATCGCGACCATCGCCTGCCGCTGGCCCGCCTTCGCGCCGTCGAGGTCGAAGCGCACCGCCGGATAAAGGCGCGACACCGCGCGTTCGACCGATTCGGCGGATTCGTGGACGTCGGCGCGCGACAGGCCGACCGCGCGGCGCCCCAATGCGCGCGCGCGGGCGAGGTGGTGGTCGACCTGTCGGCGCATGGCGGCGACCTCTCGCTCGACCAGTTCGGGCAGATTGTCCGCATGGGCAGACGCGGCATTGTTGAGCACGGTCAGCGGGGTCTTGAGCGCATGCGCAAGATTGCCTGCGTGGGCGCGCGCTTCCTCGGCCTGTTTTTCCGAGTGGGCGAGGAGCGCGTTCAGCTCCTCCACCATCGGCTGCACTTCCAGCGGCAGCGGCTGCGTCACGCGGGTGTCGCCGGTCACGCGGATGCGCTGGATCGCCAGCCGCACGCCGCGCAGGGGCGACAGGCCCAGCCAGATCTGCAACGCCGCCATGGCGATCAGCCCCAGCGCCAGCGCCATGAAGGAATAGCCAAGGATCTGCCGGATGCGGCCGATCTGGACGTCAAGTTCCTCGCGGCTGGCGGCGACGACGAACCACCACTGCGTGTCGCTGCCCGGCAGATATATCGGACGCTGCATCATGCGCATCGGTTCGCCGTCGAATTGCGCGCTGTCATAGACCAGCGGCTCGACATGCTCCGCCTCGCGCAGCGAAAGCGTGCGGTCCCACAGCGAGCGCGAGGGGAAATCCTCGTGCCCGTTGCCCGTGATCTGCCAGTACAGGCCGCTATTGGGTTCGAGGAAGCGCTGGTCGCCCAGCGGGCGCGAGAAGAACACCTCGCCATCCGGCCCGATCTCGGCCGAGGCGACCATGGCGGTCAGCATGTAGTCGAGCTGTTCGTCGAAATTGCGCGTGATCAGTCCGGTCAGCGCGCGGTCGAGCGCCACGCCGCCCGCCAGCAGCAGGAACGCCGTCCACGCGATCGCGATCAGCAGCATGCGCCGCGACAGCGAGCCGGTGTGGCCCGCACCCAGCTTTACGCCCTTCAGCTTGAGCCGCGCGAGGGCGGGCGGGCGGAACGGGGGAGCGGGCAGCGCAGGCGGCACGTTATTCGCCGGCGCCCTGTCATTCCGGGTGCCGGAGCCTGGTGCCGCTTCGAAAAGCTCCGCCACCGCCCGCGTCAGCTGCGGGGCGCTTCGGCGGGATCGTCGAGGCTATAGCCCAGGCCGCGGATGGTGGTGATGACGTCGGCGCCCAGCTTTTTCCGGATGCGCGTGACGAAGACCTCGATCGTGTTGGAATCGCGGTCGAAATCCTGATCGTAGATATGTTCGATCAGCTCGGTTCGGCTGACGACCTTGCCCTTGTGGTGCATCAAATAGGACAGCAGCTTGTATTCCTGCGCGGTCAGCTTCACCGGCTCGCCGTCGAGCGTGACGCGGCCCGAACGCGTGTCCAGCCGCACCGGGCCTGCCGTCAGCTCGCTGCTGGCATTGCCGGTCGAACGGCGGATGAGCGCGCGCAGGCGGGCGATCAGCTCCTCGGTCTGGAACGGCTTGGCCAGATAGTCGTCCGCGCCCGCGTCGAGGCCAGCAACCTTGTCGGACCAGCTGTCGCGCGCGGTCAGCACCAGCACGGGGAAATTGCGGCCTTCCTTGCGCCACATGCCCAGCACGGTCAGCCCGTCGATCTCGGGCAGGCCAAGGTCGAGCACGACCGCATCGTAATCCTCTGTCGATCCCAGGAAATGACCGTCCTCGCCATCGGTGGACAGGTCCACGGCATAGCCATTGGCCTCCAGCGTGTTCTTCAGCTGGCTGCCCAGCGTGGGTTCATCCTCGACGATCAGGATTCGCATGCACTCTCCGACGATTGCGGCCCAGACAGGGGCTGGCCCGACATGGCTAAGACATCATTTCTGCTGAAAAGATGGGGTCGGCGCAGGAATCGGTCAAGACGCGTGCCCTTCACAGAGCCAAGTACTGGCGGGGCAATGTGGGGCGAGAGAGCCTTAGCGACGGCGGCCGACCACGCGCCCGGTGCGCGCATCCACGTCCACGAAGACGACGCGGCCCCCGTTCTCCATGAACTTGAGCCGGTAGATCATCGCCGCGCTGTCGAATTCGGGGCCGAGATAGCGCGAATCGCCCATGTGCGGGACCACGCTGCGTTCGATCTGGCGCAGCGGGAGCACATTGCCCGCGCGCAGTTCGCGGCGCGCCTCGCTCTGCCCGTCGCGTTCCTTTCCCGACGCCTGCTGGGCGGCCAGCGGAGCGGAAAGACCGCAAAGGGCCAGCGCGGCAAGCGCGTAGCGGAAGGCAGGAGGCAAGGTCATGATGCAAGACTGCCTAAGCCTGCCGCATTGAACAAGGCGTGAATGTTGCGTTACGGCATAAGAAAGCGGGTCCCGTGGCCGTAACGCAACATATTCATTTATCGAACAAGTTCGAATGTCGTCGACAATGTCACCTGCGTGGCGACCTGTCCCGGACGGGTCGGGGTCTTGGGCGAAGGCGAAGACGCCTGGATCATCACCGCGCGTTCCTGCACGGGCATCGCCATGTCCATCGATTCCGTGACGGCCAGCAGTTTCACATCGCGAAAGCCCGCCATGCGCGCATAGTCGCGCGCCTGCGCCATCGACTGGTCGAACGCCGCCTTGCGGGCCTGCGCCTTGGCGTTGCTGTCATCGACGATGCCCCAGTTCGGACCGGTGAGATTCGTCGCCCCCGCCTGCACCAGCGCGTCCAGCGTACCGCCCACTGCGTCGACGTCGCGCAGTTCGATGGTGACATTGTTCGACGCCTCGTACCCGGTGAAGCGCGGCTGGTTGCCGTCGCGGTAGTCATATTGCGGGTTCAGGCGAATGCCGCTGGTCTGCACATAGTCGCGCTCGATGCCCAGCGCGTCCAGCCGCGCCAGCACCTTGTCCATCTGCGCCGCGTTCTGCTGCATCGCGGCCTGCGCGGTGGGCGCCTGCGTGGTGACCCCCGCGCCGACGGTCGCCTTGTCGGGATCGCCCATGACCTGCTGCATCACGCTCAGTTCGACGACGGGGCCGGTGGCCTGGATGTCCACTTCGGCGGCATGGGCCGGCAGGGCGGCAATGCCCATCGCGGCAATGGCCGGAGCAGCGGCGAGGTTCGTGATGGCACGGCGAAAAGGAAGCAAGACGGTTCTCCTGTTGTTATGCTGCTATAAAGACGGAGCCATGCTGGCTGTTCCTTGAACGTGTCTTCGCGGGCCAGTTCATCCATTGCCTTCATCCATCGCGTTCATCCATCGCGCGCTTGCAGGGCGCGCGCGGGCGGACTAGGCGGCGGCGATGGCACAACCCCCCGTACTCTCGCTTGAAGGCATCGGCCTGCAGCAGGGCGGCCTGACCGTGAACGACGGCTGGCTGTTCCGCGACCTTGACCTGCATATCGGCCCGCGCGACCGCATGGCGCTGATCGGGCGCAACGGGGCGGGCAAGACCACGCTGATGAAGCTGATCTCGGGCGAGGTCGAGATGGACCGCGGCAAGCGCGTGATCGTGCCCGGCACCCGCGTCGTGACGCTGGAGCAGGAGCCCGATTTCTCGGGCTGCGCGACATTGATGGATTATGCGCTGGGCGGCGACGATGCGCCCCAGCGCTTCGAGGTGGAGGCCATCGCCGACCAGATCGGCATCGACATGACGCGCGATCCGAAAGCGGCCAGCGGGGGCGAGAAGCGCCGCGCCGCCATCGCCCGCGCGCTGGCGAGCGAGCCCGATGTGCTCCTGCTGGACGAGCCGACCAACCACCTCGACCTGTCGGCCATCGACTGGCTGGAGGACTGGCTGAACCGCTATACCGGCGCGTTCGTCACCATCAGCCACGACCGGACCTTCCTGACCCGGCTGACCCGCACGACATTGTGGCTGGATCGCGGGGCTTTGCGGCGCAAGGAAGTCGGCTTTGGCGGTTACGAGGCGTGGGAAGACCAGGTCTATGCCGAGGAAGCCCGCGCGGCCGAAAGGCTGGATGCAAGGCTGAAGCTGGAGGCGCACTGGCTGCAGCGCGGGGTGACCGCGCGGCGCAAGCGCAACCAGGGCCGGCTTGAGAAATTGTGGGAAATGCGCGCGGCGCGTGCGGCGATGATCAACCCGCAGGGCACGGCCAAGATGCAGCTGGCCGCCGATGACAGCAAGACCAAGAGCGTCATCACCGCCGAGCATATCACCAAGGCTTACGGAGACCGCACGGTCATCAAGGACTTTTCGTTGCGCATCCAGCGCGGCGACCGGATCGGCATCGTCGGCGGCAATGGTGCGGGCAAGACCACGCTGCTGAAGATGCTGACGGGCGAGCTAGAGCCCGATAGCGGCGAGGTCATTCTGGCCAAGAACCTGTCGGGCGTGATGATTGACCAGCAGCGCAGCCTGCTATCGGACGAGAAATCGGTGCGCGACGTGCTGGCCGAGGGCGGCGACTGGATCGACGTGCGCGGTGTGCGCAAGCATATCCAGGGTTACCTCAAGGAATTCCTGTTCGATCCGGGGCTGGTCGAGGCGAAGATCGGCACTTTGTCGGGCGGCGAACGGTCGCGCCTGCTGCTGGCCCGCGAATTCGCGCGCACGTCGAACCTGCTGGTGCTGGACGAGCCGACCAACGACCTCGACCTGGAAACGCTGGACCTGTTGCAGGAAGTGATCGCGGATTACGACGGCACGGTGCTGATCGTCAGCCACGACCGCGACTTCCTCGACCGCACGGTGACGGTGACTTTGGGCCTCGACGGCAGCGGGACGGTCGACATCATCGCGGGCGGCTATGCCGACTGGGAGAGGAAGCGCAAGGACCGCACGCAGAACAGCGGGCCGAAGAAGGCCGCGCCGCCGCCCCCTCCCCCGCCGCAGAAGAAGGTCAAGCTGTCGTACAAGGATCAGCGCGATTACGACTTGCTGCCGGGCCGGATCGAGGCGCTGGAAGGCGAGATCGCGGTGAACGAGGAGGCGCTGGCCGATCCCGACCTCTACAGCGCCGATCCCAAGAAGTTCGCCGCGCTGACCGCGAAGCTGGAGAAGCTGCGCGCCGAGAAGGACGCGGCGGAGGAACGCTGGCTGGAACTGGCTGAAGAAGTGGAGGCGCTGGAGGGATAGGGCGGCAGGACCTCCGGTGCGTTTCACCCGTTGAGGGCGAAACGCAAAGGAGATTTCATGCTACGTCCGATCCTGATGGGCCTTGTCGCCGGACAACGATCCATGACGCCGCTGGCCGCCCTGGCCGGGGCCGCGCGCAATGGCAATCTGCCCTATGACAATGGCCCGGCGCGGCTGATGAGCCATCCGCTGATCGCGGCGGGCGGCGTCGCATTGGCGGCTCTGGAAATGGCGGGCGACAAGATGAAGGACGCGCCCGACCGGACCGTGTTTCTTGGCCTGTTGGCGCGCACGATCACGTCCGGTTTCGCAGGGGCAGCGCTTTCGCCGCCGAAGCGACAAATGGCGGGTGCGGCGCTGGGAATCGGCACGGCGCTGGCCGCGTCTTTCGTCGGGCTTGCCATGCGCAAGCGGGCGATGCGCAAATATGGGCAGACATCGACCGGGTTTGCCGAGGAAGCCATCGTGTTTCCGGCGGCGAATCTGATCGCGCATGCGCGCTAATCGGGCACGGGCGCTGATCGGGCGCTCGCTGATCGGACGGAAGGGCTGGCTTCGCCCCAGCCCCTCCCCGCTTCTCATCAGGCCTTTTGTGTCATCAGGCCTTTTGCGCCGCGATCCAGCGGTCGACGCGCGCTTCCAGCACGTTCAGCGGCATGTTGCCTTCCTTCACGATCTCGTGGAACTGGCGGATGTCGAAACGGTCGCCCAGTTCGGCCTCTGCCTTGGCGCGCAGTTCGACCCATTTGTTCTGGCCGATCTTGTAGCTGCAGGCCTGTCCCGGCCAGATGCAATAGCGGCGCGTCTCCGCCTCTGACCGTGTGCGGGTGAAGCCGACCGTGTCGACGAAATATTGCGTGCCCTGCTCGACGCTCCATTTCTTGTGGTGCAGCCCGGTGTCGACCATCAGACGCGCGGCGCGAAACAGCCAGCTTTGCAGCGCACCGGCCTTTTCCATGCCCTCATAGCCGTTCAGTTCGGACGCCAGCTGCTCGGCATAGAGCGCCCAGCCCTCGCCATAGGACGAGATGTAATAGTTTTTCAGCAGCATCGGCGTGTCGCCCGCCTGCTGGACAAGGCTGCCATGCAGATGATGGCCGGGCACCGCCTCGTGATAGGTGAGCGCGGGGAGCGTGTATTTCGGCCAGTCCTCGGTGTGCTTGAGGTTGATGTAATAGATGCCGGGGCGCGAGCCATCGAGCGTCGGGCTCTCGTAATAGCCCAGCGGCGCGCCGTCCTGGATCTCGGCAGGCACGGCGCGGATCTCGATCGGCTGGGTCGGCAGCGTGGCAAAGGCCTGTGGCAGTTTAGCCTGCATCGCGTCATTGCTGGCGTTGAGGTCCGCGAGCATCGCGGCGCGGCCTTCGGGCGTGTTCGGGTAAAGCTGCTCGGGCCGCGAATTGAACTGGGTCAGACGCTCGCCCACCGTACCGGTGGTGAGGCCGACCTCGGCCAGCATCGTTTCCAGTTCGGCGCTGAGTTCGGCGACCTGCCGCAGGCCGATCTGGTGGATCTCTTCCGCGGTCAGGTCGGTCGTGGTCGAATTGGCGAGTTCGAGGCGGTAGAGCTCCTCCGAATTCGGCACGCGCCATACGCCGTCGCCTTCTGCGGCGGTGGGCTTCAGCTCTTCCAGCATGGCGGCCTGACGCAGCAGCGCGGGGTTCACCGTCTCGGTCATGATCGCGGCGGCGCGAGCAGCCCAGTCACCCGCGATGCCGGCGGCCTCGGCGCGTTCGGCCAGCGAGGTGACGAGGCGCGATTGGGCCACCGGGGTTTCGGCCATCGCCCTGATCTGCGCGATCGCGATGTCGAGCGACCATGCGGGCGCCAGATAGCCCTTGGCCGCCTGCTCGCGCTGCAACGCGGTTTCGTCGTCCAGCCCCTGACCGAACTGGACCATGCGCTGCAGATAGGCGACCGCGTCGTCCTCGCTTTCGACCGGGTGCTTTGTATCCATGAAGCTGGGGATCGAGCTGTAGGCCCCGCCCATGTGGCTGAGCACATAGGGGCTGTAGACGCTGCCCATGCCGAAGGGGGCGCCCCACAGGCGCTTTTCCAGCATGTCGGTGACGACCGCGTGGTGCACCTTTTGCGGTTCGTCCAGCCCCTCGGTCGGGATCGCCCGGATCGCATTCAGCATCTGCGTGGCATGCGCTTCTTCGGCCTCTATCCCGGCGCGGCCGAAATCGCCCAGATGGTGGCGGGCCCACGCATTCTTGCCCGTATCGATGCCCAGTGCGGTCATCTGCGCAGGGCTGAGCCGCATGTCGCCCCAGAACACGCGGTCCATCACCGCGTTCAGCTGCGCGCCGGCCGCGCTTTGCGCGCGGGCGGCGACGGGCAGCGAACAGGCAAGGGCGATGGTGCCCGTTCCGGCAAGGAACTGGCGGCGGTGCAAGGCAACTGGCTTCATGAAAGGGGGACTCGCTTGACGTGGACGGTTTCAACTGAAACCGAGGCTTGCACGGCCCATCCCAAAGATCAAGCGGCCCCGCGGCGCGGCTTCACCCGATGCGGTAGAACCCCGCCACCCGGTCGAGCGCCAGCCCCAGCACCAGCTTGCCGCTGCGCGCGGGCCAGCCCATCGCCTTTTCCGCGATGCCGACCGCCTCGCCCGCGCAGACCACGCGCCAGAGGATGTCGGCCAGCCCCGGCCCCGCCGCCTTCACCGCCTTGTCGAAGCGCGACTTGGCTGCGATCTGGCGTTCGGAGGGATCGAGCCCGCGGTCCGGATTGGTGCCGCCGATCCGGACCGGATCCCAGCGCATGGTGATCGACGGCGCGATCTGCGCGCGTTCCCAATCGGCGCGCAGCCTTTCGCCCGCCTCGTACTGCGGTTCGGTCAGATGGCCATGCGCGTAAAGCCAGCCGAGCGGCGATTCCTTGAGGTTTACCGTAACCGCGCGCGCGCGTTTCGATGCGCCGCCGCGATAATCCTTCGAGATGCGGCGCGGCCCCTCGCTGGTGAGTTCGCGGGTAACGTATTCGCCCGGTCCCTGGTGTCCGTTATCATGCTGCCCGGTATCCTGCTGTTCGGTCATGAAGTGTCCCCTTGGATTGCTGTGCAGGGGATGTGCGGACCGCTTGCCTTGTAGGAAAATAAAACCGAATAGGTTCCTGCATTTTCCCGAAAGGAACCACGCCGTGATTAACCGCATTCGCACGATCCGCAAGGAAAAGGGCATGACTTTGGCAGATCTGGCCGCCGCCTGCAGCCCGCCCACGACGCCGCAGACGGTGGGGCGGCTGGAGACGGGGATGCGCACGCTGTCGATCGACTGGCTGAACCGGATCGCCGGGGCGCTGGGCGTCGCGCCCGAACTGCTGCTGGCAAGCGAGCAGCGCGATGCCGCGATGGTGGTGGCGCGGCTGACGTCGGAGGGGGCGGAACCCCTGCCCTCCCCGCGTGAGGCACTGGAGCCGCTGGCCATGCTGGGCGACGGTACGGTCCAAGTGCTCGATGTCGAAAGCGCGGTCGGCGAATATCGGGTGGGCGACCGGCTGTGGCTGCGCGACCTGCCGGCGGAGGAGCGTGCGCGCGCGATCAACCGCGACGTGCTGGTCCCCCGCAGCGGCGGGCGATTCGCGTTCGGGCGACTGATCGATTTTTCCGCCGACACGGTGGCGCTGCTCCCGCCCGGTGCGGGGCAGCGCCAGATCGTGGTGCGCGAACCGGCGTGGATCGCCCTTGCCGCGCTGCTGGTGCGCGCGCTCTAAGGCTTCCTTTGGGCTAGGCGGTGAGCTGCCGGCCGGCGCCTTCCGCCTCGGCCTGCGGCTTGCGCAGGGCCAGCAGCGCCATATAGGGCGCGCACAGGAAGCGCAGGCCCAGAAAGCCGTAGATCATCGCCACCAGCAGCGCGAAGCCCACGCCGAGCGTGCCCGCCGATGCCGCCATGAAGCCCGCGATCGCGAGCGTTACGACGGCCAGCACCATTTCGGGGATCGTGCAGGCCAGCGCCGACACGATGCCGCCGCTGGCGCCGAACTTGGGCGTGCGGCGCCATGCATGCGGCTTGTTCGACAGGCCCGCGACACCCGATACCAGCACGATATAGGTGAGCGACGCGCGCGCGATTTCGCCCCGGATCATGTCGATCACGCGGTGACAGCCGGTGATCTGATAGCGGTGCCAGTTGCGCACCAGACCGGTGCCGAGGCCCAGCGCGATCATCGGCCAGGCGATCGGAGCCAGCGTGACCGGCTCCATCGCACCCGCCAGCACGGCGATGGCGATGCCGGTCACGCCGATCAGGCCCAGCACGATACCCGCCAGCGTCTGCAGCGGCGCGGAGCAGCGCAGCACTTCCAGCAGTTTGGTCCAGCCAGGCATGGGCCGCGCATAGGGTTCGGGCAGGAACAGCTTCCAGTGACGGCGCAGCTGCTGCACCGGGCCCGCCGTCCAGCGGAATCGCTGCTTCTTGTAATCCTCGAACGTGTCGGGGATCAGGCCGCGGCCGAATGTCTCGCCCAGATACATGCCGCGATAGCCGGCGGCGCGCAGGCGGACCGACACCTCGGAATCCTCGGTCAGGCACCATTCGGCCCAGCCGCCCACGCGGCGCAGCGCATCGGCGCGCAGCAGGCACATGGTGCCGATCGTGAACGCGCCGCCATATTCCGACACGCCGCACATATCGACCTTGTTGTTGGGCATGTATTCCCAGTGGCAGCCGGTCAGATAGGCGCTGTCCTCGTAATCGCGATAGTCGTGCGGGGTCTGCAGATAGCCGACCGACTTGTCGCGGAAGAAGGGCACGAGGCGCGAGAGGAAATCGGGTTCGGCCAGATAGTCGGCGTCGATCACCGACACGATCTCGGCCGACGGGTCCATGCGCCCGTCGAGCACCCAGTTGAGTGCGCCCGCCTTCGCGCCGGGGAGCGGGTCGACGTGGAAGAAGCGGAACACCTCGCGGCCGAGGCGCTTGTTCAGCGCGGCGGCGTGGCTTTCCAGCGGGCGCCACAGCGCCTCGTCCTTGGTGTTGTTGTCGATGACGATGACTTCGAAATTCGTGTATTCCTGCGCGGCGAGGCGGTTCATCGTCTCCTTCACCACATGCGGCGGTTCGGCATAGCACGGCAGGTGCACCGACACGCGCGGCTCGTAAACCTTTGTGCTGGCGTAGGCGCGGGCGACCGAGCGCCAGTGACGCTCAGGACGCTCGCCCGGCTGGGGCGCGCGATTGGGCAGGCGCCAGTGGCTGTGCGTCAGCGATGCCTCGCGCGCGATGCGCTCGATCCAGCCGAGATAGCCCAGCGCCAGCGCAGCGGTGATCGCGAGATAGAGCGCCGCCTCGTTCCACAGCGGCAGCGGCGCTTCGTTCACCAGCAGGCACAGCCACCACCAGCTGACGGCAATCGCCAGCGCCTCGACGCTGAGCCATGCCATGCCCGGCAGGCTGAGCCGCCAGCCCATCGTCTGGCGCAAGGACAGCGCCAGCATGAACGCACCAAGCGGGATCAGCAGCGTGTAGAACTGCCCGGTCGCCGCACCCGCGACCAGATAGGCCAGCGCGGTCAGCAGCGACAATTCGGCGATATTGCGCGGCAGATAGCCGCCGATGCGCAGGCCGCCTTTCAGCGTGATCCACCCGCCGAGCTGAACAGGCACGGCATGCTCTTCCCGCCGCCAGGCGGACCAGATCGCGATCAGGAAGGTCAGCAGGCCGAGGAACAGCATCCAGGGGTCGAAATCGGCACGAACGGGAATCGGCAAGGCAAGAACTCACGTTGTGGACAGGATCCGCGACGCGCGACGATTGTCGTCGACGATCGCGTTTACACGCACAGCGGCCGTTCGTTCCCGGCCCCTTGCCCGCCGTTTTCACACGGCAGGCCAACAGCCCCGAAAAACGCATGTCTCAACGTCAGGGCCGCGCGACAGGCCCATCCTAATGGTTAATAATCTTGCGCAGGCAAGTTATTTCGCGGTGAGGCGCCCCAATTCCGCCATAATCGGTGGAGCGGGCGCCCTTGCGGCTGGTGGTTCGCTGCGGGTGGCCGGGCCGCGGAGCGATCCCCGCGCCCCGGCCTGCCCGCACGAGGCGGCGGCCTAGACCTGCCCGCGCGCCAGTCGCTCCTGCCGGTCCGCCTCGTTCTCGCGCGGAACGAAGCTGTCGGATTTCACCCGCAGCCAGATCAGGATCGGCGCCGCCATGTAGATCGAGCTGTAGGTACCCACGAAGATGCCGAACGCGATGGCGGCGGCGAAACCGAAGGTCATCGCAGGGCCCACGAACATCAGCACCATCAGCACCGTCAAGGTGGTCAGCGAGGTCATCACCGTGCGCGCCAGCGTCTCGTTCACCGAAAGGTCGAGCAGTTCGGCCATCGGCATCTTGCGGTATTTCTTCAGATTTTCGCGCACGCGGTCATAGACGATGATCGTGTCGTTCAGCGAATAGCCGATGATGGCAAGGATCGCGGCGACGATATTGAGGTCGAATTCCAGCCCCGTGATCGCGAACAGCCCCAGCGTGAGCGACACGTCATGCAGCAGCGCGAACATCGCGCCGACGCCGAACTGCCATTCGAAGCGGATCCAGATATAGATCGAGATCATGACCATCGCACCAAGCAGCGCCATCATGCCGGTTTCGAACAATTCGCCCGACACCTTGCCCGACACCGAATCGACGCCGTCGATGCGTACGCCGGGATGGTTCTGCTCCATGTTGCCGGTGATCGCGCTGGTCATGCGGTCGGCCAGGTCCTTGGCCGCGGTCGCGCCTTCCTCGGTTTCGGGAAGACGCATGCGGATCGACACCTCGTTCGGCTGCCCGAAACGCTGGATGACGGGCTCGCCATAGCCGAGCGAGCCGATTTCGCGCCGCAGTTCCGCGACGGGGGCCTCGGCCTCTTGCGTGAAAGTCGCGCGGATCATCTGCCCGCCGACGAAATCGACGCCGAGGTTGAGGCCCTGCGTCGCGACCAGCGCCCAGCTTGCGATCATCAGCAGGACCGAAACGACGTAGAACGGCACGCGCCACTTCAGGAAGTGAATGTTGGTCGTGTCGGGAACGAGCTTCAGGAGTTTCATATTGGCTCCTCCCTCAGATATGCAGGTCGGCGGGGCGCTTGCGGCGCAGATAGCCTGCCACCCACATGCGCGTCATCGTGACCGCGGTGAAGACCGAGGTGACGATACCGATGATGAGAACGATGGCAAAGCCGCGGATCGGGCCGGAGCCGAACAGGAACAGCAGCACGCCCGCGATCACATTGGTGATATTGGCGTCGAAGATCGCGCGCTGCGCCTCTCGGTAGCCGACCTCGACCGCCTGCACCACGCGGCGGCCGCGTCGGCGTTCCTCGCGGATGCGTTCGTTGATCAGCACGTTGGCGTCGACCGCGGTACCGATGGTCAGCACGAAACCGGCGATGCCCGGCAGGGTCAGCGTGGATCCCAGCAGCGCCATGATGCCCAGGATCAGCAGCACGTTCAGCACCAGCGCGCCATTGGCGTAGAGGCCGAAGCGGCCATAGGTGACGATCATGAAGACCAGCACCGCGGTGCCGCCGATGATCAGCGCCAGCACGCCGCGCTCGATCGAATCGGCGCCGAGGTCGGGGCCGACGGTGCGCTCCTCGACCACCGCCAGATCGACGGGCAGCGCGCCCGAACGCAGCGAGATCGCGAGATTATTGGCGCTGTCGACATCGAACCCGCCCGAGATCATCGCCTGACCGCCCAGGATCGGCTCGTTGATGTTGGGGGCCGACAGCACCTCGCCGTCGAGAATGATCGCGAAGGGGCGGTTGACGTTCTGCGTCGTCAGCTGCGCAAAGCGGCGGCCGCCTTCCTGGTTGAAGGTGATGTTGACCACGGCGGCGCCGTTCTGGTCATAGCCCTGCTGCGCATTGGTCAGCTGGTCGCCCTGGATGCCGCCCAGACGGCGCACCGCGATGGCGCCCTGCTGCGCGGCGTCGGGCGCGAAGGGCAGGATCTGGCTGCCGGGAGGAGCGATGCCTTGCGCCACGTCCTGCGGCAGGGCGGCGGTGTCGACAAGCTTGAATTCCAGCTTGGCGGTCTGGCCCAGCAGTTCTTTCAGCGCTTCGGGATCCTGCAGGCCGGGGACCTGCACCACGATGCGGTTGTCGCCCTGCCGGATGATGGTCGGCTCGCGCGTGCCAAGTTCGTCGATGCGGCGGCGGACCACGTCGGTCGCGGTGTCCATCGCGTTCTCGACCGCCTGCGTCAGACCGGCCTCGGTCGGGGTCAGCACCATGCGCTGCCCGTCGAGGACCGTCAGTTCCCAGTCCTGCTGACCCGTGAGGCCCACGCCCTCGATCATGGGGAGCAGTTCCTCGCGCGCGGCGTCGACGTCGCTGGCGTCTTCCAGCATGAAGGACAGGCGGCCATTCTCGCGGCTGATGTCGCCGATGTCGATGCCCGCCCCGCTCATCGCGTTGCGGACTTCTTCCTCCATCGAGGTGAGACGCAGGCCGCGCACATCGTCCGTCTCTGCCTCGAGCAAGATGTGGCTGCCGCCGGCAAGGTCGAGGCCAAGGTTGATTTCGGGATCGGGCAGGCTGGAGGGCCATGCGCCGCCCGACAGCATCACCAGCGACGGAACGGCCAGCAGCGCGCCCAGCAGGGTGATGCCCCAAAGCCAGACGCGCTTCCACGCGGGAAAGTCGAGCATCCTGGGTGCCTCAGTCGTTCGCCGGAGTGGCGCTGCCCGCGGGGATCACGTCGCCGATGGTGCTGCGCACGGCCTTGACCCGGACGCCCTGCGCCAGTTCGAGGTCGACGTAATCGTCGTCGAGCTTCACCACCTTGCCGATCAGGCCGCCCGCGGTCACGACGCGGTCGCCCTTTTTAAGGCCCGCGACCTTGGCCTGATGTTCTTTCATCCGCTTGCGCTGGGGGCCGAGGATCAAGAACCAGAAGATCAGCGCCATGCCGCCCAGCAGGACGAAATTGGTCCACACGGGCGGTCCGGCGTTGGCGGGTGCGGCGGCAAGAAACAGAAGTGTGCTGGTCATGAAAAACGTGCCGATGCTTTCGCAAATAGGGAATCGCGCGCAGAGCCCTGTGGCACCACGCGCTGACGATGGCGGGGCGGTTAGCAGCATTGCGCACAGGTGGCAAACCCGCGCTGCGCGGCCCGCCCGCGCCGGGGAAAGCGCAAACAGTCGCATCAATGGTCGATACTGGCCTTGCGCTGCCGGAAATGCCCGACTATAGGGCCGCTCTCCGGTCGGGACGTAGCGCAGCCTGGTAGCGCATCACACTGGGGGTGTGGGGGT
>NZ_CFETID010000032.1:0-28478 GCF_983967925.1 Croceicoccus sp. | reverse complement strand
AGAAACCGCCGCTGCATCCTGACGTCCGGTTAGGCTATACTCCAGATTGACGCTACCTTGCCGTCCTCGAATCGATGGAGGCAGGATGGCGCGGCGCCGATTACTGACCGGGGAAGAACGGCGGCGTTTGTTCGATGCGCCCCATGACGAAACCATGATCGTCGGCCACTATACCCTCGCCTCTGAGGATCTCGACCTGATCGGCCGGCGCTATCGGCCCGCGAACCGTCTCGGCCTCGCCACACAGATCGCCTTGATGCGATATCCCGGTTTCGGCTTGCAGCCCGACATCGACGTCCCCGATGCGATCATCCACTACCTCGCCGCTCAGATTGTCGTCGATGCGGATGCTTTCGCCGCCTATGGTCAGCGCGCCCAGACGCGCAACGATCATGCTGACATTGCGGCACGCCATCTGGGGCTGCGTGCCTTCCGGCGAGGCGATATACCGCTCGCACTCGATCTCGCCGCGAAAGCTGCCGAGCGGACCGATCGGGGCGAACCCATTATCCGCGCGTTGATGGATGGATTGAAGCAGGAACGCTTCATTCTGCCTTCGGCCGACACGCTCGAACGTGCGGGGCTCGCCGGCAGGGCACGCGCGCGCAAAGCTGCGGCGGCGATTATCGTCGAAAGCCTGGGCCATGCCGAACTGACGCGGATCGACGATCTGATCGTCAACAACAGCGACTTCGGCATGACGCCGCTCGCCTGGCTGCGCAATTTCGAGGAAGCGCCGACGACGGCGAATATCAACGGTCTTCTGGAACGGTTGCGCTATGTGCGCGGTATCGGCATTGACCCGACGATCGCCACCAAAATCCCTGATTTCCGGTTCGCCCAATTCATGCGCGAAGGGGGCGCGGCGCCAGCCTTTTTGCTCTCCGATTATAGCCTCAACAGGCGCCGCGCGACGCTCGTCGCGGCGGTCATCGACCTCGATGCCAAGCTCGCCGACAACGCGATCCAAATGTTCGACCGGCTTGTCGGAAGCCTGTTTACGCGCGCGCGGCGCGGTCGAGAACGGCGCTATCAGGACAGCATCCGCTCGGTTGGCGAACTCATGCGAATGTTCGGCGCGACGATCGCCGCACTTGGAGAAGCGGTCGAACATGGTGGCGATCCGCTGGAACTGATCGACGCAGCGGTAGGCTGGCACAGACTGGTCGTGGCCAAGTCGCAGGTCGATGCGCTGGCCGATCTGGCGGGAGAAGATGCCCTCGTCGCGGCGACGGGACGCTATGCGACGTTGCGGCGGTTCAGCCCCGCTTTCCTCGACGCATTCACGTTCAAGGCATCGGGAAGCGGATCGCAACTGGTCAAGGCCATCGACATCATCCGCGATTCCAATGCGCGCAAGTCACGCAACCTGCCCGAGGGCGTTCCCCTGCCATTCGCCAACCGGCAGTGGAAGCGCCTCATCACCGAGGGCGGCCAGGTCGATCGCCGGCGTTACGAGACGGCTATCATGGCCACGCTGCGCGATCGGCTGCGCGCCGGTGACATATGGGTCGAAGGAACCCGCAATTATCGCCGCTTCGACACCTATCTGCTGAGCCGGCGCGAGGCCGGGAAGGTGGCCGACACCCTGCCATTCCAGACCGATGGGGCCGCCTATATGGAGGAGCGGGCAAGGACGCTGGACTGGCGGCTGCGTCGTTTCGCCAAGCAGCTCAAGGCAAACAGGCTCGCGGGCGTGTCGCTTGAACGCGACCGGCTCAAGTTGCAACCTATGCCGGCGATCACACCGCCCGAGGCGGAAGCTCTCGATCGCAGGCTTGACGCCTTGCTTCCGCGCGTGCGGATCACCGAACTCCTGGTCGAGGTGGCCGAGCGCACCGGGTTCCTGAGCGCGTTTCGCGATCTCCGTTCCGGCAAGGAGCATGACAACCCGCATGCGATCCTTGCCGCCATTCTGGCCGATGGATCGAATCTGGGCCTGGAGCGGATGGCCAATGCTAGCGACGGTGTGAGCTACGCCCAGCTCGCCTGGACGCACAACTGGTATCTATCGCCCGAAAACTATCAGGCCGCGCTCGGCATGATCGTTGCTGCGCACCATGATCTGCCGTTCACGCGCCATTGGGGCGCCGGCACCAGCTCATCCTCCGATGGGCAATTCTTCCGCTCGGGTCGCAGCCGATCGGCGGCAGCCGACATAAATGCAAAATATGGCGGCGAACCGGGCCTGAAGATCTACTCCCACCTGTCCGATCATTTTGCCTCGTTCGGATCGCGGATCATGTCGGCAACCGCCGGCGAGGCGCCTTATGTGCTCGACGGCCTCATGCTCGGCGCTGGCGCGCTGCCGCTGCATGAACATTACACCGACACCGGCGGGGCGACCGATCACGTCTTTGCCCTCTGCCATCTTCTCGGCTTCCGCTTCGTACCCCGTCTGCGCGACATCGCCGACCGGAAACTCGGCTCGATCGCCGCGCCCTCAACCTACAAGGGCATCGAAGGCCTCATGGGACGCACGATCAAGACCGCCGCGATCGAAGCCGATTGGGACGATATCGTCAGGATCGTCGCCTCCATCAAGGAGGAAGCCGTCGCGCCCTCCGCGATCCTGCGCAAGCTCGCCGCCTACAAGCGCCAGAACAGACTGGATTTTGCGCTGGCCGAACTCGGCCGGATCGAACGCACGCTGTTCACGCTCGACTGGCTCGAGCAGCCCGACCTGCGTCGGGCCTGCCAGGCCGGTCTCAACAAGGGCGAAGCCCGTCATACCCTCGCCGCCGCGATCTACACTAACCGGCAGGGGCGGTTCACCGATCGCTCGATTGAAAATCAGGAATATCGGGCATCGGGCCTCAACCTGCTGATCGCAGCGATATCCTATTGGAACACGCTCTATATGGACAGGGCCGCCCGGCATCTCAGAGCATCCGGCGGCACTTTCGAAGATGCGCTCCTCGCCCACCTTTCCCCAATGGGCTGGGCGCATATCGGCTTGACGGGTGACTATCTCTGGCAGCGGGCAAACCGGCTCTCCCCCGGCGAGTTCCGCGCACTCAACGATCCCATGGCCCGCCTCAAACTCGTAGCATAGCCCATGTTCTTATTATGTCCGTCAAATCGTTGTCTGGCGCACAAACCTTGAGGTGACGCCAGATCACCGCGGTTCTGGCAAGCACGAGCATGGACACGACGACTGCCGGTTTGCGGGACCATGCGATATTACAACTCCTCGCCACCTACGGGCTCCGTGCAAGCGAAGTCCGTAACATGCGGATCGAAGACATAGACTGGCGGGCCGAAGTCGTTCGTGTCCGTCACAGCAAAACGCAAGCCTATACGCTCCTTCCTTTGATGGAGCCGGTTGGCGAAGCGATCCTTGCTTACCTGCGGTCTGGACGGCCCGCGACCGATGCCAGGGAGATCTTCATCCGGACGCGTGCGCCCTATCGCAAGCTCGACAAGCTATACAGCCTGGTTCGGCGGAGGCTCCGGGATGCCGGCGTCAATCCCTTGGGCAAGTGCGGCCCCCACATCTTCCGTCACGCTCGTGCGACCGAGTTACTGCGCGCGGCAGTTCCGAAAAAGGTAATTGGCGATCTGTTAGGACATCGCTCGACCGGGTCGACAGACCCCTACCTCAAGCTTGCCACCGAGGATCTGAGGGCCGTCGCTCTTGATG
The DNA here is from genome assembly GCF_983967925.1 of Croceicoccus sp. Classification (NCBI taxonomy): domain Bacteria; kingdom Pseudomonadati; phylum Pseudomonadota; class Alphaproteobacteria; order Sphingomonadales; family Erythrobacteraceae; genus Croceicoccus; species Croceicoccus sp. The sequence goes on along the minus strand of NZ_CFETID010000032.1, from coordinate 24,835 downwards.
TGCCAGGAACGGAGGTGCTGGCATGATCTCCCGTTGGCCTGATTCCGATCGCACGCGCATTGGCAGCTATGTCGCGAGCCTTGATCTGCGCGATCTCAAAAGCCGCACCTGCTATCAACAGGTCCTGCATAGCTTCCAGGATGCCGTTGAACGGCACGGGTTGCTCGATCAACAAGCGCTGCAAGCTTGGCTACGGGAATTAGCGTCTCGCTGGGCGACATCTACGCTCCTGCATCGCACTCGCATCATCGATCGGTTCCTCGACCACCTCGTGGCAACCGGTGCGATTGATCACAACCCTGTCGAAGGTCTGCGTCAGGCATGTCATATAAAGCAGAGCATGCCGATCTGGCGCGCGTTGATATCGTGTAATCCAGAACAGGCTCTTGCCACACTGCGCCAGCCCAAACCGTTCGGTAGTGTGCTGGGCGAGGTTATGGCCGAGCATGTCGCCATGATGCGCCGTAGGGGATACAAATATACTTCGCAACCGGTGCGGCTTTTGCAGTTCGACCGGTTCCTGCAACTGAACCCGCAACTGGAAACCGAGCCGCTGCGCGTCATGATCGATCGATGGGCGGCGACGAAAGGCACGCGTAACCATGCATATGAGCGCGAAAACCTTGAGCGCCTCTTTGCCAAAATCCAGCGGCGGTGCGATCCGTAAGCTCCTCGGCGTCGACCGGATCCGAGACCCCAAAAAGAGGTCCGCAAGCAGTGGCGAACGCCTCATATCTACTCTCCTGTCGACGTACGGCGCATGCTCGACATTGCCCGTTCGTATCCCTCTCCGCGGGCAACACTTCGTCCGTTGAGCATCTACACCATGCTGTTGCTGGCCTACTGTGCGGGTCTGCGGCGGGGAGAGTTGGCCAGGCTGGATCTTGGTGACGTTAATCCCGGTGACGGCACCATCACGGTTCGGCAGACCAAGTTCTTCAAGACCCGAATTCTGCCACTTCCTGACAGTGTGATGATGGAACTCCGGGCCTACATCGCTGCACGGCGTCAGGTCGGCGCATCGCAGGACCCGCACTCTGCTCTGTTCTGGCACGTCCAGGGCAGATCCCGCTACACGCCCGAAATGATCACCTGGTTGCTCACAGACGTCGTACGTCGCGCCGGATTGAAACCACTGCAAGGGCAGTTCGGGCCTCGCGTTCATGATCTTCGGCACTCGATGGTCGTGAACCGTATCCTTGAATGGTACCGTCTGGGGATCAACCCGCAGGAGCGGCTGCCGTTCCTCGCGACCTACCTCGGCCATCGGGATATCAACTCCACTCTGGTCTACATCACCGTCACGCAGGATCTGCTGCATCTCGCAAACGAACGGTTCAGGGCCGTGGGCGCGCCATGCCTCAATCTCGAACGGGAGGTGCGGTCATGAGCAAAGCCAATCCGTTCCCGGAACTGATGCGCGCGTTCTTTTACGAATGGCTTGTCGAGCAACGCAATGCGTCCGTCAACACCGTCCGCTCCTACCGCGACACCTGGCGACTGTTCCTCCGGTTTGTCGCTGACCGCGCGAAAAAGAAAGTTGCTATAATCTCGCTCGCCGATCTGACCGCCGCGCAAGTCGCGGCGTTCCTGAGGCACGCCGAGCACGACCGTGGCGGCACGATCGGCACCCGCAACTGCCGGCTTGCTGCGATCCGCAGCTTCTTCAACTTTGTGGCGACCAAGGATCCTGCCTTAATCGCGCAGTGCGTGGAAATCCTCAACATCCCGATCAAGCGGGCGCCGGTATCTGAGCCTTGCTATCTGGATCCGCTGGAAGTGGCAGCGATTCTTGCCCAGCCAGACCAGTCAACCCTCGAAGGCATGCGCGACCATGCGTTGCTCTCGTTCCTCTACAACAGCGGGGCGCGAATACAGGAAGCACTCGATATGTGCCCTGAGGCAATCCGGTTCGATAGCCCGAGTTGCGTTCGGCTTACGGGCAAGGGGCGAAAAGAGCGTCTCTGCCCGCTTTGGCCGGAAACCGTGATGTTGTTGAAAAAGCTGCTTGAGCGGCAGCCACGGGCACAAGACCAGCGGCTGTTCGTCAACCGCTACGGAGAGCCGCTCAGCGCCTCGGGCGTCCGGTTCAAGCTTGCCGCCTATGTGAAGGCGGCGGCTGCGACCATGCCGCCGCTGCAAACGAAGCACGTAACGCCGCACAGCTTCCGTCACGCCACCGCCGTCCACCTTGTATCGGCGGGCGTAGACATCACGGTCATCCGCAGTTGGCTTGGGCATGTGAGCCTCGACACCACCAATCACTACGCGAAGGCCAATCTGGACACAAAGCGAAAGGCGTTGGAACAGGTCGCTGTGCCGGTGGCGACGGCGCACTCTTCATCGTGGAAACGCGATACGAGCCTGCTCGCCTGGCTGGACACGCTCTGAAATAATGCGAAGGAATTTTGCGCGAACGGCCGACAACTGGGCGGCCCGCGTGCGTTCCTTCGCATTATGGTCACCTGATGATTAGTAAAGTAATCTTCACCTGACCATTACTTCACGTAAGGCTTCACATAGGACGGCGGCATCAGCCGAACGTCATGCCCCATCTCCTGAAGCCTGCGGCCCCAGTCATGAGAACCTGCGCAAGCCTCCATGCCGATCAGGCATCGTGGACGCTTCTGGAAAAACGCGAGCAATTGGCCGCGGCGAAGCTGGCGGCGCACGAGAACTTGTCCACTCTCGTCTACACCATGGATCTGAAAGACGCTCTTTGCGAGATCGATACCGACTGTGGCAAGCTCGGACATGGATGGCTCCTCTTATACGGGATGATGACTTCCCGACTATGGCGCAATGCGACGCCGGGAGCAGGAGCCATCCATCCCATCAATCGAGAACGCCTTTGCCAAGCTGAAGGCAATGCTCAGGGCAAAGGCCGAGCGCTCCATAGAAGGTCTATGGAACACGGTTGGCGAAATCGTCAACATCTTCACCGCCCAAGAATGCGAAAATTACTTCGCTGCCTGCGGCTATGACCCGGATTAAAGTGGACGGGCTCTAGCACCTGTAAGGCGGGTGGTTGATTGCAGCTTCAAGGTCTGTGCAAAGACCGAGATCATGCACGAAGCGGGCAGCCGCGTATAGAGACTGACCTGAGACGCTGAGCTGTCTTCCAGATTTTGGTGGAGTCCGTCAAAGCAGGGTTCGCCGCCATGCGACGATCTTCGGCGTGAAGACCTGCACCACCTCGTCGTGCTGATTGACCGTCTCGCAACGCATGTTGACCATGCCGCGCTCAGGGCGCGAGCGGGATGGCGTGACCGCTGTGACCTCGCTGCGCAGACGGATGGCGTCTCCCGGTCGCGTCGCGCGTGGCCAGGAGATCTCGCCGCCGGCGCCGATCAGCCCGCCGAAGAAGGGCACACTTTCGACCAGCAGGCGCATCGTCGTCGCGGCGGTGTGCCAGCCGCTGGCGGCGAGGCCGCCGAACAGGCTCTCCCGCGCCGCCTCGTCGTCGAGATGGAAGAATTGCGGGTCGTAGCGGCCCGCGAAATCCTTGATTTCCTCGACCGTCAGGACATGCGGAGCGCTTTCGAAGGTCTGGCCGACCGCAATGTCCTCGAGGTAAAGGCTCTGAACATCGTTCGTCATGGCGCGCCTAGCCGATGATGCTGTCGTCGGGGGTGACGCTGGCATATTCCTTGAGCACGATATCGCGGATCGCGGTTTTCAGGAGCTTGCCGGTCGCCGTGTGCGGCAGTTCGTCGACGATGATCACGTCGTCGGGGATGCTCCATTTGGAGATCCTGCCGGTATAGTGCTCGACCATCTCGTGGCGGCCGAAGCTCTCGCCGGGCTTCAGGACGACGACGAGGACCGGGCGCTCGCCCCAGCGCGCATCGGGCTTGGCGACGACCGCCGCCTCCTTCACCGCCGGATGGGCCTGAGCGATGTTCTCCAGTTCGATCGAACTGATCCATTCGCCGCCGGATTTGACGACGTCCTTGGTGCGGTCGACGATCTGGACGAAGCCGTCCTCGTCCATGGTGACGACGTCGCCGGTGTTGAACCAGCCGGGAACTTCGTGTGCGGCACTTTCCGAAGTGTTGTAGTAGCCGGCGGCGACCCACGGACCGCGCACCATCATCGCACCGAAGGCCTTGCCGTCTCGGGTGATCGGCTTGCCGTCGGCGCCGTCGACGCGGAACTCCATGCCGTAGACCGGGCGGCCCTGCTTGGCCTCGAGCATCAGCCTCTGTTCGGGCGTGAGCGACTGATGCTTCGGCATCAGGCAGGCGGCGAGGCCGATCGGGCTGGTCTCGGTCATACCCCAGGCATGGCGGACCTTGACGCCCATGTTGTGGAAGCGGCTGATCATGATCGGCGGTGAGGCCGAGCCGCCGATCGCCACCCGCTTCAGGCTGGTGAAGCGCTGGCCGTGGGCGTCCATCCAGTCGAGCAGGCCGAGCCAGACGGTCGGAACGCCGGCGGTGCAGGTGACGCCTTCGGCTTCGAACAGGGCATGCAGGCTGGCGCCGTCGAGGTTCGGACCGGGCATGACGAGCTTGGCGCCGGCCATCGGGCCGGAGAAGGGGACGCCCCAGGCATTGACATGGAACATCGGCACGATCGGCGAGAGCACGTCGTTGGCCGACAGGCCGAGCACATCCGGCATCGAACTCGACATTGCGTGGAGCACGCTGGAGCGATGGCTGTAGAGAACGCCCTTCGGGTCCCCGGTCGTGCCGGAGGTGTAGCACAGGCCGGAGGCGGTGTTCTCGTCGAATACCGGCCAGTCGTATTCGTCGGACTCACCGGCGATCAGGGTCTCGTAGCAGGCAAGGTTCGGCAGGGCTTCCGACTTCGGCATGTGCGCCTCGTCGGTCATCATCACGATCGCCTTCATGCCGGAGAGCCGGTCGGCGAGTGCCTCCAGGATCGGCAGGAAGGTGAGATCGGCGAAGATCACGCTGTCGCCCGCATGCTCGATGATGTAGCCGATCTGCTCGCGGAAGAGCCGCGGATTGATCGTGTGGCAGACGAGGCCCGAACCGGAGACGCCGTAGTAGAGTTCCAGATGGCGGTAGCCGCTCCAGGCGAGTGTGCCGACGCGGTCGCCGAATTCGAGGCCGAGCCGCTTCAGCGCGTTGGCGAGCTTCTGGCTGCGCTTCGACAGATCGGCGTAGGTATAGCGGTGGATCGGTCCTTCGACCGTCTTCGACACGATTTCGGTCGTGCCGTGATAGGTCGCCGCGTGGCGCAGGATGGTCGACACCAGCAGCGGCGAGTTCATCATCATTCCGAGCATGCTACTTCCTCCCTTGGAGTATACGGATCAGAAAAGGTCTTGGTTCAGGGCAATGATCGAGGTCGCTCCGTTGGCGATCGCGGTTTCGAGGCCGAGGGTCTGCGGCAGCATGCGATCGGCGAAGAAATCGGCGACGGCGCATTTGCGGACCTTCGGCGGCGTATCGGCCGCCGCGGCGCTGGCGGCCATCTTCGCCCACATCCAGCCGAAGGCGGTGAGCGCGAAGAGGCGAAGATAGTCGGTTGCGGCCGAGCCGGCCACGGCCGGATCGCCGCTGCCGGCGAGCAGCAACTCGGTCGTGCGTTCGAGGCGGTCGAGCGCCGAGGCGGTGGCGGCGACGATCCGCTCTGTGGCGGGAACGAGTGACGCCGCCTGCAGATCCTGCTTGACCAGATCGAAGAAACGTCCGGCGAGTTCCCCGCCTTCCATCGGCAGCTTGCGGCCGACGAGATCCATGGCCTGGACGCCGTTGGTGCCCTCGTAGATCTGGGTGATGCGGGCATCGCGCACGAACTGCTCCATGCCCCATTCGCGGATATAGCCGTGGCCGCCGAAGACCTGTTGCGAAATCACCGCGGTCTCGAAGCCGAAATCGGTGAAGGCTGCCTTGACCACCGGCGTTAGCAGGGCGACGAAACCGTCGGCGCGCCGGCGTTCGGCGGGATCGGGATGGCGGGCGGCGATATCCATCTGCATGGCGGTCCAGATCGCCAGCGCCCGGGCGGCGTCGATGAAGGAACGGCCGGTCAGCAGCATCTTGCGTACGTCGGGATGCTCGATGATCGGGACGGGTCCGCGGCTGCCGTCGAGCGAACGACCCTGCAGGCGTTCGCGGGCGTAGCTGGCGGCCTTCTGATTGGCGGCTTCGGCGATGCCGAGACCCTGAATGCCGACGAACAGGCGTTCCGCATTCATCATCGTGAACATCGCATTCAGGCCGCGGCCCGGTTCGCCGACGAGCCAGCCGATAGCGCCGTCATAGTTCATGACGCAGGTCGGTTGGGCATGGATGCCCATCTTGTGCTCGAGCGAGCCGACCGACATGCCGTTGCGGGCGCCGAGGGAACCGTCGTCTTCGACGAGGAATTTCGGCGAGAGGAACAGGCTAATGCCCTTAACGCCCTTCGGTGCGTCGGGCAGGCGGGCGAGCACCAGATGGATGATGTTGCCGCCGAAATCCTGGTCGCCGGAAGAGATGAAGATCTTGGTGCCCTTGATCTTGTAGGAGCCGTCGCCGACGGGCTCGGCGCGGGCCGTGAGCAGACCGAGATCGGTGCCGGCGGAAGATTCCGTCAGCGCCATGGCCCCGGTCCATTCGCCGGAAATCATCTTCGGCAGGTATTTCGCCTTCAACTCGTCGCTGGCGTGATGCTCGATCGCCTCGACGGCGCCGCGCGTCAGGCCCGGGAAAAGGCCGAAGGAGAGATTGGCGGAAGACAGCATCTCGTCGAGCAGGATCTGGGTTGCGCGCGGCAGGCCCTGGCCGCCGAATTCCGGCGCGCCGGACAGCCCGGCCCAACCGGCCTCGACAAAGGCCTTGTAGGCGTCTGCGATGCCCTTCGGGGTGGAGACGAGGCCGTTTTCGAGCTTGCAGCCTTCTTCGTCGGCCGGGCGGTTCAAGGGTTCCAGCACGCCGGCGCAAAACTTGCCGCCTTCCTCGAGCACAGAGACGGCGAGTTCGGCGCTCACTTCCTCGTAGCCCGGCAGCGTCTGCATCTGGCCGTCGAAATCCAGCACGTCGTTCAGCAGGAAGGCGATGTCGTCGATCGGGGGATTGTAGGATGCCATGTCGTTGTTCTTCCTTGGCGATCAGTTGCGCAGCGGTTTGCCGGTGGTGAGCATGTGCTTCACCCGGTCCACGGTTTCCGGCGTCTCGAAGAGGGCAATGAAGGCCCGGCGTTCGAGGGCGATGATCTCGTCCTCGGTCGTCGGCTTCAACGGGTCGGCGTTCGGTCCGCCGCTCAAGACATCGATCAGCGCCGCGCCGACGACCTTGTCGTGGGCGGTGGCGCGGCCCGCGAGCGCTTCGCTCTCGACGATGTTGCGCATTGCCGAGGCGCCGGACGGACCGGACAGCGGTAATTGCGGCGGTTCCGGCGCGACGTAGCCGTCCACCAGCGACAGGGCTTTCTCTTTGGCGTCGGCCAGAAGGCGGTCACGGTTCATCGTGACACCATCGGTCGCCCTGAGGAAGCCGAGGCCGCGGGCCTCGAAGGCGCTGCCGGAGACCTGAGCCGGGGCGATGAGGTTGAAGGTGGCGATCGCGGGCGCGACCGGTCCCTTGGTGCCGCCGGCGAGCCCATATTGGCGGACCAGCATTTCCTTGCAGCCGCCCCAGCCCGGCACGACGCCGATGCGGGTTTCGACGAGGCCGATCGAGAGTTCGGCATGGGCCTGGATCGCGTCGCAATGGAGCAGGATCTCGCAGCCGCCGCCGAAGGCGAGCCCGGAGGGAGCGCCGACGACCGGGAAGGGCGCGTATTTGACAGCCATGAAGGTCCGGTGCCCCTTGTCGATGAACTTGCCGAGTGCTTCGGAACCGCCGGTCTCGACGGTTTCGAGGAAGACCCGGAGATCCGCGCCGGCGCTGTAGACGGGCGAATCCGAACCGATCACCAGTGCCTTGAAGCTCCTGCCGACCTCACCGAGCGCCGCATCGATCGCGTCGAGCAGGGCTTCGGAGAAGGTGTTCATCTTGGTGCGGAACTCGAGGCAGGCGACACCGTCGCCGAGATCCCAGAGCGCGGCGCAGCCATAGTCGACCACCGGCTTGCTCGAAAGCTTCACGTCGGCGATGGTGATGACGCCCTCGCCGCGCATGACCGGGCGAACGGCGCCATCGGGCAACAGGCAGCTCCGCCTGCCATCGACGACGCTGTAGAATCCGCCCTTTGCGGCGGCGAGCGCCAGATAGGCGGGAACAGTGAGACCGCGCGCCTCGAGCCGGTCCACCAGCCAGCCGGCGCCGAGGCGGTCGATCAGTTCGAACGGTCCCTGCTTCCAGCCATAGCCGGTGCGCATGGCGTCATCCACCGCGTCGGGGCGATCGGCGATTTCCGGAACGAGGGCGGCGGCATAGGCCAGCGATTTTTCCATGACGACGGAGGCGTAGCATCCGCCGGGGCCGGGATGTTCCATCAAGGCGCGCGCATCGCCCTTCGCGGCATCCAGGCTTTCGGAGGCGACCTTCTTCATCGGCCGGTAGTCGCCGGTCTTAAGGTCGGTGATGTCGCGGGTCTTGCGGTCGGCCGAAAGACGGACGAAACCGGCGCCGCTCTTTCGGCCGAGACGGTTTTCCGCGATCATTTTCGCGATCAGCGCCGGCTCGGCGTCATAGTCGTGGATCGCGTCGGTCTTCGGCAGGGCGTTCTGCAGGCTGCGCAGGATGGTCGGCATCAGGTCGATGCCGACGAGATCGAGCAGGCCGAAGATTCCGGTCGAGGGAATGCCGAAAGGCTTGCCGATGATGGCATCGGCTTCCTCGACGTCGAGGCCCATGGCGATCGCCTCGTTCTGGGCGACGACCATCCAGTAATTGCCGATGCGGTTGCCGATGAAGCCGGGCGTGTCCTTGCAGACGACGACCGTCTTGCCGAGGCCGCGATCGGCGAAGTCATGGATTTTCGCGGTCACGTCCGGCCGGGTCTTCGGGCCGGAGACAAGTTCCAGAAGCCGCATGATGCGCGGCGGATTGAAGAAGTGGGTGATGAGGAAATCGGCGGCGAAGCTTTCCGGCAGGCCGTCCGTCAACGCGGCGAGCGGGATGGTCGAGGTGTTGGAGGAGACGATCGAACCGGGTTTGCGCACCGCGTCGATCGCCTTGTAGAGGGCCTGCTTGATCTCCAGCCGTTCGGCGACGGCCTCGACGATCCAGTCGGCGTCGGCGAGCAGGCCCATATCGTCGCCGGTCGATCCGGTGGTGATGCGGCCGGCAAAGCTCTTGTCCATGAAGCCGTTCGCCTTCAGCTGGCGGGCGACGCCGCCGTCGGCGAATTTCTTTTCGATGTCGAGCAGCACGACCTCGATGCCGGCATTGGCGAGATGGGCGGCGATGCCGGAACCCATGACACCGGCGCCGATGACGCCGGCCTTGGTGATCTTCGTCATCTCACGCGGCCTCCACGACCATGGCGATGCCTTGACCGCCGCCGATGCATTGGGTGGCGAGGCCGTAGCGGCCACCATCACGTTTCAGCAGGGTGGATGCCTTGCCGACGAGGCGGGCGCCGGTGGCGCCGAGCGGATGGCCGAGCGCGATCGCGCCGCCGTCGCGGTTGAGGCTTTTGGGATCGATGTCGAGGTCGCGGCAGCAGGCGAGAACCTGCGAAGCGAAGGCCTCGTTCATCTCGATGACGTCGAGATCCGTGTTCCTGATACCGGCGCGAGAAAGCGCCTTGCGAGTCGCCTCGACCGGGCCGATGCCCATGATCTCGGGCGCGCAACCCGCGACCGCGTAGCCGGCGATCCGGGCGAGCGGCTTGAGGCCGTGCCTGTTGACGAAGGCCTCGGAGCAAATCAGCGTCGCCGAGGCACCGTCGGTCAACGGCGAGGAATTGCCGGCGGTGACCGAGCCACCGGCCTTGAAGGCGGTCTTGAGGCCGGCGAGCTTCGCCGCGTCGGTCTCGCGCGGGCAGCCATCGGCGGTCACGTCGCCGACCGGCGCGATCTCGGCCGCAAGCCTGCCGTCGGCGCGGGCGGCGAGCGCCTTCTTCTGGCTTTCCAGCGAATAGGCGTCCTGCTCCTCGCGCGAGAGCGAATAGCGGTCGGCGAGGTTTTCCGCCGTCAGGCCCATGTTGAGGAAGGCGAGGCGCTGCACGTCGCTCCAGCCGGGATTGGGCATGGGGTTGAAGCCCATCATCGGCACGCGGCTCATGTTCTCGACCCCGCCCGCCACGAAGACGTCGCCGGCGCCCATGGCAATCGCGCCGGCGGCCATCTGGATCGCCTGCATGGAAGAGCCGCACCAGCGGTTGACGGTGGAGCCGCCGACCGATTGCGGCAGGCCGGCGATCAGCGCCGCGCAGCGGGCGATGTTCAGGCCCTGCTCGCCCTCGGGGAAGGCGCAGCCGAGGTTCACATCCTCGATTTCCGCCGGATCGACGCCGGACCGGTCGACAAGCGCCTTGATGACGCCGGCGACGAGGTCGTCCGGCCGGGTGCCGGCGAGGGCGCCGCGATAGGCGGGTGTGAACGGGCTTCTGAGGTAATCGACGATATAGGCCGTGCTCATTCAGATCTTCCTTTTCATGACGGGGGCGTCACATGTTCGGATAGTTCGGTCCGCCGCCGCCTTCGGGCGGGACCCAGGTAATGTTCTGCGCGGGATCCTTGATGTCGCAGGTCTTGCAGTGAACGCAGTTCTGCGCGTTGATGACGAAGCGCGGTTCGGCGTGGTTTTCCGCGTCGTCGTGGACCACCTCGTAGACGCCGGCCGGACAGTAGAGCCGGGCGGGCTCGCCATAGAGCGGCAGGTTGCGGCCGATCGGGATCGACGGATCGGCGAGCCGCAAATGAACCGGCTGATCCTCGACGTGGTTCGTGTTCGACAGGAACACGGAGGACAGCCGGTCGAAGGTCAGGACGCCGTCCGGCTTGGGATAACGGATCGGGGTGACCTCCGAGATCGGTTTCAGGCTTTCGAAATCGGCCTTCCTGTGCCTGAGCGTGCCGAAGGGCGAGAGGCCGGTCAGCGTCTGCAGCCACATGTCGATGCCGCCCAGCGCGACGCCGAGGGCCGTGCCGAAGCGGGACCAGAGCGGCTTGACGTTGCGCACCGGCTTCAGGTCGCGGCCGATGACGGAGGCGCGCCAGCCGTTTTCGTAGTCGTCCAGCGCATCGGCAGCACGGCCGAATTTCAGCGCGGCGAAGGCCGCCTCCGCCGCCTGGATGCCGGAATGGATGGCGTTGTGGCTGCCCTTGATGCGCGGCACGTTCATGAAGCCGGCAGCGCAGCCGACCAGCGCGCCGCCCGGAAAGGCGAGCCTGGGCACCGACTGCCAGCCGCCCTCGGTCAGGGCGCGGGCGCCATAGGCGATGCGTTTGCCGCCCTCGAAGGTTTCGCGGATCAGGGGGTGGGTCTTGAAACGCTGGAATTCCTCGAAGGGAGAGAGCGTGGGGTTCTTGTAATCGAGATGCAGCACGAAGCCGACGGTCACGAGATTGTCTTCGAAGTGATAGAGGAAGGAGCCGCCGCCCGTCTTCAGGTCGAGCGGCCAGCCGAAGGAATGCTGGACGAGGCCGGGGCGGAACTTCTGCGGGTCGATCTGCCAGAGTTCCTTGATGCCGATGCCGAATTTCTGCGGCGAGCGGCCCTCCATCAGATCGAAGCGGGCCAGAAGCTGCTTGGTCAGGCTGCCGCGCGCGCCCTCGGCGAAGAGGGTGTATTTCGCCCGCAATTCCATGCCCGGCGTATGGTCGTCCTTGGCCTTGCCGTCGCGATCGATGCCCATGTCGCCGGTGGCGATGCCGGCGACCGCGCCGTTTTCGTCGTAGAGCACTTCGGTCGCGGCGAAGCCCGGATAGATCTCCACGCCAAGGGCTTCCGCATGCGCCGCCAGATAGCGGGCGACATTGCCGAGCGAGCCGATGAAATTGCCATGATTGCTCATCAGCGGCGGCATGAAGGCATTCGGAAGGCGGATATGGCCGGCCGGCCCGAGAAAATAGAAACGGTCGTCGGAAACCTCGGTCTTCAGCGGGCGTTCCGGATCCTTTCGCCATTCGGGCAGAAGCCGGTCGAGGCCGGAGGGATCGATGACCGCGCCAGAGAGGATATGCGCGCCGACCTCGGAGCCCTTCTCCACGACGACCACGGAGAGATCCGCGCCCTTTTCATCGGCGAGCTGTTTGAGGCGGATCGCGGCGGCAAGCCCGGCGGGTCCGGCACCGACGATGACGATGTCGAAATCCATCGATTCGCGCAGATTGTCGCTCACCCGGTCTCCTCCTCTTGACGCTGTCAATCCTGTATCAAACGATTGTTACAATTGGCAAGCTGAATCTTTACCGGCATGATGCCGGTGAGGTAATGCTTGTGAAACGATGTCGGTCGGCGCTTCGCGCGGCCGGCCTACAAGTGAAACGGGAAGCGAGAACCAGAATGAAGGACGCGGGAGGTGGGGTCTCTACCCTGCGTGACAGTCTTGCCGCCGCAATGGTCGGCGGCGAGTTGAGCGAGCGGCATTGTGAAATCCTCGAGGCCGCCGCCGGCTTGTTCGCCGAAAGGGGCTATGCGGCGACCTCCGTGCGCGATATCGGCGAGAAGGTCGGCCTGCTGGGCGGTTCGCTCTATCACTACATCAAGTCCAAGGAAGCCTTGTTCGTTCGCATCCACGACATGGCGCTGCAGGTGGCCGGGGACCGGATAGCGACGGCCATGGCGGGCAAGACAGATCCGTGGGAGCGTCTCGAGGCGGCTTGCGTCACGATGCTGGAAATCCAGCTCGATCCGCACTCTCTGACCATGCCGTTGATGAATGATTTCGCTTCCGCGCCGCCGGAAATACGCGAGCGGCTGGTGGCGAAGCGCGATGCCTTCGAAGCGATATTCCGTGAGCTGATCCCGGGGTTGCCGCTCGACCCGGCGCTCGACCGCGGCGTCTACCGTCTGCTGCTGCTGACATTGCTCAACAATGTCAGCAGCTGGTACCGCCAGGGCGGCATGAGCCCGGAGGATATCGGCCGGCAGATCGTGAGGATCTTCCGCCACGATGTTAAGGAAAAAGAGGGCGTAGAGCGAGTATCTCCGGCGAGATGAAACCCCGTCGCCGACAAGCTATCACGAGATGAGACAGAAATCCGGACCGCAAACAACAACGGTTTAAGAGACCATCAAGAGCATCCGCCGGGCGAGGTGCAAGCATCACTCGGTCGAGAACCAAAGCCCGGTGATCGTATTTTGGTAGATCCTGCTCCTCCTCGGTTCTCCGCAACTGCGACCGCGGTCAACGGATCTCGCTCTTGGCCTCCAGAAGCTCCTTCGACGGCATCGTAAACTTAACGGAATTTGGAGCTTGTTGGGCGATGCTGGGGCATGACAGACCGTGATCCCCTCTACCGACGCCATCGCTTTCCAGCCGAAATCATTGCCCACGCTGTGTGGCTCTATTTCCGCTTCCCACTGAGCTTGCGAATGGTCGAGGACATGCTGGCGGCCCGTGGCATCATCGTTTCACATCAGACGGTCCGACTATGGGCGGAGAAGTTCGGTCGCGCCTTCGCCAACGACATCCGCGGACGGGTGTCCGGCCGGTTCGGCGACAAATGGTATCTCGACGAGGTCGTCATTTCGATCCGTGGCAAAAAGCATTGGCTGTGGCGCGCCGTCAATCAGGATGGTTTCGTTCTCGATGTTCTGGTGCAAAGTCGCCGCAACGCCAAGGCGGCAACGCGCCTGATGCGCAAGCTGTTGAGGGGCCAGGGCCGGGCGCCACGGGTAATGATCACCGACAAGCTTCGATCCTATGACGCGGCAAGGCGAGAGATCATGCCGGGTGTGGAGCATCGTTCCCACAAAGGCCTGAACAATCGGGCGGAAAATTCCCATCAACCGATCCGACGACGAGAGCGGATCATGAAGCGGTTCAAATCGACCCGACATTTGCAGCGCTTCGTCTCTATCCACGATCCGATTGCAAACCTCTTTCATATTCCCCGTCACGACATCTCCTCCGGCCATCATCGCGAATTGCACGCCGCTGCAATGGACCAATGGGCAAAAATCGCTCGACTATAACCTGCCGCAGATACCCTGCATCCCAGCTCGCCTCGCAACGGTTAAGTTTACGATGCAATCACATGCCCTGATAGGTCCGTTGTGACGCAACCCATGATGTGGAGATATCGCAGCAGCGAGCGAAGCCGCTCCGCGACAGACTTCAGCGAGCCGCGCGTCAGTTTCGGCGCGCGCAGATCCATGTAACGGTCTATGTCAACGATGCTCAGACCCGCCAAGCCGCCGCTTCCGCAATCGATCTGCCAGGCAAGAAAGTTCCGGGCTTCCCACATCAGCGCTGCGACGCTGGAGCGAGCCAACCCGCGTTCCTCACGCAGCCAGATTTCGTATTCGTCGCAAACTGCAAATCGGGCCACATCGGCCGCGCAGATAGGCTCGATTGCTGGCGGCCATTGACCGTGAGCAAGTCGCAACAACGCATGAATCCCGGAACGCGGAACCTTGTACCAGCGTGCGCTGGGACGTCGACCACGCTCCTTTTCGAACTTTACGATCGCGTGCCGCAGGTATTGCTCTACCTGCACGTCGATCACGTCTGCGACCGGGACGCCCCGCAGTACCAGATAATCGAGAAATCCAGATGCGTAGGTGCAGTAATTCCTCACCACGACCGGGCTGTATCCCTGACTGAGAAGCGAGGAATTGAGTGCGGAAATAAGTTCGTGATGGTTATCGAGCATTGGCGGGTCCTCTGTTGGTCAATTGACCCGCAGAGGTTCGGCACCAAATAATGCAAAGCAAGCCCATCCGAAAACGGCGAAAATCCGCCGATCAGGCCGCGTTCCTCCGCATTATGGAGACCTCGTGATTAGTCCGCTTATGGCGAGGTGACCATAATTTGACGAACGGCTTTACGTAGGCCGGCGGGATCAGCCGCACCTCGTGCCCCATCGATTGCAGCTGGCGTGCCCAGTGATGCGCACCGCCGCAGGCTTCGAGCGCCACGATGCACGCCGGCTGACCGGCGAAGAAGTCGAGCAGCTTGCTTCTCGTCAGCTTGCGACTGAAGATCATCGTGCCGCGTTCGTCAGCACCGTGCGCATGAAAAACGTTCTTGGCGATATCCAGACCGATTGTGGTAACTTCCGACACGGACGCCTCCCTCAGTGATGTTTCAACACCTCCACTTTGGCACATAGATGCCGTCGGGGGGCGTCCACCCCATCAGGTTTTAGGGAGTGAAACGCGGATAGCGGTCATTCCGCAAGATGAGTTAGCATGTCAGCTACGCGCCCGGTTTCGGTCATAAAAGGCCGATCTTCGTTCGCGCGAAAGCAAACATAAATTCGCAGGGTCGGACCGCTGCTAAGTCGGCAATCGAAGTCATTTCGAGATGGGGGGCCATGATTGAGGGGCGTGTCATACCAGCCGAACAGGCGACCCGCGGCATGTCGCATTACGTTCGACCGCCTCGACCGGTGCACGTCGCTGCGCGTCATTGAGAATCAACGCCTGGCCCGAGGCCTTTGCCGTCCAGCAAACCGCCAGAACCGAAGGCATTGCGGAAAGACGATACCGCCAAAGAAAATGCTGATGCGATGTCGCGCTATGCTGCTTCATTGCGAACGCCGACAAAGGGCCCTCCCTCACATCGCAGGCGAGGGCGTCAGTCACAGCCGGGTTTAACTTGAATATCCGTCACTTCCGGCGATCGGGGAATTCGGCGCCCTCGCTTATCCCGGTTTGCGGAAGCACGCCGACCTCATCGCTGTAATTTAAATATCAACATTTGTGTTTCTCGTCTTGTCATCAAACTGCAACATCGGCATCTTGGGGAAGAAATTTACGCCAGTTGTTCTGTTTGAGGCAGACTGGGAAGATATTCGGAGAAATTCATCAGGGAATAACAAGACGCGGTCGTGACGGGGCGTATACGCCACGAACCGATACGTTTCGATAGAACGGAGAATGGGGGAGGAGATCATCCATAATCAAGGGGATCTCCATGAAGCGACGTTCGTTTGTATCGACATTTGCAATTGCAGGAAGCCTGCTCTTTCCGTCACTTGCGACGGCCCAGATTACGCCAACCGCCGACGAAGTATCCGAAGAGGATGGCGCCATCGTCGTCACAGGGTTGCGAGGGGTGGACCGCACGGTCGCCGAATCTCCGGTTCCGATCGACGTTTTTTCTTCCGACGATCTCGAAGCGGTTTCCTATACCGATACCAATGACGTATTGAAGACGCTCGTTCCTTCCTACACTCTCTCGCGCCAGCCGATTTCCGACGGTTCCAGCTTCATACGTCCGGCAACCTTGCGCGGCATGCCCACCGACAAGACCCTTGTGCTGGTCAATTCGAAGCGCCGCCACCGGGCCGCCCTGGTCACCATCGGCGGATCGGGCACGCAAGGTCCCGACATCGCGACCATCCCCACGATCGCCCTGAAATCGGTGCAGGTTCTGCGCGACGGCGCAGCCGCGCAATACGGCTCCGACGCCATTGCAGGGGTGATCAACTTCCTGCTGAAGGATGCGAGCGACGGCATCTCGCTTGAAGCCGAGGCTGGGCAGTTTTACGAAGGCGACGGTTTCGAATATCGCTTTGCCGGCAATATCGGTCTTCCGCTGGGCGATAATGGCTTCATCAATCTTTCGGCCGAATATTACGATGCCGACAGCACCAATCGGGCCGAGCAATATTGCGAACCCTGGTTCTGCGTTGACCAATATGCCGCCCAGCCCGGTAACGAGGAATTTGCCGCGGCAGTCGAAGGCATCGACACGGTCCAGCCCTGGGGCCGCCCCTCGCTGGAGGCGGTGCGGACCTTCGTGAATGCCGGCTACACATTGTCGGACGCAGCCGAGCTTTACGGCTTCGGCAGCTATAGCTGGAGCACCGGCACCGGCAATTTCTTCTATCGCTACCCCGGCAACGGCACGATCGAGCCCATCCGCCGCGAGGACGGGTCGATCTGGACGCCGCTCGAGTTCTTCCCCGGCGGCTTCACGCCTTCCTTCACGGGCGAGATCTCTGACTATTCGATGGTGGGCGGCATGCGCGGCGATCTGTCCGATATGCTCTCCTATGACCTGTCGGCCCGCTATGGCCGGAACGAGATTTCTTACACGCTCTCGAACACGATCAACCCCTCGCTCGGCCCGGATTCACCCACCAGCTTCGAGCCGGGCGATCTGATCAACGACGAATTCCAGCTTCAGGCCGACTTCGTCATGGCCTTCGACGTCGGCCTTGCCGGAGACCTCAGCTTCGGTTTCGGCGGCACCTATTTCGAGGAAGGCTACGAACTGGTGGAAGGCGAGCCACTATCTTATGCGGCAGGTCCCTACAGCAGCGCGGATCCATGGGGCTTCTGTACCGACGACGGCATGGCGACGCCAACGGGTGCGGGGATCCCGGGCCTCGACTGTTCGGACGGCGACGATCCGGTCTATACCGTCGTAGGGGTCGGTTCGAACGGCTTTCCGGGCTATTCGCCCGATTTTTCGGGCACCTACGACCGCCATAGCTTCGCCCTCTATGGCGATCTCAGCGCCGACGTTACCGAGAACTTGTTCCTGCAGGGCGCGCTTCGGTACGAGGACTATTCCGACTTCGGCACCGAGCTGATCTACAAGGTGGCGGGCCGTTATGAGTTCATCGACGGGTTTGCAGTGCGCGGATCGTACGGCACCGGCTTCCGGGCTCCCACGCCGGGCCAGCAGGGAACGACGAATGTGTCGACCCGCCTGCCGAACGGTTTCCCGGTCGCGACGGGGCTTTTTCCGGCGGGAAGCGCGGTGGCACAGGCGCTGGGCGCAACCCCGCTCCGGCCGGAGGAATCCACCAACTACACGCTGGGGCTGACCGGGGATCTGGGCAATTTCACCTATTCGATCGACTATTACCGGATCGAGCTGCAGGATCGTCTAAACGCCATCTCGACCATCAGTGTCGTCGACGATTGCGACACCGCGACGGATGGTATCCAGGACGGTTGCCTTGGCTTTCGCGGCAATCTGATCGATGCCGGTGTGGTCGGCGCCGAATCCATCGGCGGCGTGTTCTACTTCACCAACGCGTTCGACACGGTGACCCAGGGCGTGGACATCGTGGGAAGCTATACCACGATGTGGAGCGCCGGGCGGACCAGCGTGACCGCAGCGGTCAATTACAACAAGTCGAAGTTCGACGGTCCGGTCGACGGCTTGTTCAACGACGAGGACCAGTACGACTTCGTCAATTTCGATCCGAAATGGCGGGGCGTGCTTACTGTTTCCCACGATGCCGGTCCCGCCGGGCTTGTCGTCCGCGCCAATTACTTTGGCAAGTCGACGAACTCGGACGGCAGCAACGCGCCTCTCGTCTACCAGACCTATGGGTCGGAAATCATGTTCGACGTGGAGGGAAGCTATAGCCTGACCGACCTGATCACGCTGTCGGTGGGCGCGCGCAACATCTTCGACAATTATCCCGACAAGGCGGATTTCGAATATTGCTGCGGCCGGGTCTACAACTCGGGTTCGACCGTCGACTGGATGGGCGGCTATTACTACGCGCGCATCCGGGCGCGCTTCTGATTACCGTGGCCGGGGGTGCCAGTGCATGCCCCGGCCCGGCTTTTACATGCATGGCTGACGGCGGCATCATGAAAGCAGGACAGGATCGGCTCACGCGGCCGCGACTTCGGCTGGCGGCGCCGAAGGATGCGGACCAGCTTCGCGAACTGATCCGCCTGTCCACCCAGACCTTGCTGGCGCGCATGCTGTCGGCGCAGCAGGTGGCCGAGAGCCATCGTTTCATGACGCTGGATACCCAGCTGATCGAGGACCGAACCTATTTCGTGGCCGCCATCGGCAACCGCCTTGCGGGCTGCGGCGGGTGGAGCCGCCGTGCGACCGATTACGGCGGCGACACGGCCGATCGGCGCGACCTACGCCTGCTCGACCCCGCTAGCGAACCGGCAAGGGTGCGCGCCATGTATACCCATCCTGACCTGACCCGACTGGGGATAGGTCGGATGATCCTCGAAAGCAGCGAGGCGGCGGCTCGTTCCGAAGGCTTTTCGCAAGTCCTTCTGTTCGCGACCGTCGGCGGCGAACCGCTGTACCGCGCCTGCGGCTACCGCGAGCTTTCGAGACAGCTTGACGGAAGCGTTCCGATTGTCCGGATGATAAAGGATATTGCTTGATGGAGTTCATCTGGGACTGGGCGCCGATCATCGCCCTGATGCTAGGAGCGGGCCTGCTTGCCGGACTGGCCGCGGGATTGTTCGGCATCGGCGGCGGCTTCGTCGTCGTCCCCGCGCTGTTCGTGATGCTGCCCCTGTTGGGCGGATCGAAGGAAGAACTGGCGCATGTCGCCATCGGCACCTCGCTCGCGACCATCGTGGTGACATCGCTGCGATCGGTGCAGGCGCATGCCCGGCGCGGCGCGGTGGATGTCGAATTGCTGAAATCATGGGCGCCCTTCATTGTCGTCGGATCGATCAGCGGGGTTGCGCTGGCATCACTGGTGACCAGCTCGGTGCTGGCCATCATCTTCGGGGCGGGCGTGCTGATCATGGCGGTTCATTTCCTCTATCCGGTGCTGAAGTCGGTGAAGCTGGGCAACGACATCCCGAACGGCGGCGGGCGCGTCGCCATCGCGACCGGACTGGGCGCTTCGTCATCGCTGCTCGGCATCGGGGGCGGGACCGTCGCGATCATCGTGATGACGCTCTATGGCCGTTCCATCCACCGCGCGA
Organism: Croceicoccus sp.; assembly: GCF_983967925.1. NCBI lineage: Bacteria > Pseudomonadati > Pseudomonadota > Alphaproteobacteria > Sphingomonadales > Erythrobacteraceae > Croceicoccus > Croceicoccus sp. The sequence continues at coordinate 5,156 of NZ_CFETID010000032.1, read as the reverse complement.
TCGGCACGGCATCGGGTATCGGAGTGATCATCGCCCTGCCTTCGGCCATCGGCTACGCCATTATAGGACTCGGCGCCTCGGGACTGCCGGTCGGATCGGTGGGCTATGTCAATCTGATCGCTGCCATCTCGATCGTCACCATGTCGGCGATTTCCGCGCCGTGGGGCGTGGCGGCCGCCCACCTGCTCAGCGCAAAGCTGATGCAGCGCATCTTCGGCATCTACCTGCTGTTCATCGGCGCGCTGATGATCCGGAACGGGCTTGTTGCCTGACCATCCAGTATCTCATTCAACTTCAGGAGGATATTCCATGGGCTTTTCACGACGCGGATTGATCGGCGGCGCCTCGATGGGCAGCGCGGCTCTCATGACCGGCAATGCGCTGGCGCAATCGGTGATGGGGCAGAAGATGACGCCCGGATCGACTTCGCCGTTCGGCCCGCCCGCTGGCATGGCGCTGCTTTCGCGGAATGAAAATCCGTATGGTCCGGCGCCCAGCGCGATCAAGGCGATCTATGACGAGGCGAAGAACGGCTGCTATTACGCGGATGGCGGCGTGAAACTGCTGACCGAGATGATCGCCGGCCATTATGCGCTGGAACCGGCCAATGTGATCGTCGCGTCGGGATCGACCGAGGTGCTCTGCGCGGCGGCGCTGGCCATTCCCGATGGCAAGGCGGTCCTGTGCCCCGATCTGTTCTGGGATACCACCGTTCTCTATGCCGAACGCAAGGGCGCACGCGTAAAGCGCGTGCCGCTGGGCGAGGACATGGGTGTCGATCTTGCCGCGATGGCGGCGGCGATCGGACCCGACGTGGGCATGATCCAGATCTGCAATCCCAACAATCCCACTGGGATGGCCGTGGGGGGCGAGCCGCTGCGCGATTTCATCCGCAGCGTGCCCGCCGACATCCCGGTCCTGGTGGACGAGGCCTATAACGAGCTGACCAGCGATCCCGCTTTCTACTCGGTATCAGACATGGTCAACGATCACCCGAACCTGATCGTTTGCCGCGCCTTTTCCAAGATCTATGGGATGGCCGGCCTGCGCGTCGGCTATGCGCTGGCGCATCCCGACACGGTCAAGACGCTGCAGGGCTATCTGATGAGCTTTGGCGGAAATACTGCAGGTCTTGCCGCAGCAATCGCCTCTTTCGAGGACGAGAGTTTCAAGGCCTATTCCAAGGCCCAGGTCTTATCCGCGAAGCAGATCATCATGTCCGCGGTCGAGAGTGCAGGCTTGTCGGCCCTGCCGTCCGAAACGAACTTCGTGTTCGTGAAGGTGCCCGACGCCGATGCGCTGCAGGCCGCCATGAAGGAGAACGGTGTCCTGATCCGCGGCGCCTATGGCGAATGGACCGGCTGGTCGCGTGTAAGTACAGGCAAGATCGAGGACGTGAGCAAATATGCCCGGCTGCTGCCCCAGCTGGTGTAGGCGCGGGGGCGAGGACTGGCGGCCGTCCTAGATGAGCCGCGCCAGGCTGCTGGCACGCGGCAGATGCTTTGGCCAGCCAAAGCAGACAAGCATCGCTGCCGGCTTCGCCTTCGCGGAGATAAAGACCGTGGTATTGCCGATACGGGCCGCCTCGCGTGTGGATGGGCGGACTGCAGGCGAGGCGACGCTCTCCCGCCATAAGGTTGCGATCGACGAGCGTCGCAAGCCTTTTCCTGTTGTTCGACTTGATGATTTCGACGAGCTTGATACCAGCTGCGGCTTCGATAGGAGCGATGACGAAACTCCCGATCAGAAGCGTTGGTTTTAAGGCCCACAAAAGTCGGTTGGTGGCGGCGGCATTCGCGGACTTTCCGACGATGCCCTCATGTGGGTGTTGACGGGTGCGAAGAGAGCCGGGCTGCGATTGGACACCGCGAGGGGGAGTCAGAATTCATGGTTTGCGGCCAGATCCTTTCGCGCCGTTGGTCAACGAAACAGATCCCAAATTCGGTGCAACTGGATCGATCAAAGGCGGCCGCGATCGTCCGCGGCATTCATGGCAGCTATCAAAAAAGCGCTATCCGCCGCTGGTGAGCTTCCGCTCGTCCAGTGGGTAGCGAAGCCTGCCAGCCCGGCACGCTCGATCACGTGAAGCAGGAACTTAACGCTGTGGGTTCTTGGAGGTTCGAGCCGCCCACCGAACTGGTCACGACCGCCCCTGCACTCGCGAATGAGAGTGAGGTGAAGATCGTGCGCGTCAAGCTAGCCGACGATGATTTTGCCAATGCCCGATCGATCTCGCAAGTGGACAGTGAGATCCGGCACGGCGCCGTCAAGGCGTGTGACCGAACGACCGTTTCTTCCATCCCTCTGGAAAGAAGCAGGTTTTTATAGCCAATTCTATTTCTGCCTCAAATCAACAGCTTGCGGAGATCGAGGCAAAGTATTCTTTAGGCTACGGCGGCTAATCTCCCCCGAAATCCCGTCAAAGGCAAAATTATCGCGGGCAAATGACACTAAAAGGTCTATATGAACATTGGATAAGGCCCCATTAGCGGGTCAGAACCGTGAGAGGAGAACATGAATGCGAAAGATCGCGCTTGCGGTCGCCCTATGTGGCGGCTTGCTGACAACCCCTGCCCTTGCTGAACCCCAAACGCAGGAAATCGTCGTTTCCACGATCAACCGCAGTGCCGGCGATGTACGCCAATTGCCAGCATTGGAAAGCGACCTGCGCGAAGCAGCCCGGACCGTTTGTTCGGTTGGGCGCGTAAATCGCGGTCCGATGGACGACCGCCAGAAGGTCTGCTTCCGCAAGGCTATGCTTGATGCCCGCGACCAGCTTGTTGAGTTTGAGCAGAGGCAGGCAATCGCGCAAGGCGGCTGACAAGACAGCCTTGTTTGAAATTAAATCAAAAGGGGTGGCTCCCGAAAGGGAGCCGCCCCTTGTCTGAGAAGTTAATTATTCCTCCCGAAACGCGGCTATTTCGGCGCCATACGTGCGTCTGTTGGTCTACCAACCCGAAATGGGGCTTTATCAAACTCACCAGAGGGAAGCTGCAGGACCATACGAACAACGTCTTCTGGTGCATAGGCAGTCTCGACCCTGTTCAAAGCAACAAACAGCCGTGCGAAGTCATATGCGTGGGGTTCGCGAATGCTGGCGACGATATACACCATCCACAGGCGAACCCAGACGCAGATTTACGATCTGCTGCACCGCATGGCGACCAAACGCGCGATTGACGGCTTCCTCCTTCCGTATCTCGGTCAGCAGGATGACAAGCTGCCATTTCGTCCGGCGGACATGATCGCGCGCGATCACGTGATGAACAATCCAACGGATTTCAGTCCTATGTTGAAGGACAACATCGCGCTGCTTGCGGGACGCGGCGAGCAGCTTACCCGCCTTCTGCTCGAGATCTATGCGCCCCATCTCTAGACCGATCGAGATCGCACCGGTCTGCGTCGCTAACCCGATTGCGACCGGAACGCTTCCGGAGCGGGAGGCGAAATCCGATCACCTTGACCCCTGCGAGCCCAGTCCAGCGCAGCGGTTGCGTCCTCCGGAACTTCGGAAACTAGCTAGGTAGAGGTGCGGATTGATCATGGACTACTCAGATGGCTTTTTCGCTGTTCGGTTCCCGCCGGATTTCCCGGTGGAAGACGTGCTTAAGATTGCGTCGGATCTTACGGACAGCTGCGGGGTTGTCGCCGGCTACATTCCTGCCGCGCGCGGAATGCTTGACCTGATGGTAATGGAATACTCCAAGATGGCGGGAGAAACAACGATCGTTCTTCCTGACCGGAACCTCATTTCCCGCATGGCCGCGATCGCCGAGGGCCGCGCACGATATCCGCTCGATAAGACAAGCCAGCTCGCTGCCGACCTGATGGCCTATTGCCAGTGCGTGGGTATCGACTTCGACCCTACGATTGCGTTTCACGAGCTCGTCCACAAAGAGGGGAACGCCGAGGCCAACCGTGAACTGGCATGGTTCCGCGCGAGCGACAGCGCGCAGGCGCTCGCTTGGGTCGACATATCGCGTGGCCGAACAAAAACGCTGGGGATGCTTAGCCCGGCCCCGTTGACCAGTCATGACCTGGCTGCGCCGCTCAACCGGTGGGAGCGCAACTATATCGTGGCGCTGAAGATTGCAGAGCTCGAACTTTCCGACAGGAAGCCGTTAGAGCGCGCGCTGGCACTGCTCGACTGGATGCTGACGGACTTCTTTCTGGCCGGGCCTGCCGCGATCTTCGCCTCGATGTACTTCTCGCCCAATGCGGAGAAGAAGCGACTGATGAAGTCCCTGCGCTCAGCGAACCGCGAGAAGGCCATCGACGGCGTCCGGAATGCGGCATGGGATATGACGTATCTCAGCGAACTTGCGCGCCGGATGAAGGATGCGGGCGCCGGCCCCGCGCGATTTATCTTCGCTACCGTGTCAATCGGCGCGCAAACGGGGACCGGGATCGGCGTGCAAAAGGGGACCACGGGATTGATGCGCGCCCACGCCTTAGCGGGACGGCGCAGGGCGTAGCCCGGAGACGTTCCGCTAAGGCGTAAATCGTCTTCTTTTCGTCTGATGGGCAGGCTCAGCTGCGGTTCTTGAAGCGCCAGCTATCGTTGCCGGTCTCGATGATGTCGCAATGGTGCGTGAGCCGGTCGAGCAGTGCCGTGGTCATCTTCGCATCGCCGAAGACGGTCGGCCATTCGCCGAAGGCGAGGTTGGTGGTGACGATGACCGAAGTGCGTTCGTAGAGGCGGCTGACGAGATGGAACAGCAACTGGCCGCCAGTACGCGCGAACGGAAGATAGCCGAGTTCGTCAAGGATCAGCAGGTCGAGCCGCGAGAGATGCTCGGCGAGTTTGCCGGTCCGGCCCTGAAGGGTTTCCAGTTCGAGCAGGTTGACCAGATCGGTGGTGTTGTAGAACCGGACCCTGGCACCGCCGCGGATGCAGTTGCGGGCGATGGCGATGCTGAGGTGGGTCTTTCCCGATCCCGTGCCGCCGACCAGCACGACATTGCGCTGGCTGGCGAGGAAGGTGCCGGTGGCAAGGTCGCGGACCAGCCCTTCGTTGATCGGTGTGCCGGTAAACTCGAAGCTGTCGAGTTCGCGTGCGAGCGGCAGCTTGGAGGCGGTCATCTGGTACTTGATGGAGCGGGCATGTTGATTTCCACTGAGAGCTGACCCGGGATTTCCATCGAGAATTGACCCGG
>NZ_CFETID010000031.1:0-28854 GCF_983967925.1 Croceicoccus sp. | reverse complement strand
CACGCGGCTTCACATTGTAATCGATCACCCGCTTTACCGGGACTAGCGCTTTCATATGTCGGTTCCTTACTCAAAATTATCGTCGCGTCCGCCGTGCAGTCGCCAATTTGCCCTTGGTCATCCAATCCCCTGCTCGTCACCGCGTTCCGGGGCACCGCACCAGCAGGCATTGTCCGCGGGACTTATTTCGGAGCCATCCGGATCGCGCCATCGAGCCGGATCGTCTCGCCGTTGAGCATCGGATTGGCGATGATCGATTCCACCAGCATGGCATATTCGTCCGGTTTGCCGAGCCGGTTCGGAAACGGAACCTGCTTGCCCAGCGAATCCTGCGCCTCCTGGGGCAGTCCTTCCAGCAAGGGGGTGAGAAATAGGCCCGGCGCAATCGTCATCACGCGAATGCCGTAACGCGCAAATTCGCGCGCAATCGGCAAAGTCATCCCGGCGACGCCCGCCTTCGACGCCGCATAGGCCGCCTGACCGATCTGCCCCTCATAGGCGGCGACGCTCGACGTGCTGATCACCACGCCGCGCTCGTCTCCGATCGAATCGGCATCGTGGATGCGGGCGGCGAACTTGGACAACACGTTGAAGCTGCCGATCAGGTTGATGTTCACCAGTTTGGTAAAGTCGGCCAGCGGGATCGGCGCGCCATCGCGGTCGATCACCTTCTTGGGCGGAGCGATGCCGGCGCAATTGACGAGGATCCGGGCCTTGCCATTGACCGCCTCGGCATCCTCGATCGCTTTCGAGACGCCAGCCTCGTCCGTCACGTCGACATGCGCGAAACGTCCGCCAATCTTGGCGGCATATGCTTCGCCGACGTCCGTATTGAGGTCGAAGATGGTCACTTTCGCGCCAAGCCCTGCCAGATGAGCGGCCGTAGCCCCGCCAAGACCGGATGCGCCCCCGGTCACGATGGCGGCAAGCCCTTCCACTTTCATTCGCTTGGTCCTTTCCATTGGTCCGAAGATAGACGGGGCCTCGATCGGCGCGCACCGGTCTTGTGCATTTCGATTATACGAACAGTCCGTGCGAGAACCCGATCCCGCGCGCCTGCGCCCCGGCCATCTTTCCTCAAGTGTCTTTTATACTGGCCAGTAGATACTAGTCTGGAACGTATGATGTCAACGTGCCCGATCTGGAGTTCATGACGAACCGATCCCAACATCGGCCGCGCAAGTCTGTATGGGGTCTTGATCTGCCGCGTCGGAGGGGTAAGCCCGCATGAGTCCTTGCGAAACTGCGCTGGACACGATGAAGAGAGGTTCCATGCCCCAAGACATTCCAATGCGCTCATGGCTGTTCGCGCCCGGCGACAGCGAACGCAAGATGGAGAAATGCGCGGGCAGCAGCGCGGATATTGCGCTGTTCGACCTGGAAGACGCAGTCACAATCGACCAGAAACCCGCCGCCCGGACCATTGTGCGCGAGTTCCTGCAATCGCGCGAAACCGGCCACGAACGCCTGTGGGTGCGGATCAATCCGGTCGACGGACCCTTCGCCGCCGAAGACCTTGCCGCCGTGATGCCCGGCAGGCCCGGCGGGATCATGCTGCCCAAGTCGCGCGGGCGGCACGATGTCGAATTGCTGGACCACTATCTCACCGCGTTGGAAGCGGCCAACGGGATCGAGCAGGGTTCGACCAAGGTGATCGCGCTCGTCACCGAAGCGGCCGAGGCGATGTTCACCACCGGCGATTACGCGGGCGCGCCGCGCCTGATCGGCATGACATGGGGCGCGGAGGACCTTGCCGATGCGCTGGGCGCCAGCAACAACCGCGATGCCGATGGCGATTACGATTTCACCTACAAGCTTGCGCGAGGCCTGTGCCTGATCGGCGCGGCCAGTGCCGGCGTGCTGCCGATCGAGACGATCCACGGCGATTTCCGCGACCTCGACGGGCTGCGCGACCGCGCCGAAAAGGTCCGCGCGCAAGGCTATCGCGGCATGCTGGCGATCCATCCCGCGCAGGTCGACATCATCAACGAGGCTTTTACCCCCAGCGAGGAGGAAATTGCCGCCGCGCAAGAGATCGTCGACCTGTTCGCCGCCAATCCGGGCGTCGGGGCCATCGGCTACAAGGGCGGCATGCTCGACCGGCCCTATCTCGCGCGCGCTGAAACCGTGCTGCGACTGGCTGGCCGGCTCTGACCCTCGCCGTTTGGCGGGAAGTCGCGGCCCGCCGCTGCTACGCCTGCGATCCCTTGAGCAGGGCCATGCGCAGGCATTCGCATACGATCTCATCGCGCTGGTTGAACAGCTCGTGCCGGAAGGTAACGATGCCGCACCCCGGCCGCGACCGCGAATCCCTGAGTTCGACGACTTCGGTCCGCGCGCGAAGCGTGTCGCCGATAAAGACCGGCGCCGGCATGGTCAGCCTGTCATAGCCGAGATTGGCGACCAGCGTGCCCAGCGTGGTATCTCCCACCGACAATCCGATCATCAGCGCAAAGGTGAAGGTCCCGTTGACCAGAATCTGGCCGAACTCGCTCTGCTTTGCCGCTTCCGCGTCGAGGTGCAGGGGCTGGGGGTTATGGGTCATGGTCGTGAACAGCAGATTATCCGTTTCCGTGACCGTGCGGCCGATCTCGTGCGTCAGCGTGTCGCCCACGCTCCACTGGTCATAGAACCGTCCTGCCATTCTTCTCTCTCCTTGCCAGACCCGCGGCGGCGTGCCCGGCCTTTGCGAACGGGCGGTGACTGCCTGCCCGCGCCCGATGGCGCAAGCCCGGCCGTCAATCCGCCATGTCCAAGGGAAGCTGTCTAGCCCCTCAGATCCGCAGTCACCGCGTGATCGGGAGCGCCATTCGCCTCGAAGGCCACGATATTGGCGATGGTGGTCTGTGCGATGGCCTCCATCGCCTCACGCGTGAAAAAGCCCTGATGGCCGGTGATCAGCACGTTGGGAAAGGTCAGCAGCCGTGCGAATACGTCGTCCTGCAACACCTTGCCCGACAGATCGTCGAAGAACAGATCGCCTTCCTCTTCATAGACGTCGAGGCCGACATGGCCGATCCGCCCGCTCTTCAGCCCGCCGATCAGCGCCTTTGCATCGACCACCGCCCCGCGGCTGGTGTTGATCAGGATCACGCCCGGCTTCATCGCGGCGATGGCCTTCGCATCGATCAAATGATGAGTCTGCGGCGTCAGCGGGCAGTGGAGCGAGACGATGTCGGACGTTGCCAGCAGCTCTCCCCACTCCACATAACGCCCGCCCGCGTCCGTCAGCGCATCGTCCGGGTTCGGATCGCTGGCAATCACCCTGCACCCGAACCCGCGCAAGATCGCCGCGACCCTGATGCCGATCTGACCCGTCCCGACGATCCCCGCGGTCTTGCCCTTGAGATCGAACCCCAGCAGCCCATCGAGCGCGAAATTGCCCTCGCGCACGCGGGCGTAGGCGCGGTGGATCCGGCGGTTGAGCGACAGGATCAGGGCCAGCGTGTGCTCGGCAATCGCATCGGGGGAATAGGCGGGCACGCGGGCGATGGCGATGCCCAGTTCGCCGGCCTTGTCCAAATCGACATTATTGAAACCCGCGCAGCGCAGCGCGACCAGCCGCACGCCGCATCCGGCCAGCGATGTCAGCACCTCCGCGTCCAGATCGTCGTTCACGAAGGCGCAGACGGCTTCATATCCCTCAGCCATGCGCGCGGTGGGCACGGACAGATGCGCCTCCACGAAGGCGAGCTCGTGCGGGGCCCCGGCCGCCTGATTGGCGGCGGTCAGGAATTCGCGGTCATAGGCGCGCGTGCTGTAGACGATCGTTTTCATGCAAGGCTCCCGGCGTGGACCGGCGGCAGGCTAGCGGATGTGGCCCAATCGCGTCCACCGCGGCGAGCGCATGAGCCGTCATGCGAGGGCTGGTCACCGGCCGGGATTACACGGATAATGCAAGGCGCGATCGGTAATCCCGGTCCATCTCGGCAAGCCATGGCATAATCATCGCGCCGAATGCCGCCCGATCCATCGGCAAGCCCGCGACATGGCTATCGCGCCTGACGCCCGGCCTGACGCCCGAAAGGGCGCAAAGGCGATTGATGGCACGACAGGCGTCTTCCAGTTCAGCCGAACACAGGATGATGGCATGGGCAAGCACCGCGCTATCGCCCGATCCGTCCCGCCGCAGCGTCCATCGCTGGGCAGTGCCTGCCAGTTTGCGTCCATCGAGAACGACATTATAGTTTCCGTCGCAGAAACTCCCCGCAACCGGACCGACAGAAACCGCGCCAAGATGCGAGGCGGCGCGGGAAATCGGCGCGGTCAGGACGCGGTACGTACTCGCCAGATCGCGCGCGTCTTCGCCCCGCAGAACATGCACCAGGGACAGGTTGAGGATGCCCGGCCCCTGCGGAACGATGCCCCCGCCCGAGGAGCGCAGCGCGACCGGCCAGCCGCGCTGCGCACTCTCCTTCGCCGCACGCTCGAAACCGGGCAGCCGCCCGATCGATCGGGGCGCGACGAGCGATTGGCCGGCGGTCCACAGCATGGCTTCGAAATCGCTGTCACCCTCTGCCACGAGGGCCAGCAGACGCGCCTCCTCGTCCAGCGCATCGGCGATGCGGTCGAAATGGCGAATGTCCTTCACACGATGGCGCCGATGTTTTCCAGCCGATCGCAAAGCGCGCTCAGAAAGAGCGCGGCGGGCGTTCCATCGATGGCGCGGTGATCGAAGGTCAATGACAGGCCGATATGAGGTGCAAGGTCGACCCTGCCGTCGGCGGTCCGAACCGGCCTGTCGAACATGCTCCCCAGACCAAGAATGGCGACCTGCGGCGTGTTCAGAATGGGCGTGAAATGCTCGACCCGGGTCAGCCCGAGATTGCTGATCGTGAACGTCCCGCCCGTCATCTCGCGCACGTTAAGGCGGTTGGTGCGCGCACGCTGGGTAAGGTCCTGCCGTGCCGCCCGCAGCTGAGTCAGCGACATCGCCTGCGCATCGAAAATGGCGGGCGCGACCAGAAGCCCGTACGCAAGCGCAATGGCGACCGACAAATGGACCGCGGGGCCGCAATGCAATTCGTTGTCGATCAGCCGCGCATTCATCTGCGGATGATCCGCAAGGGTGCGGATCGCCGCGAACATCGCCAGATCCTCGATCGAGGTTCTGTCTCCCCGTTCGTCGCGCGCCTGCTTGGCAGCCATCAGCGCCGAGGCATTCGCAGAAGCATGATGCGTAAGCTGCGCCGCGTCATGCAGGCTGGCGACCATCTTGTCGGCGATCATCCGGCGCGGGCCGCGAAGCTTCGTCACCGTCATCGCGGGCGGCTGCGCCGGGGCATCGGTGGAGGCCATGTCAGCCGATCCGCGCAATCGTCTCGCCCTTGGCGGCGACCTCGTCCGCCTGCCTGACGATGGCGATGGTTCCGTCCGCCGGGGCAAGCACCTCGTGCTGGACTTTCTCCACCATGATCTCGGCGACAAGCTGGCCCTTCGCCACCTGCGCGCCATCGGACACGAGCCATGCGGTGATCGCCGCCTCGCTGTCCTCGTCCCACAGATCGGTGGGTATCACGACATCGGTTGCCACTGTATTCTCCTAGCTGCGGGCGCCGGGCTGGATGGTCCGCCAGGCCGCGACGATCTTGTCGGCATCGGGCAGGCAATGGCGTTCCATCACCCGCGCGAACGGTATCGGCACATCCGGAAAGGCGACGCGGATCGGCGCGGCCTTCAGCATCGCCGGATCGTGTTCCGCCACGGTGGCGATGATCTCGCCGCTCATGCCAAAGCTGCGGTAATCCTCGTCCACCACGATCAGCCGGCCCGTCTTCGCGACCGAGGCGCGGATCGCGTCCCGGTCCAACGGGACGAGCGAGCGCAGGTCCACGACCTCTGCGCTGACGCCTTCCGTTTCCAGTTGCGCGGCCGCTCTCAGCGCGTGATGCACGCCGATGCCGATGGAAACGATGGTCAGATCGCTGCCTTCGCGCGCGATGGCGGCCTTGCCGATCTCGACCTCATAGGGATCGGAGGGCACATGGACGGTCGCACCCCGTTCGGTGCCGAGCCAGCCCATGCCCTGCAGCCCCTTGTGATACATATAGACCACGGGATTGTCGTCGCGCAGCGCGGTGGTCATCAGGCCCTTGGCGTCATAGGCGTTCGAGGGGGCGACGACCTTCATCCCCGGCAGATGCGCGAAGGTGCCATACAGGCACTGCGAATGCTGTCCGCCGTCCGAGTAGCCGCCGCCGGTGGAGGTCATCAGCACCATCGGCACGCGAAACGACCCGTTCGAGAAATAGGTGTTCTTGGCCATCAGATTGTAGATCGCGTCGAAGCACACGCCAAAGAAATCGACGAACATCAGCTCCACGACCGGCCGCATGCCGTCCTGCGCCGCGCCGACCGCCGCGCCGACGAAGGCGGTTTCCGATATCGGCGTGTCGCGCACGCGCTCTGCCCCGAATTCGTCGATCAGGCCGCGCGTATTGCCGTATACCCCGCCCAGCGCGCCAATATCCTCACCCATCACGAAGACGCGCGGATCGATCCGCATCTCCTGCGCCAGCGCCTCGGCCATGGCGCGCGCGATGGTCAGCTTGCGTTCATTCTCCTTTATTTCGGTCGTCATGCGTCCGCTCCCTTGCCGGCGGTTTCGACGAACATGCCGGACAGCGCGTCGGCAGGATCGGGATCCGGACTCTGGCGGGCGAAGGCGATGGCCTCGTCCACGGCGTCGCGGGCGCGGTCCTCGATCAGGACGAGATCCTGCTCATCGACCCCTTCGCTTTCGAGCAGATGGCGGCGGAAGGCGGGGATCGGGTCTTTCGCGACAAGCCCGTCCTTTTCTCCCTCGGGCCGATAGGCCTCGGCATCGCCCATGAAATGCCCGGCAAGGCGGGATGTCTCGATCTCGATCAGCGATGGACCGCCGCCGCTGCGCGCACGCTCTATCGCTTCGCCGGCGGCTGCGAAGATGGCCAGCGTGTCGTTGTTCTCCACCCGGTGGCCGGGCATCGCATAGGCGTCGGCGCGCACGTGGTTGTGCGGCACCGCGGTAGAGGCTGCCTTGGATACCGAGATGCCCCACGCATTGTCCTCGATCACGAAGACGACGGGTAGCGTCCAGACGGAGGCAAGGTTCAGCGCCTCGTGAAAGGCGCCCTGGTTTACCGCGCCTTCGCCGATATAGGCGACCGCGACGCCGGGCTTGCCCTGCATCTTGCGCGAGAGCGCGGCGCCCACCGCCGGGCCAAGTCCCTGCCCCACGATGCCCGAACAGGCAAAATTCACCGCCGGATCGAACAGATGCATGTGACCGCCCCGCCCGCCGCTCAGCCCCGTGCTCTTGCCGAAGATTTCCGCCGCCATGCGTTTAAGGTCGACATTCTTGGCAATCGCCTGGTGGTGGGGCCGGTGGGTGGCGGTCACGATGTCGCCTGCGGTCAGGTGAACGCAGACGCCCACCGCGCAGGGTTCCTGCCCATCGGACAGGTGCATTTCCCCCGGTATGGGCCCGTTCGCCATGTTGAAGACCGGCTGCTTGCCTTCCAGATAGATGCGGGCGATCGCCTCCTCGAAACGGCGGCTGGTCACCATCTTCTCGTACATCCAGAGCTTTTGCGCGGTGGTCGCTTGCTTGGTCATGCGGAGTCTTCCTGCGAGAGTGGGGCCTGCGCGATGCCCGCGCGGATAAGCGCATCGCGGGCATGCGACAGCATGGCGGGATCCTCGATGGTGGCGGCGGGGGTGTAGGGCTGGCCGTCGACGATGCAGCGCAAGGTTGCGCGCAGGACCTTGCCCGACCTTGTCTTGGGCAGGCCGGGGACGGCAACGGCTTCACGGAATGCTGCGACGGGGCCGATCTCGGCGCGGACGCGGGCGACGATGTCGCGCGCTACGGCCGCCTCGTCATGCTCGGCACCGGCCCGCAGGACGAAGAAGCCTACGGGCCGATGCCCCTTGAGCGGATCGGCGGCGGCCACAACCGCGCATTCGGCGATGTCGGGATGTGCCGCGACGACCTGCTCCATCGCGCCGGTCGACAGGCGGTGGCCCGCGACATTGATGATGTCGTCGCTCCGCCCCATGATGTGAAGGAACCCGTCCGCGTCGAAGAAGCCGTTGTCGCCGGTGGCGTAATAGCCGGAATGCGCGGCAAGATAGGTCGACACGAAGCCTGCATCATTGCCCCACAGCGTCGTCAGGCATCCGGGCGGAAGCGGCAGCGCGATGGCAACGTCGCCGCTTTCCCCGGCAGGCAAGCGCGCGCCGTCGGGGCCCAGCACCGCGATATCGAAACCCGGGACGGGCCGCCCCGCGCTGCCCTGCCGCGTCTCGCGCTCACCAAGGCCAAGGCAGGTGGCGATGGCGGGCCAGCCAAGCTCGGTCTGCCACCAGTGGTCGATCACCGGCACGCCGAGTTGCCGTTCGATCCATTGCAGCGTGTCGGGATCGGCTCGCTCGCCCGCCAGGAACAGCGCGCGCAGGCCTTCCATGTCGGCGGCCGCGATATGCGAGCCTTCGGGATCCTCGCGCCGGATCGCACGGATCGCGGTCGGCGCGGTGAACAAGATATTCACGCCATAGTCGCGAACGACGCGCCAGAATGCCCCGGCGTCGGGCGTACCGACGGGCTTGCCCTCGTAAAGCACGGTGGTGCAGCCGGTCAGCAGCGGCGCATAGACGATATAGCTGTGGCCGACGACCCAGCCGATATCGGACGCGGCCCAGAAAACGTCGCCCGCCCGCGCACCATAGACGGTTTGCATGCTTTTCGCCAAAGCCACCGCGTGTCCGCCATTGTCGCGCACCACGCCCTTGGGCGTGCCCGTCGTGCCGCTGGTGTAGAGGATATAGAGCGGATCGGTCGCCGCGACATCGACGGGATCGGCGGGCTGTGCGTTCTTCAGGCTGGCATGCCAGTCGTGTTCGCCCGCGGGATCGAGCGTGACCGCGTGTTGCGGGCGGCGCAGCACGATCCGGGGCACGGCGCTGCCGGCAATTGCCTGCGCCTGCGCAATGATCGGCAGATATTCCACCACCCGCGCCGGTTCCAGCCCGCAGCTGGCGGTGACGATGATGACTGGCTGCGCATCGACGATCCGTTTCGCCAGTTCCGGAGCGGCGAAACCGCCGAATACCACCGAATGCACCGCGCCCAGCCGCGCGCAGGCCAGCATCGCCATGACCGCTTCGGGGGCGAGCGGCATGTAGATAAGCACCCGGTCGCCCTTCCCCACGCCCATGCCGCGCAGCATGCCCGCGACCCGCGCCACCTCGTCCCGCAATTCGGCATAGCTGTAGCGCCGCCGCTCGCCGGTCATGGCGCTGTCGAAGATCAGCGCGGCGACATCGCCCCGCCCCGCCTGAACATGGCGGTCGAGCGCGTTGTGGCAGGTATTGAGCCGCCCGTCCGGAAACCAGCGGCAGAAAGGCGCATCGCCGGTATCCACATCGATCCGGGGCACAGCCGACCAGTCGATCAGATCGGCCGCCGCCAGCCAGTCGTGCGGGCCGGATACGCCAGAGGGTTGAGGAGGATGCCCCGCCATGGTCAAAAGAACCCGAGCGCCTTGGGACTATAGCTGACCAGCAGGTTCTTCACGTTCTGATAATGCGCCAGCATCATCAGGTGATTTTCCCGCCCGATCCCGGATTGCTTGTAACCGCCGAATGCCGCGTGGGCGGGGTACAGATTATAGCAATTGGTCCACACGCGGCCCGCCTGGATCGCCCGCCCCGCGCGATAGCAGCGGTTGATGTCGCGGCTCCACACGCCGGCTCCAAGGCCATAGGCGGTGTCGTTGGCGATGCGGATCGCTTCCTCGTCGTCGCGAAAGGTCGTCACCGCCAGCACGGGGCCAAAGATCTCCTCCTGAAAGACGCGCATGTCGTTGGTCCCGCGCAGGATCGTGGGCGCGACGTAATAGCCGCCTGCCAGCGTGGTATCGGTCAGCGCGCGGCCCCCGCCCGCGACGACCTCGGCCCCTTCGCCGCGCCCGATCTCGATATAGTTCAGGATCTTGTCGAGCTGTTCCTGCGAAGCCTGCGCCCCGATCATCGTCTGGCTGTCCAAAGGATTTCCCTGCCGGATCGCCTTCAGACGCTGGGTCGCGCGTTCCATCAGCCGGTCATAGACGCTTTCGTGCACGAGAGCGCGGCTGGGGCAGGTGCACACCTCTCCCTGGTTCAGCGCGAACATCAGCGCCCCCTCCACCGCCTTGTCGAAGAATTCGTCGTCCTCGTCGGCAATGTCCGCGAAGAAGATGTTGGGCGATTTGCCGCCCAGTTCCAGCGTGACGGGGATCAGGTTCTCGGTCGCGTATCGCATGATCTGGCGCCCGGTCGAGGTGGCGCCGGTAAACGCGATCTTGGCGATGCGCGGCGAGGTGGCGAGCGCCTTGCCGGCCTCTTGCCCATAGCCGTTGACGATGTTCAGCACGCCCGCCGGCAGCAGGTCGCCGATGATCCCGGCCAGCACCATGATCGAGGCGGGCGTCTGCTCCGCTGGCTTGAGCACGATGCAATTGCCTGCCGCCAGCGCGGGGGCGATCTTCCACGCCGCCATCAGGATCGGGAAGTTCCACGGGATGATCTGCCCGACCACGCCCAGCGGCTCGTGGAAGTGATAGGCGACGGTATCGTCATCGATCTGCGACAGGCGGCCCTCCTGCGCGCGGATTGCTCCCGCAAAATAGCGGAAATGGTCGATGGCGAGAGGCAGGTCGGCGGCCATGCATTCGCGGATCGGCTTGCCGTTGTCCCAGCTTTCGGCCTTGGCCAGCAGTTCCAGGTTGGCCTCCATCGCATCGGCCACGCGGTTCAGCACGCGCGCCCGGTCGGCGGGGCTGGTCCGGCCCCATGCGTCCTTTGCCTTGTGCGCCGCATCCAGAGCGCGCTCGACATCCGCCTCGCGCGACCGGGCGATCTCGTTCAGCCGAGCCCCGTCCACCGGCGAGAGATTCTCGAAATACTCGCCGCCTCGCGGTGCGACCCATTCGCCGCCGATGAAATTGTCATAGCGCTCGGCAAAGACGCCCGATGCGCGCGCGGCAGCGTCGCCTGATGTGTTCTGCTCGGTCATGTGTTCGATCCTGAAACTGTGCGCCGCGCGGCGGCAGGCCGGGGTCGCATGAAGGTACTGGATGCAAGGGGGAGCGGGGGCACGGCGTCAGAACCGGTATTCGGCAGTGAAGCCGTAAGTGCGCGGCATGTTGTACCAGACGTTCTGATAGCCGAAGAGGCCGACATCGAGGATGTCGATGATATTGACCTCGTCGGTCAGGTTCCTAGCCCATGCGCTGACTTCGAAGCGTTCGCCCGCATCGGTGAAGCCAATCGAGGCATTGAGGTTCGTTGTCGCCCCCTCGCTGCTGATCTCCTCCAGCTCGCGTTCGTCGTAATAGCGGTTGCCGGTATAGGTGAAATCGCCGCGCACCCAGATGTCTCCGGGCGATATGGGCAGGCTGTATTTGCCCACGATGTTGAACTGCGTATTGGGTGCGCCGATCAGGCGGTTGCCGCTCAGATCCTCGGTCGCGCCGCCAAGATCGCGGGTGAAATCGCGATATTCGCTGCTCAGCAACCCGGCGCTGGCCCCCAGTTCGAGATTGTCGAACGGCTTCGACTGGATCTCGATCTCCACGCCCTCGACCCGTGCGTTCGATGCGTTCTCGATGAACTGCAGTCCGGACGGGGTGAAGGTGAAGACCTGCAGGTCGCTGTAGTCGTAGATGAAGCCCGTCACATTGAGCCGCAAGCGGCGGTCCAGCAGCGTCGATTTGATGCCGACTTCATAGCTGACCACGGTTTCGGGGTCGAAGACCCGCTCCGCGCCGACCGGATCGTTGAACGCGCCCGTGTTGAAGCCGCCGCTGGTAAAGCCGCGATTGATGCTGGCAAAGGCCATGACGTCGGGTGCGATCTCGTAATCCAGCGCGGCGCGGCCCGACCATTCGGTCCAGCTTTCGTCGAGCTGAAGATCGAACAACGGGCCGGGCAACAGCGAGACCCCCGCCTCGTTCGTGGCGAAGGACTGGTGGTCAATCGTGCGCTTTTCGTAGTTGATGCGCCCGCCCAGCGTCAGGTTCAGCCGGTCCGTCAGGGCGAAATTGGTCTGGGCAAAGGCCGCGAGCGTGTCGGTTTCCTGCGTATAGGCCTGATCGAACGCCTCGATCCCGCCCAGCGCGAAGGAAACGGAGGCGAGATTGTAGAAGTTCTCGACCTCGCCCTTTTCGTGAAAGGCAAAGACGCCCAGCAGCCAATTGAAGCCGCCATCGTTCTGGGACGCGAGGCGAAGCTCCTGCGATATGGATTCGAATGTCGACGGGCCCCAGTTGATGGTGAAGATCGTGCTGGGCGCGCTATTGCCGTCCTGCAGCACGCTGCGTTCGGAACGCTCGTACCCGCTGACCGAGGTCAGCGTCATATTGCCGATGTCGAAATCGCCGACCAGCGAGATCCCGAACAGATCGACCTTGCCGAACGTATCGACGCCATAGGTGTTCACATAAGGGTCGGGATTGGGATTGCGGTAGCCGAGCACGTCCACGCCGTCGCGTCCGACGATCTCGTCCGCCGAGAGTCGCACGATATTGCCCTGCGCCAGTTCCCCGGCATCGAACAGGCCGCGGTGCACCGAATTGTTGTTCGTCGCATCGGACGCGCCGCCATGGAAGTTGAGCGCGATGTCCACGCCCGCATTCGGCTGCCAGCGCAGGATCGCGCGGGCGGCCCACTGGTCCGCGTCGTTGACATATTCGCCGCTGCCCAGATCGAGCACATAGCCGTCGCGTTTCGTCCAGGTGCCGGCAAAACGCGCCGACAACGTATCGGTCATCGGAACGGTGACCGCCGCTTCCAGGTCCACCGCGTCGTAATTGCCATAACCGGCGCGCGCATAGCCCTCGAACTCGTCATCCGGCAGCCGCGAATAGACCGAGATCGCGCCGCCCGTGGCGTTCTTGCCGTATAGCGTTCCCTGCGGACCGCGCAGCACCTCGATCCGGTCGAGGTCGAACATCTGGAACAGCTGGCCCGACGGAGCGGAGAGATAGACCTGGTCGAGATAGACCGCGACCTTGCTTTCCGCCGTCTGGTTGAAATTATTGTTGCCGATGCCGCGCATGAAGATCTTGGGGTTCGACGATCCCCACAGCGCCGAGACATTGAGGTTGGGAACGGTCGAGGTCAGATCCTCGACATCGCTGAACCCGGCCTCGCGGATGCGGTTCGCATCGAGGGCGGAAACCGCGATCGGCACTTCCTGCAGCGGCTCGACCCGGCGCTGCGCCGTCACGACGATGGTGTCGAGGCGCCCGTCATCGGCGTCTGCCTGCGGGGCCGCGGCATCCTGGTCGTCCGCCTGGGCTTGGGCCGCCTGCGGAAGCAGCGCGGCCAGCAACGCGGCTGTCGGCAATGTGGCGTGCAACTTGCGTCTCATCGGGTGCTCTCCCTTGGCATTCCCAGCACCGCTTTTCGGACCGGCGGACCGAAGCGGCTTGTTGTCGTTATCTGTCTTGCGGGTGGCCGCGCCCTTGCGGCGGGCATGGGTCAGCTGCCGCCGACATCCTCCACATATGTGCCCAGCGTCCGGTGGAAGTGGCGCAGCCGCACCTCGTTATAGCTGGCGAAATTGACGGTTCGCGTGGCCGAGGCCTCCAGCCCCTGCTGGATGCGCTCCATGTTCGCCATGTCCTCGTCGAGGATGCGCCCGATGGGTCCGATCAGCGGTTCGGTGGGCTCGTCCGGGCCGACGACGACGCGCTCCGCCGAAGGGGGCCGCTCGCCTTCGAAAGGCAGCAGCAAAATCACGTCCATGGTGCAGTTCGACGGCCCGCCATCGGGGCGGAACCAGTATCCCAGCGGATAGCCCAAAGTCGGCCACGGCATGAAATTGGGAAAGATATTGTACCAGACATAATCGATCATATCGAAGCGGTTGAGGCCCGACAGGTCGACGCCGTAATCCTGGCGGAACTTGCGGATCGTGATCTGCGCGATCTTGTCGCGGGCGGTTTCGCCGGGAGCGACCTCGAATTCCGCGTCATCGGCAAGTTCCGGCGCGTAATAGGCGATGAAATGGTCCACCGCCTTCTGCTCGCGCACGCGGACCATGTCGCCCTCCCCGCTCAGCACCCCGGCGACGCCTATACCGCGCGCGAAATGCGGCTCGCCCGCGAACACGTCCTGCCGCATCGCCTCGGCCGGGGCGGCAGGGACGATCGAATTGGTGTGGACGTAATTGCCGTGCATGAATTCCATGAAGGCCTCCTGCGCCACTTTCCAGTTGGCGCGAATCTTCTTGGTGACATGCACCGCCTTGAAGCGACCGGTGAGGTCCCAGCCGGCATCGCTCCATTGCTGCGACAGCGCCCCCAGATAGTCCTCAAGCGGCGCGGCATCGGGATCGGGATTGACCATGACATAGCCCTGCCACTCACCCACATGCAGCTGCGGCAACGACAGTTCGGCATCCTGCAGCTCAGGAAAATCCCACTTCTCCGGCACCGACTTCACCGCGCCGTCCAGGCTCCAGGTAAAGCCGTGGAACGGGCAGCGCAGCGATGTAAGCGAACTCGCGCCGTCGCAGATGCGCATGCCGCGGTGAAGGCAGCTGTTGTGATAGGCCTTGAGCGACAGATCGGGCTGGCGAACGACAAGCGCGGCGATGTCGCCCACGTCATATGTCATCGCATCGCCCGGCTCGGGAATGTCGGCGGCCCAGCCGGCCACTTGCCAGACCTTGCGCCAGAGATGCGCGATCTCGCGCTCGTGATATTCGCGCGAGGTGTAGCGCGACGTCGGCACCGAGGCGCAGTCGATATCCTCGAACCCGGGTTCGAGCACGCCGGCCGGCGGCACCGTTCCGTCGTGGCGGAACATCGCCTCGAGATTGTCATAGTGTCGCTGGCGCGAAGGGCGCGCCGTTTTCGCCATGGCCATCCATGTCCCCCATTTTTTGCATCGATCCGGCAGCTCCGTGCGCGGCAGATCTGCCAGGCAAGCGGCCGTTCCGGCTCGTGATCGATGCTTTTAGGCAGGATGGTTGGCGCGGACTTGCCGCTGCGCGCATTTCGATTGTCGATCCGTGCACACATGGGCCGGACACGCGCCTCGCCGTGCCGGTTCCGCGAGTTGCTTGGCGGCGCGAGGAATTCGCATTATACACCGCGGCTGAAAACCCCTTCGTCGGATCCAGCTAGGGCCCGAATGAAAAGGGGGAGGAGAGGCCATGACAGCACCCCAATGGTCATGCGAGTGGACCGAGCGATCCTTGCAGCGGAACAGGCCGCATTCGGAAGTCGAGGCCTTTCTCAGCGGCTTTAACGGATCGTGGAAACTGGGCGGCGATCCCGGCACCACCGGCGAGATCATGGTCGGCAGCCGCAGCTTCAACACCATGCTGCTGACGCGGATGCATTTCGCGTCGGTCCACGGCATGCGCGACCGCAGCGAGCCGACGCGCGAGGGCGCGCAGTTCTACAGCCTGACCTTCAACCCGTCGGATTCGGTCGACCTGGCCTGCAACGGCACCGCGTTTCACCTGCGGCCTTCAGAGATGTTCTTCTGGTCGTCGACCGACGACGTCTCCTTCCGGATCCAGCAGGGCGCCGAATTCGCCAACCTGCTCTTTCCGCGCCACTTGATCGACGCGCATCTGCCGCGTTTTCGCGGCCGTTTCTGCGTTTTCGACAAGGCGAACCCGGCGCGCGATTTCGCGGAATGCTATTTCCGGTCGCTGGCGGACAACGCCCGCACGTTCGAAAGGATCAACAGCAACCAGATCGAAAACGCGTCCATCGCGATGCTGCTCAACCTCCTCGACGCGAGCGACTGCCTGCGCGCGGAATATGATCGCGGTGAGCGGATCCTGGCCGACGCCATGGCGGTGATCGAACGGAACCTGAAATCCTCCGATCTCGATCCGCAGATGATCACCGCAGAGGTCGGCGTTTCGCTACGCAAGCTGCATTATGCCTTCAGCCAGACCGACAAGACGGTGATGGGGCACATTCGCAGCCGCCGGCTGGCCTCGGCCCGGCAGGATCTGGCGAACGGCGCCCTCATCGACCGGCTTTCGATTACCGAGATCGCCTATCGCTGGGCCTTTGCCGACCCTGCACAGTTCAGCCGCGCCTTCAGACAGGCCTATGGCGAAAGCCCCGGCTCTTTCCGAAAATCCGCCTGCGCGGGGCGGTTCTAGCCGCGAAGACGAGTAACGGTCACTCCATCCCGGCCGCAGTACCGGCACGGGGCGAACTGGCGATATTTTTCAAAAAATCGTCTGACATCGGCAGGACGAGATCGGTCTGTCGGCAGACCATCCCGGCTCCGCATCAGAACGGGATGTCGTCGTCCAGATCGTCATAGCCGCCGCCCGATGCACCGGCACCGGCTCCGCCAGCGGCAGCGCCGCCGCCCTGGTTCCAGTTGCTGGAGCCGCCGGTCGATCCGCCGCCCTGATTCCAGCCGCCGCCCGACGATCCGCCGCCCGAAGAGCCGCCCCAGTCGCCACCGCCACCGCGGCTGCCGCCCTGCGCGCCGTCGAGCATGGTCATCACGCCGCCGATGCCGCCCACCGAAATCTCGGTCGTGTAGCGATCGTTGCCCGACTGGTCCTGCCATTTGCGGGTGCGCAGCTGGCCTTCGATATAGACCTTGCTGCCCTTGCGCAGAAAGCGTTCGACCACGCCGACCAGCCCGTCGGACTGGATCACGACGCTATGCCACTCGGTGCGTTCCTTCTTCTCGCCGGTCTGGCGGTCCTTCCAGCTTTCCGACGTGGCGATCCGCAGGTTGGCGATGCGCCCGCCATTCTGAAAGCTCTTGATCTCCGGGTCAGCGCCCAGATTGCCGATCAGCATGACCTTGTTGAGTGAACCCGCCATATTCCAGTCCTTCGTGAATCGATTGGTCCAACACCTAGGGACCCTAGCCGCATGCTGCCAGTGGCAGCGCGGGCGATTTCCCCATCTTCACCGAAAGCGGCGCTTCCCGACCGGAATCTAGAGCCCTGCCGAAACGGCAATCCAATAGGTCGCGCCCGCCGCCAGATAGGCCAGCGCGAACAGATAGGCGAGCATGAAGGCCGGCCATTTCCACCCGTTCGTCTCTCGCCGGGCAACCGCGATGGTCGACAGGCACTGCGGCGCGAACACGAACCAGGCCAGGAAGGACAGCGCCATCGGCAGCGTCCAGTCCCGCGCCAGCCGGTCGCCCAGCGCTTCGGCCGTCTCGTCCTCGTCGTCGCTGGCGACGGCATAGGTGGTGGCGAGCGAGGAAACGGCCACTTCGCGCGCGGCCATCGCCGGGATCAGCGCCAGCGCCATGTCGCGGTTGAAGCCGATCGGTTCGACCACCACCGCCAGCCCGTTGGCGATCCGGCCCGCGATGGAAACATCCACCTGATCCTCGCCCGGCCCGGCCTGCGGAAAGGACAGCAGCAGCCACAGCACCACCGTCACCGAAAAGATGATCGTGCCCGCGCGGCGCAGGAATATCCATGCGCGCTGCCACAGGCCGATGGCGATATCGCGCATGCGCGGCCATTGATAGCGCGGCAATTCCATGATGAAGCCCGACGCGCCGCCCTTGGCCACCGACCGCCGCAGCACCAGCGCCACCAGCATCGCGCCGACAATGCCCGCGAGATAGAGCGCAAACAGCACCAGCCCCTGCAGCCCCACGCCGCCGCCGACGTCACGGGCGGGAATAAAGGCCGCGATGATCACCGCATAGACAGGCAGCCGCGCCGAACAGGTCATCAGCGGAGCGATCAGGATCGTCGTCAGCCGGTCCTTGGGATCGCTGATCGAACGGGTCGCCATGATGCCGGGAATGGCGCAGGCAAAGCTGGACAGGAGCGGGATGAAGCTGCGCCCGGACAGGCCGACGAAGGCCATCATCCGGTCCATCAGGAAAGCGGCGCGCGCCATATAGCCGGTCGCCTCCATCAGCAGGATGAAGAAGAACAGGATCACGATCTGGGGCAGGAACACCACCACCGAACCGACGCCCGCCAGCAGCCCTTCGGTGATCGCGTCGCGCAGCAGGTTTTCGGGGAAGGTCGCCACCACCCAGTCGGACAGCGCCACCACCGCGCCGTCCAATGCATCGGCAAAGGGCGTCGCCCAGGCGAACACCGCCTGAAAGATGACGAACAGCAGACCCAGCAGGATGACCGGACCCAGCCAGGGGTTCAGCAGCAACCTGTCGAGCCCGCGGTGCAGGCGTCGCTGCCGCGTCTCGGACAGGATCGCCGCCCGCGCCATCGCACGCGCCGAAATGCGCCGCTCCGCCATGTCGAGATCGTCGGAGATGATAGGTTCGATCCGGTGGCCATCGGCGGCACTGCCCAGCGCATCGCCCAGCTCGGCAAGGCCGCGGCGGCGCACCGCCACGGTTTCCACCACCGGCACGCCCAGCGCGCTTTCCAGCGCCTTGGGGTCGAGCACCAGCCCGTCCCGCTTTGCCAGATCGACCATGTTGAGCGCGACCACCACCGGCATGCCCAGCGCGATGATTTCCTGCGCGAAGACGAGGTGCTGTTCAAGATTATTGGCGTCCAGCACCAGGATCAGCGCATCGGGCTGACGCTGGCCTTCCTGCTGGCCGGTGATGACGGCGCGCGTCACCTCCTCGTCCGGGCTGGAGGGATCGAGCGAGTAGCTGCCCGGCAGATCAACCAGTTCGGCCGGTTCGCCATTGGGCAGCAGCATGCGGCCCGATTTGCGCTCCACCGTGACGCCCGGATAATTGGCGATCTTCTGGCGCGCACCGGTCAGCGCGTTGAACAATGCGCTTTTTCCCGAATTCGGATTCCCGACAAGGGCGACGGTCTGGATCGGGCGGGTCATGCCGTGCCCAGCCTTGCGCCCTTTTTCGTGTCGAGCGCAGGATGGGGCGCTTCCTCGGGCGCGGGTTCGACCGTGATGGCCAGCGCATGGCTCCGCCGCAGAGCGATCATCATCCGGCCCACTTCGACCGCCATCGGGTCGCGGCCCAGCAGGATGCCGCGATGCGCCAGTTTCAGCACCGCGCCCGCGTCCATGCCCAGCGCGCGCAGGCGGCGCCCCTCCGTCGGGTCGAGCCGGTCCCAATCGACCGCAACCACGCGGACCGGGACACCGACATCGCTGTCCGCAAGTGAAGTGGCGGGAGGTGAGTCGCCTGTGTGTGTCATGCTGGATGCGGCGCTCGCATAGTCGGGCGAGAATTGCAACTCGTTCGCATTATTGAAATGAGCCGTCAGCGGCGCGTATCAGCGTGCGGGGTAGCGAAGCCGCCCCAAAAGCCGCATCGGCGAAAACCGCTCGTCATCGCTGCGCTTGAACCGCGCGGTGAACTTGCCGAAATTCGCCACGTCCTTCAGCCGCCGGTCGAGAAATGCGAAGGTGTCGGCGAATTCCTCGCTCTCGTCCTGCGAGAACACGGCGAGCGTGCTGGCATAGACCGACGACAGGATCGCGCGCTTGGAATAATGGTTGAGATCGGTCGCCGTATCGCCCGCCATGCGCCACATCAGATCCGCGCTGCGCCAGCCGAGACGTGCGGATCTGGCCACATTGGTCGGCATCGCCATGATCGCAAGCGCGCGCCGCAGCGCCTCGTGACGCGGAGCGAGGGCCTCGATCCGGAACACCAGCATCGCGCGGATACGCTGGCCGACACCCATCGCATCCAGCGCAGGCGCGGGCAAAGCCTCGGCCATGTCGCGGTCGATCGAGGCGATCCACGCGGCGATCATGTCCATCGCGCCGCCCGGAAAGGCCAGCCGCGCGACATCGGGATCGACGCCCTCCATCTGCGCGGCCGCATCGACGGCGGCATTGGACCAACCGTCGAAGACCGCCGAATCGGCAACCGCGGGCGCCAGCGCAATGGCCAGCTCGTCCAGCGTCAGCTCGTTCGCGTCGATAGGCATCAGTGCATCACCGGTCCGTATTGATCGTCAGACTGTCCGTCGCTTTGCTCGATCAGCGCCATGACGGGATTGCGTTCGCCCTGCCGGGCATAGTCGCGTGCGGAGCGGCCCGAACGATCGGCCCGGTCGGGATTGGCGCCCTTGTCCAGCAGCAGCCGCGCCATGCTGACGTTCTGCATCAGCGTCGCGGTGATCAGCGGTGTTTCGCCGGTGGCATTGGTCGCATTGGGATTGGCCCCGCCGTCCAGCAGCGCCTCCACGCCCTCGTTGAAACCGAGCGATACCGCGATCTGCAGCGGCATCACGCCGTTCTTGTCGGCGACATTAGGGTTGGCGCCCTTTTGCAGCAGGAAACGCGTCCAGGTCGCGTCGCGCCGCGACACGGTGATATGCAGCGCGGTCTCCCCGCTCGACAGGTCGCGCGTGTTGATGATCGTGGTCGACGGGTCGGCCAGCATGTCGACCACCTCGTTGCCTTCCGACTTCTTCACCGCCTCGAGGAACTTGTAGCCGGCAGAGAACTGCGCATGCGCGGCCGGAGCCGCCGTCATGCAGGCCAGAGCGGCGAGACCAGCGAAAAGGCGCAGCGAGCGATTCTTGTTCAGCAGCGTTGAGTTGTGAGACACGCGTATCTTTCCATTCCTGTCGACCCGTCCAAACCGCGGTACGCCGCATATGGGCGCGCCCTGCCGCAATTTCGACACGTAATGCGGCGGTTTGGTCCTTGCCAGCAGGGCCTTAGCACGACATGAACCCGCCTGCCATGACGAGTAGAAATTCCCCTTTTCGCCGTTTCCTGTTTGCGCCGCTGCTGGCGGCAGGCCTTGCGCTATCCGCTTGTGGCGGCGGCGCGCCGCAACAGGCGCAGGCGGAATGGCCGCTGGCGGGCGCCACCATCGGGGGCGATTTCACGCTGGTGAACAAGGACGGCGAAACCGTCACCTGGAACGACTTCAAGGGCCAGTGGCGGATCGTCTATTTCGGCTTTACCT
Source organism: Croceicoccus sp. (assembly GCF_983967925.1). NCBI lineage: Bacteria > Pseudomonadati > Pseudomonadota > Alphaproteobacteria > Sphingomonadales > Erythrobacteraceae > Croceicoccus > Croceicoccus sp. The sequence continues at coordinate 7,986 of NZ_CFETID010000031.1, read as the reverse complement.
TCTGCCCCGATGTCTGCCCGGTCGACGCGGCGGCAATCGGCGGCGGACTTTCCCGGTTCGAGCAGATGGACCCCGAACGCGCCGCGCAGGTGACGCCGATCTTCATCTCGGTCGATCCGCAGCGCGATACGCCCGAAGTCGTCGGCGAATTCGCAGAAACCTTCCACCCGCGCATGGTCGGGCTGACCGGCACGAAGGAGCAGGTCGATCAGGCGGCCAAGGCCTTCGTCGCGACCTATAATCTGGGTGAACCCGACGAAACCGGCTATTATCCCGTCGATCACACGGCCACGACGCTGCTGTTCGATCCCGATGGCCAGCCGGTCGCCATACTGGAAACGCATCAGGGCCCGCAGGTACTGGCGGACGAGCTTGCCAAGTGGGTGCAGTGACGAAAGAGACCGCCGACGACACGCGATTCTGGGAAAAGCCGCTCGATGAATTGAGCGGCGCCCAATGGGAAGCCCTGTGCGACGGCTGCGGCCAGTGCTGCATTCACAAGCTGGAAGACGCCGACACGGGTGAGATCTATCCCACCAATGTTGCCTGCCGCCTGCTGGACACGGCGACGGCGGGCTGCATGGATTACCCCAACCGCAAGAAACGCGTGCCCGATTGCCTGCAATTGACTCGCGAGACGGCCGGGACGCTGCCGTGGCTGCCCGAAACCTGTGCATACCGTCTGCGCGCGGAAGACCGCCCGCTGCCCGAATGGCATTACCTGATCAGCGGCGACCGGGATGCGGTCAGGCGCGCAGGCGTATCGGTGGCGGGGCGCGTCATTTCCGAGGACGATGCGGGCCCCATCGAGGAGCATGCGATGATCGAGGGGTTCACGCTTGTCGCCGCGCCGGACGGCGATGAACTGGAAGACGATCTGGACGGGGACGACGAATGAGCGAACGCGCGCGAAGGGGGCTTGAGAATTTCCTTTCGCGCCGTGCCCGCCCGCCGCGCGAATTGCGGGCGGAACTGGCCCTGCCGTCGGGACCGCTGCCGCTGCTGGTCCGCCCACATGCCACCGCGCGCCGTATGACGCTGCGCCTCTCACCCGACGGAAGCGAGGCGCGTGTCACCGTCCCGTTGGGCGTGCCGCTGCGCGAAGGCGCGAATTTCGCGCGCTCGCGCACCGACTGGCTCGCCGCGCAAAAGGCCGCCGCGCCGGTGCGCAAGTCGCTGGGGCACGGCGACACGCTGCCGTTTCGGGGACGCAGCCTGCGAATCGAATGGGCCGCCAAGGCACGGCGCGCGCCCATGCTGGCGGACGATACGCTGACTCTCGGCGGGCCGGAGGACAGCATGCCGCGCCGCATCCAGCGCTGGCTTGAACGCGAGGCGCTGGAGCTGTGCCGCGCCGATCTCGCCGAATATTGCGAGCGGGCCCGCGTGCCCTGCCCCGATCTGCGCCTGAGCCGCGCGACCCGCCGCTGGGGCAGCTGTTCGACCAGCGGCACGGTGCGGATCAACTGGCGGCTGGTGATGGCGCCAGACGAGGTGCGCCGATCGGTCATCGCGCACGAGGTCGCGCATCTGGTGCATTTCGACCATTCGCCCGCGTTTCATGCGCTGCTCGCCCGGCTGTTCGGTGCGGGGCTTCCGGCGGCGGATCGCTGGCTGAAGCGCGAGGGTCGCTCGCTCTACGGCTACTTCGGCTGAGTCGCGCCGTTCGGGAACGCAGGGCCCGGTAATGCTGGCGCAAGGCGGCATGCGCTATTATCTGGACATCATGTTCTCACTCTCCCGCTTGTTCCGCCTGTTCAACCCGGTTGCCGCCGTGCGCGATTTTCGCGAGGTCTGGGTGCAGGAAAACCCGCACCGCCTGCGCATATTGCTGCTGTCGGGTGCGGCCACCTTTGCGATCTTTGGCACGATGTTCACCGAATCGCACCTGATCCAGCCCCGCCCGCCCGAGGTGACCTATATCACCAGCTATCAGGGCGAGCGGACCGATGCCGAGATCATCGCTGAGAACATCGCCAACCAGCGCGAGAAGGAAGAACGCTTTGCTGAGGCGGACGCGCGCCGCGCGGCTGCGCGTGAAGCCTATGAAACGGTGGGCAGCGCGACCGGTGTCGACACCGACGAGGCGCGCGCCGAGGGCGAGGCCGAACGCCGCCAGTACGAACGCGAACTGGCCGAGGCGCGCGCGAAGGCCGTGGCGCGCTGGGGCACGATCGATCCCGAAACCGGCGCCATCGTCGGCCCTGACACGAATGCGGACAGCCCGGCCGTTGACGCAGGCGAATAAGGCCAGTTCGCAGGACCGCCGCTGGCTGCAGGCGGCGGCATCGCTTGCCATGCGGGGGCGGCCCCTGTCGCGGCCCAATCCAGCCGTGGGCGCCATCGCGGTGAAGGACGGCAGGGTCATAGGCCGCGGCTGGACGGCCGAGGGCGGACGCCCCCACGCCGAAGCCGTCGCCATCGCCGAGGCAGGCGAAGCGGTCCGCGGCAGCACCGTCTATGTCACGCTGGAGCCTTGCGCGCATGAAAGCCGCCGCGGCCCGGCCTGCGCCAGCCTTCTGGTAGAGGCCCGTCCCGCCCGCGTGGTCATCGGCTGCGGCGATCCCGATCCGCGCACCAACGGACGCGGCATCGCCCTGCTGCGCGAAGCCGGGATCACGGCGGATCACATCCCCTGCGCGGCGAGCCGGCAATCGCTGGCCGGTTTCCTCAGCCGCGAGACGCGCGGGCGGCCCCATGTGACGCTGAAGCTCGCGCTGTCGCTCGACGGCTGCATCGCGACAGCGGCAGGCGAAAGCCAGTGGATCACCGGCCCCGAAGCGCGTGCCCACACCCATATGCTGCGCGCGATGAGCGATGCGATTCTGGTCGGCGGCGGCACCCTGCGTGCCGATAATCCCCGGCTGGATGTGCGCCTGCCGGGGCTGGCGCATTGCAGTCCCGCGCGCTGGGTGCTGACGCGCGGCGATGCGCCCGAGGGGTGGAACGCGCTGGCGCATCCTGCCGACTTGTCGCCGCTGCTGCCCTCGCAATATCTGCTGGTCGAAGGGGGCGCGCAGACCGCCGCCGCGTTTCTGGCCGCCGACATGGTCGACCGGCTTGCGATCTATCGCGCGCCCATCGTCATCGGCGGGGGAAAGCCGGGCGTCGCCGATATCGGGCTGGCTTCGCTGGCCGCCGCGCATGGGCGGTGGCGAATTGCCGAGCGGCGCATGCTTGGCAAGGACGAACTCTGCGTTTACGAGCGCAGGCCATGTTCACCGGAATAATCACCGCCATCGGCACCGTCGGCGACGCCCGAGAGCAGGGCGACACGCGTCTGCGGATCGAATGCCCCTATGACACCGCCAGGATCGACATCGGCGCGTCCATCGCCTGTTCGGGCGTCTGCCTGACGGTGGTGGAACGCGGATCGACCGCGGATGGCAACGGCTGGTTCGCCGTCGACGTCAGCGGCGAAACGCGCAGCCGCACCGTGCCCGGCCAATGGACGCAGGGTCGGCGGCTGAACCTCGAACAGGCGATGAGGCTGGGCGACGAGCTGGGCGGCCATATCGTGACCGGCCATGTCGATGCGGTGGGCACGGTTGCGGTCCGCGAAGAGCGCGGCGGATCGATCCACATGGAAATCGACGCCCCTGCCGAGATGGCGCCCTATATCGCGGGCAAGGGCAGCATCACGGTCGACGGCGTATCGCTGACGGTGAACGCGGTGACCGATCTTGCGGACGGGACGGCGCGTTTCGCGCTCAACATCATTCCGCACACTGCCGAGGTGACCACGCTGGGCGCGCTGGCCACCGGCGACAGCGTCAATCTCGAGATCGACGTGCTCGCCCGCTATCTCAAGCGGATGCAGGCGCTTCAGGGCTGAAGGCTTTGTCAGGAACCGGCGGCGGGCGAGGCACACGGCCCCGCCCGCACCCAGTTTCGTCAGGCAGTTCCGTCAGGCGCTGACGTCGGCCAGTGCCTTGATGAACTTGTCGATATTGCCCATCGTCAGGCCCGCGATATTGATACGGCCCGATCCCGCCATATAGATCGCGTGATCGCTGCGCATCGCGGCGATCTGGTCCTTTGAAAGAGGCAATATCGCGAACAGCCCGCGCTGATGCGCCAGCGGACGCAGATCGACCGAACCGGCCACACCGGCCTCTGCCAGCCGCGCCCGAACCTGGTTGATGCGGGTGCGCATCGATTCCAGCTCGTCCTTCCACTCGGCGGTCAGGCCCTTGTCCTCAAGGATCGTGCGCACCGCAGCCGCGCCGTGATCGGGCGGCATCGACCAGTTCGCACGCGCCAGCGCCGCGCCGTTCGACGCGATGCGGGGCAGACAATCCGCCCCATTGCCCATCATGTAGATCGCGCCCACGCGGTCGCGATAAAGGCCGAAATTCTTGTCGCAGCTATAGGCGATCAGCGCCTCGGGCACGGCTTCCAGCACAAGGCGAACGCCCTTGGCATCCTCTTCCAGCCCATCGCCCAGACCCTGATAGGCAAGATCGAGGATCGGCAGCAGTCCCTTCTCGGTCAGCAGATCCGCGATTTCCTGCCAATCGGACAGCGAGTAATCGATGCCGGTCGGGTTGTGGCAGCAGCCGTGCAGCAGGATCGCATCTGTCGGCGCAGCGCTGGCGATCGCCTCGCGCAGAGCCGCCATGTCGGCGGTGCCGTCGTCAGACGCGTGGTTGAACGTGCCGACCTCCACCCCAAGGTCTTTCATGATCTGCGCATGGTTGGGCCAGCTGGGCGTGCCCATCCAGATCCGCTTCACGCCCGCCGCCTTGGACAGCGCCGCCGCCAGCCGCACGCCGCCCGTGCCGCCCGGCGTCTGCATGCCGTCGATGCAGTCGATCTTCGAGAAGTCCGAACCGAAGATGATCGGCTTCAATGCCTCGACGAAACCCATGTCGCCCTCGGGGCCGAGATAGGCCTTCGAATCCTGCTGATCGACAAGGATCCGCTCCGCCTTCTTGATCGAGGTGAAGACCGGCGTGTCCCCCTGCCCGGTGCGATAGACGCCCACGCCCAGATCGATCTTGTCCGCCCGGTCGTCAGCCGAATAAAGCTTGATAAGCGCGAGCAGCGCGTCAGGGGGCTGTTGGGTGAGCTGGGCAAGCATGGTCATAAGAGATCCTGTTGGGCAGTTCCGTTGGTCCGGTATCGATTCGCGCCGCGACGGCTCGGTCAGGGCGCGCGCTCCATGCCGGTGCTTGGCCCGTCGGGCAAGCCCCGAAGCGCTGCCCGGCCCGGTTCGACTTGAAACCGCAATCACCTGTTGGCATAATAATCATGCGGGCCGGGCCCCTCTGGCGCGCATTCCTTGCGAATGCGCGTGATGTCGGACCGCATCGGACATGCCGACGCACATTGGTCGATGCACACCGGCCGATGCACACTGGGGCCGATGCACACTGGCGGACCTGTTCAGCCCTAGTAGCCTCGTCATCGCAGCGATGTCCGATCGAACAGCCTCGAACAAGGAGACTACGATGAAGGGCCGTATCTACAGACTGACCGAACTGATGCAGAAAGTGGACCGGCAGCTGCGCCTGGAAAAGCAGCGCCGCAAGCCGGACGCATGGATCGTGCTGAAACTGACGCTGTTGCGCCACCGGATCCGCTGCGCGTTGCGGCGGGCGGCAACCGGATGGGCCAACCCGCACCGCGCGATCCGCGCGCGCAAGGCCATGTTGCTGATGACGGCATGATTGGCGGCGGACAAAGCCCCGCGCCGGACCTGACACGATGTTGATGACGCTGATCCTGCTGGCCATCGGCCTCGCGGGCCTGCTGGTCGGTGGCGAATTGCTGGTGCGCGGCGCGGTTCGCATTGCCGAACGCGCCGGGGTCACGCCGCTCGTCATCGGCCTTGTCATTGTCGGTTTCGGCACATCGATGCCCGAACTGGTCGCGAGCGTGCAGGCCGCGCTTGCCGGATCGCCCGCGATCGCGTGGGGCAATGTCGCCGGGTCGAATATCGCCAACACGCTGCTGATACTGGGCGCGGCGGCCCTGATCGCGCCAATCGCCGTGCGTCCCTCCGTGGCACGCCGCGACGGCGGGGTCGCGCTGGCGGCATCGCTGTGGCTGGTTGTGCTTGCGGCAACGGGTCTGGCCGGCTGGTGGGTCGGCATCGCCATGGTGGCCGCGCTCGCCGCCTATATCGCCTATTGCTACCGCGAGGAGAGAAGCGACCCTTCCGCCGCGCTGCATAATGCGCCGCAAGACAGGGCCGATGCGCTGGAATTGAGCGACACGGCCCTGCACGCGCCTTCCGCAGGCTGGGGCAAGCCGGTGCTGCTCACGCTGGGCGGGCTGGTCCTGCTGGTCGTGTGCGGACGCCTGCTGGTGAACGGCGCGGTCGATCTGGCGCGGCTGGCGGGCATGACGGAGACGGTCATCGGCCTCACCATCGTGGCCATCGGCACCTCGATGCCCGAACTGGTCACGTCGGTGGTCGCCGCGCGCAAGGGAGAGGCCGAGATCGCCTATGGCAATGTCATCGGTTCCAACATCTACAATATTCTGGGGATCGGCGGGGTGACCATGGCGGTGTCCCCGCTACGGCTTCCTACCGATCTGATGCCGTGGGACATCGGGCTGGTCGCCGCCAGTGCCGCTGCCGTGCTTGCGGTTTCGATCTTGTGGCAGCGAATTGGGCGCGCCCTCGGCGGCGCGCTTCTTGCTGCCTATGTCATCTATCTCGCTTGGCTGCTGTTTGGGGCCTGATGCCGGGCGGCGTCTGCCTCTCCTAGAACGGCAGCCAGTCCTGCTTCTTCGAGAACTTCATGTAACCCGCGTTGATGCCCAGCCGCGCCCCCGCACCCAGCCGGATGGGGATCAGCACGACATCGCCCTTGCGCATGTAGCTGGCGTTGAGCCCGCCCACGACATAGGCCGCGCCCTCGCCCGCCGGATAACGCTCGAACAGCTCTTCGCTGTCCCACAGATTATAGACCAGCACGAAGGTCGATGCGGCATTCGCGCCGAAGTCGAACCCGATCGAAGGGCCCGTCCAATAGACCGGCCGCTTGCCTTCCACCTTGTGATACATGGTGCCCGAGCCATAGCGCACGCCCGCGATGAACGCGCCGCCCGCCTCGCGCCCGACAATATAGGCGTTGGGTTCGCCCTGGTCCTTCAGGATCTTCTCGATCAGACCGGCAAGCCCTTCCGCGCCCTGGCCGAACACGCCTTCGGCCGCGCCCATCAGATCGTCTTCCTGATAGGTATCGCCCGAAGCGGCGGCAGCCTTGGCGGCCTGTTCTGCCGGCATCACGTCGGTGGGTGCACCCGCCGCCACCGGCGCGGAATAGGGATCCCCCGGCTGCTGCGCCGGGGCCGTCGGGGGTGCATAGGGGTCGTCAGCCGGCGCGGGCGCGGGCGATTGCGTAGGAGCGGGTGCAGGCGCGGGCGCGGGCGCATAGGGATCGCCTGCCATGCCGCCGCCTGAAACCGGGGGCAGTTCACCGTTCAGATCGCCGTCGATGGCCCCGCCCGACTGCCCGCCCGACTGATAGCCGCCCGAACTGTAGGTATCGTTGGGGTCGATCGTCTGGATCTGGGCCGACGCGGGCTGGACCGAACCCAGCCCGAGACACAACGCCAGCATCGCTGCCGTCCGCCTGCCGAATTGAGAGCGCATTTTCATCGGTTATACCCCGTGTTCTTTCCTTGCATCGTGCCGGGCCGCGCTGGCGCGTCTCACCGGATCGCGATGGCAATTGCCATGACCGCCTGTAACCATGCAGCCATTCCGGCAATGAATGTGCCGTGAATCTAGCGCATTTCGCGGCCAATCGAACCCGGACCCCGACTTATCCGCCAGTTTCTGTTCGACGGCGCATTGACGATAAAAGCAGCCTTGATGGCCGCCGTAACGCTCGCTATAGGCGCCCTTCTTCCGGAGACGTGGGTGAGTGGCTGAAACCAGTTCCCTGCTAAGGAACCAGACGGGGTAACCTGTCTCGAGGGTTCGAATCCCTCCGTCTCCGCCACCACCCTTTCCCCCATTTTCCACCG
>NZ_CFETID010000030.1:0-32715 GCF_983967925.1 Croceicoccus sp. | reverse complement strand
TTCCGCGACACGCTGATCGAACAGGCCGAGCAGGGCGTCGACTATTTCACCATCCACGCGGGCGTGCGCCTGCCTTACGTGCCGCTGGCCGCCAAGCGCGTGACCGGCATCGTGTCGCGCGGCGGTTCGATCATGGCGAAATGGTGCCTCGCGCACCACAAGGAGAGCTTTCTCTACGAGAATTTCGACGAGATCACCGAGATCTGCAAGGCATACGACATCGCCTATTCGCTGGGCGACGGCCTGCGCCCCGGCAGCATCGCCGACGCCAATGACGAGGCGCAGTTCGCAGAACTCTACACTTTGGGCGAGCTGACCAAGCGCGCCTGGAAGGAAGACGTGCAGGTCATGATCGAAGGCCCCGGCCACGTGCCGATGCACAAGATCAAGGAGAACATGGACAAGCAGCTGGAAGCCTGCGGCGAGGCCCCGTTCTACACGCTCGGGCCCCTGGTCACCGACATCGCGCCCGGCTACGACCACATCACCAGCGGCATCGGCGCGGCGCAGATCGGTTGGTACGGCACGGCGATGCTCTGCTATGTCACGCCCAAGGAGCACCTCGGCCTGCCCGACCGCGACGACGTGAAGGTCGGCGTGGTCACCTACAAGCTGGCCGCCCACGCGGCGGATCTGGCCAAGGGCCACCCGGCGGCGCAGGTGCGCGACGATGCCTTAAGCAAAGCACGGTTCGAATTCCGCTGGCGCGACCAGTTCAACCTTTCGCTCGATCCCGATACGGCAGAGCAATACCACGACCAGACGCTTCCGGCCGAAGGCGCCAAGACCGCGCATTTCTGCTCGATGTGCGGACCCAAGTTCTGCTCCATGAAGATCAGCCAGGAAGTGCGCGAATTCGCCGCCAAGCAGAATTCCGAAAGCTTCCTCGCCAGCGAGAACCTGAAGGGCGAAACCCCGCCCGCCGAGCGCAAGAGCGCCGAGGAAGGCATGGAGGAAATGGCCGAGAAATACCGCGACGGCGGCGACCTCTACGTCCCGGCCAAGGACTGATCGCCTTGCCCTGATGACATGACCGGTGCAGTCTCCCCTTTTTCAGGGGGAGACTGTCCATGTCGCGTGCGTTTCTGTCGGTTGCCGCACTGGCGCTGATGTTCACTGCCACCTCCGCCGCATCGGCTCAGGACGCCAAACAGACCATCATGCCCGAGGACCCCGACGCGCTCGCGTTCCAGCAGGCGGTGGGCTACTCGGACGCGGTTATCGCCGGCGATCTGGTGATCCTGTCGGGTGTGGTCGCCGGGCCCGCGGACGGCGATGAGGGCATGGAGCCCGGTTTCGCCCGCGCCTTCGACAAGATCACGCGCACACTGGAACGCGCGGGTCTCGGCTGGGACGATGTGGTCGAGATCCAGACCTTCCACACCGATCTCCCCGCCCAGATCGAGACATTTGCCGACGTCAAGAACCGCTACGTCAAGGCGCCCTTTCCGGCATGGACCGCCATCGGCATCACCGCGCTGTACGAACCGAGCGCGCTGGTCGAGATCAAGGTCACCGCTTACCGGGGCGATCGGGCCGAATAGGGGAGAGCAGGGCGCATGGCCGAGACAAGCACGATCACCGCCGACGCGGCGCTGGACGAGGAACGCGAACGCCGCAGCCTGCCGCGCATCGGGCTGGTGCTGACCGCGCTCTATGTCGCGGGGCTGGTGATCTATCTGTGGGCGCAGGGGCAGAACCCCGCCAGCCTCGACCTCAACGAACTGGGCGATTTTCTCGGCGGGGTATCCAGCCCGCTGGCGTTCCTGTGGCTGGTGCTGGGCTTCTTTCAGCAGGGGCGCGAGATTCGCCTCTCGAACAAGGCGCTCAAGCTGCAGGCCGCCGAAATGCGCCGCTCGGTCGACGAGCACCGGCGGCTGGCAGGCGGCGGCGAATGAGCGAGACCGAACGCAACCGCGCGCTGATCACGCAGGCGTTCGCAGGGCTGGAACACGGCGACCCCTCCGCCTTCATCCCGCTGTTCGCCCCCGACATCGCATGGCGCGTCATGGGCTCTAGCGCATGGTCGAAACGCGCCTTCGGCCTCGCCGATGTGGAGCGCGACCTCGTCGGTCCGCTGTTCGCGCGCTTTGCCGGACCCTATCGCAATATCCCCGAACTGATCATGGCTGACGAAGACCGCGTTGTCGTGCTGGCCAAGGGTCATGCCGAAACGATGGAGGGGCGCACCTATGCCAACGATTATTGCTTCGTCTTTCGCCTGCGGGACGGGATGATCGCCGAAGTGCGCGAATATATGGACACGATCCTCGCCGACGAAGTGCTGGGCCGCTGACACGCCCGACTAGCCAGCGCGGCGCGATGCGCGCATAGGGGCGCGCATGGCCGATCTCTATCTCAAGAACCTCGAATCCGAACGCCGCCAGCTGTGGGCGACCTGCCGCCTGAAGGGGCTGCCCAAGGATTCGCCCGAACGTCAGCGCATCGCCCAGATCGACGAGGCGATCGCCGCGCACAAGGCGAAATAGGCGCGGGCGGCGCTGCCCGGCGGAGCGACCCGCCGGACGCCGCGCCGATCATCCGTTCTTCAAATTCTCCAGCCCCTTGATCCCGCCCGGCTTCAGGCTGGGCTGCGAGGCGTTCGTCTTGGGTGCCTTTTCGGCCTTGGGTTTGCGGATTTCCTTGTTCGACTTGCGTTGGCCCTTGGCCATGTCCGTTCCAATCAGGGCGGAATGCCCCGCCTGCATCATAGCGGTAACCGCCGATAACATGGCACGAATTCGCTCCGTGCCGAACGAGAGCCCCGTTCAGCCCGGCATCCGCGACAGCGCTACCAACACCCGGTCCAGCGCCTGCAGGAAGTTCGACCGGTCCGCCTTGCCGAACGGCGGAGGCCCGCCGGTCACCCCGTCCATGCCCGAGCGCAGATCAGCCATGATCGCGCGCATCGCGACCGCGCTGCCGATCCCGGCCTTGTCGAATATCTTGCCGTTGTGCGCCAGCACCTTCGCGCCCGCCTTCAGGCAGCGGTCGGCCAGCAATATATCGGCGGTCACGACCACGCAGCGCGGAGACACGTGCGCCGCTTCCTCGGCGATCCAGTCGTCGGCGGCGTCGAAACCATCACCCACCACCACGCGGTGGATGCGCGGATCTTGCGGAATGCGGAACGCGGCATTGCTGACGACGAACACCTCGGCGCGGTATCGCGCGGCGACGCGGTAGATCTCGTCCTTCACCGGACAGGCATCGGCATCGACAAGGATCGTCAGGGGCGCAGATCGGTCATTCATCGTGCGGGCTTAGGCGAACCGACCGCAGGACGCCAAGCCCCGTGCCTCAGCGCAGCAATTCGCGCGCCAGCACGCCCAGCCCGCGCTGCAAGTCGCGCAGGTCCAGCGCCGCGGCGCTCGTTTCGGCCAGCGCACTGCCGGTCAGCGCCGGGATATGGACGAACAAGGCGCGCGTCTCCGCGCCCGCCTCGTCCAGCGCTGCCAGCGCATGGTAATAGAGATGGTTGCACACATAGCCGCCCGCATCGTCCGACGGCGCGCAGGCCAGCCCGGCGCGCTCCACCGCGGCGCACAGTTCGCCAATGTCGCAGCGCGCGGGCAGATGGTGTAGTGGATCGGCGCTATCAGGCGGCGCCGCGCCGCCCGCATCGGGAAGCGTGGCGGTGCAGGCATTGCTGGCGCGGCTTTCCAGCACCAGCCCTGCGGCCCGCGCGCTGTAGCCGGTCATGATCAAAACGCGCGGCGGCCTGCTCAGAACCGCTCTCAGCGCGGCAGGCGCATCGCCATAGCGCGTCGGCACGATCACCGCCTCCGCCCCCTGCAGAACCGGATCGCCGCATGCCTCCAGCGAGCGCACCAGCATCTCGGTCGGGTTTTCGGCCACGCCGGGAAAGGGTTCGAAACCGGTGATGACAAGCTGCGATGTCATGCCTGCCGTTCTCCTGTGGGTCGTATGGCGCGCGGCTAAAACACTGTCCTACACGCGCGGATAATGTCAGCCCGAAGGCATGATCAGCACCGCCGCCAGACCGATTTTCCCCGCACCCCCGCGGTGTCACCTTTGGGCCGCAACCCCGCGGAAATCCGCGGCTGGCGACAGGGTGACAGCGCCTGTAGGACGTGTCACCTTTGTCACCTTTCGCGCATGCCGATCAGGCGGAGAATTCGGTCGCCAGCGTGATCTCGCAGTTCAGCAGCTTGGAAATCGGGCAGTTCGCCTTGGCCTCGGCGGCCAGCTTCTCGAACTCGGCCTTGTCCATGCCCGGGACCTTGGCCTTCATCGTCAGTGCGCTCTTGGTCACGGTAAAGCCGTCACCGTCCTTTTCCAGCGTCACGTCGCAGCTGGTGTCGAGCGTGCCGTCGGTATGCCCCGCCTTGGCCAGCGCAAAGCTGGTCGCCATGGTGAAGCAGCTCGCATGGCCGGCGGCGATCATTTCCTCCGGATTGGTGCCGGGGCCCGATTCGAAGCGGCTGTTGAAGCCATAGGGCGCATCGAGCGCGCCGGATTTGGTGGCGACATGGCCCTTGCCATCCTTGCCAAGGCCTTCGTAGCGGGCGGTTGCACTGTTCACGGTCATTGCGGGGTTCCTTCCAGACGGGATGTCCTGTGTCCGAACAGCGCGCGAGCGCGGCCGATGTTCCGGCGCCCGGGTTTCCGGTCCAGCCCGATAGCGCTTGTGTACCGGGCGGTTGAGGCGGATAAGCGCCGCATCCATGCACGCCCCAAGGCTGGCATGCCCTCGTTCCCCGAAATCAAGGACAATGCGCGCCATGCCCACCAAAACCACGACCAATCCGCTCGTGCCGTTCGGACAAATGCCCTTCGGACAGATAATGGATCCGATGGCGATGTCGCGCCTTGCGTTCGACTGGTGGAAGCTGTGCTTCGATTCGACACAGGTGATCGCGCTGCGTTCGATGCGGATGATGCAGGGCGGCGCGCTGGCCCAGCACGAGGCGGTGCGCATGGTGTCGGAAAAATGGGAAACCGCCACGCTGGTGGTGATGAATGCCTCGTCCGGCAAGGGTGGCACCACGCCCGAGGCGCTGATGCGCGGCGCGATGCAGCGCTATCAGACGAAGGTGTCGTCGAACCGCAGGCGTCTGACGCGCTGACCCTGCTATCCCACCGCCGCGTGCCGGTGGGTCAGCATGTCCAGCAAGCGGATCTCGCCGCGCCATGCGCGTTCGTGGAAAAAGAACACCACCGCGTTCACGCATGGCTCGACCAGCGCGATCCCGCTGGCGAGCGCGAAGCTGCCGGTAAAGGCAAAGGCCACCGCAAAGCCCACCACAAGGTGAAGGCCGAGGAAGCTGATCGTCTTGGCGAAATCGCGGGTCATGCCGGGATCCTGATGATTGAGGGCATCGTCGAAGATCGGGATTTATTGCGAGCGGCTCGCAAATTACAGCGGGGAAAGCCGCTGACGATGATCGCCCGAAACGATGATCCGCGGGGGCAGGGCCGCGAGTCGCCTCTATGCAGGCCGGGTGCGGGCCAGCCGCAATCGGCTTGTTCCAGGCCGCCAAATGACCGCGCAGGGCCGCAAATTGCGGCGTCAGCGGTTCGCTTTGCCCCCGATTTCGCCCTCGGCTGGGGATTACGCGCCGCGCACCCCTTTCCGGGGCGGGCGCTTCGTGCTTGGCCTAGCGTGTCGGGCCTAAGCGCTCGGAACGCGGGCGGGTGCGGCTTCGTTGCCCCATCGAACCCACCGCGCGAAAGGATTGCGATGCTTGAACATGTCCCCGAATGGCTGGGCGCCGCCCTGCACAATGTCCGCGCAGGACACAGCAAGCTGGCGGCCGTGAAACTGGGCGGCGAAGGTGTCGTCGGTGCCGGCGGCATGGTGCTGACCTCCGCCGCCTTCGAAAATGGCGAGGAGCTGGACCCCAGCTTCACCGCTGACGAGGAAGACGCCGTCGCGCCGCCGCTGGAATGGAACCATGTCCCCGCCGGCGCGCAGGAACTCGTCCTCATCGTCGAGGATCCCGACGCACCGTCGCCCGAACCCTTCTGCCACTGGCTGGTCTGGGGCCTCGCGCCCCAGCGCGGCAAGCTGATGGAAGGCGAGGTGCCGCCCAAGGTCGGCAAGAATTCCTACCAGAATTCAGAATGGCTGCTGCCCGATCCGCCCACCGGCCACGGCGCGCACGACTATGTGTTCCAGCTGTTCGCCGTCGACACGCCGATCGACCTCAAGCCCGGGGCGGGGCGGGGCGCGTTGATGAAGGCGATGGAAGGCCATGTGCTCTCGCTGGCGATCCTCACCGCCACCTACGAACGCGGCGGCGAGATCAAGGACTGGGACGACATCGAGCTGGACGACGAGGATTGAGCCGCGTCCCGCATATTCAACACGATCCGGCTGCCCTGACGGGGGCCGAAGCTCTCCTATGGAAAGGAAGTAAGTAATGGCTGCCAAGAATAACGCGATCAACAAGCCCGTGCCCGTTTCGGCCGATCTGGAAGAGATCGTCGGCAAGGGCCCGATGGCGCGCGGCGAAGTGACCGCGAAGGTCTGGGAATACATCAAGAAGCACGATCTGCAGGCCGCCGACGACAAGCGCATGATCGAACCCGACGCCAAGCTGGGCAAGGTCATCGGGACCGAGAAGATCTCGATGTTCAAGATGACCGCTGCGGTGTCCAAGCACCTCGGCTGATCGGCCGCGAGGCATGGGGCGGGGCGGTCCTGCGGGATCGGCCCGCCCTATTCGCGTGAAGCGTCCTTGCGCCGCTTTACGTCGATATGGCCCAGGATGCGCACGAAATAGGCCGTCGACCAGCCAAGCATCATGACGCCGACGATACTCTCAAGCGCCGCGACATTGCGCCAGCTTTTCAGGATAAGGGCGTCGCTGAAGCCCACGGTCGAATAGCTGATGGTCGAGAAATACAGCGCCGACGACAGATCGGGCAGCGCACGCACGGCGAGGTAGAAAAAGGCGTAAAGCCAGATCTCGGCCCCGTGGATGACCAGCAGGAAAAGCACGATGGCGATCGTCATGGCGATGCCGTGAAAGGTGACCGGAGGAAGATGGGTCACCCGCCGGGGATCGTCGCTGGGCCGGATGAAGCGGGTGATGAGCGCGAGCCCGAGGCCATGGATGATGACGCAGGCAGCGCCCAGAACGCTCGACGCGGCAAGTTCGACGCCAAGCTGGTGAAACGGCGTCGCGGCCAGATCAATCGACATGATGCCCGCCCCCGGTCGATGCGCTTCATTCGGGCCGGAGAGCCGGAAAGGCTCCCCGCGCGCCGATCACGCTAATGAGGACGTCCGCATTTGCCAATGGCCCGGTAAAGTGGAAACGGGCCGGGCAGAGGCGGGATCAGGACTTCTTTTCGGGCAGGTCTTCGCGGTCGGTCGAAGCGAAGTCCTCAAGCTCGGATTCTGACATGCTGTCGTACATCTCTTTCGACGCACCCTGCAGGTCCGATACCTTGGTCTCGCCCCGCTTGGCCGACAATGCGGCGCCCGCGGCTTTCTGCTGTGCCTTTGATTGTGCTGGCATCACTTGGCCTCCAATTCCGATCCAAGCTTGAGAACCTCGTCGCCATCGTCCTGCTTGATCAGATAGGCGGGGTCCTCGCTGGTCCCGTTTCGCTTCACCTTCGAACCCTTTATGGTCCGCTCGACATCGCGTTCGAACCGTTCCTTGACCTGTCCGGTGGCGGTGCCGTTGCCCCAGTCCCACTTGACGTGCTGGTCTTTTTGAAAGCTGTTCTTCTTGTCCGCCATAAGTTTCCCCGACTAGTCGTCAGCGGGAGCCTGTCTCCGCTCCTCTTCCCCGTAAACGAAATCATCCGCCAGCTCGTCATCGCCGGCTTGTTCCTCGCCGATGGCATCACCGGACGCCGGAGGGACGGCCTGGTTTGTCACCGCGCCATTATCCCTCACCTGATCGGAGGTGAGCGCGCCGGTAACCCAAGCGATGGTCATGGCGGCGGCGGCGAGAAACAGGCTGATAAGCAGAACATACCGCACGATGTGCGGCGTCGATCCTCCGCGTGCCTCATCGGTGGTCAGGTCGACTTCATCGCCATGGCGTTGCATTATATGGTCTCCATCCAAACTTGCGATCCCGTGCCAGCAGCCGGAACCCGGCCACTTGCATACATAGCGCGAAACGCTTCGGGAAACGCATTCGTTCCGCCCCGGTGCGTATGCACTTCGGGGCGGGGGCGTGTCCTGTCGCTGGTCAGGGGCGAAGGAGTTCGTTGATTCCGGTTTTCGAACGGGTCTGCGCATCCACGGTCTTCACGATGACCGCGCAATACAGCGAAGGGCCCGGCGTGCCGTCGGGAAGCGGCTTGCCCGGCATGGCGCCCGGCACCACCACGGCGAAAGGGGGCACCTTGCCGACATGGACTTCGCCCGTGTTGCGGTCGACGATCTTGGTGGATGCGCCGATGAATACGCCCATCGAAAGGACCGCGCCCTCGCCGATGATCGCGCCTTCGGCCACTTCGCTGCGGGCGCCGATGAACGCGCCGTCCTCGATGATGACCGGCCCGGCCTGCAGCGGTTCCAGAACGCCGCCGATCCCCGCGCCGCCCGAGATATGCACGTTCTTGCCGATCTGCGCGCAGGATCCCACCGTCGCCCAGGTATCGATCATCGCGCCGTCGTCGACATAGGCGCCGATGTTGACGAAGCTGGGCATCAGCACGACGCCCTTGCCGATATAGCTGCCGCGCCGCGCAACCGCGCCGGGGACGACGCGAAACCCGTTGCGGGCAAAGCGGTCGTCGGTCCATCCCGCGAATTTCGAGGGCACCTTGTCATAGGCGCTTTCCCCAGCCGAGCCGTAAGGCACGATCTCGTTATCGTTCAGGCGGAAGGACAGGAGCACCGCCTTTTTCAGCCACTGGTTGACCGTCCACTCGCCGTCACGCTTCTCGGCCACGCGCGCTTCGCCCGAATCGAGCAGCGCCAGCGCCTCGTCCACGTCGCTGCGCACATCGGTGCTGTCGGGCGTGACATTGGCGCGGTCCTCGAAGGCGGCGTCGATACGGGCGATCAGTTCGGAATGGGTGGTCATGCTGCGCGGCTCTTTCTGGCACGGATGGACGGGCCGCCTGTGAATGGCGGCGGGGAAACCGGCACCGCCTATCGCGTGGATCGGGTCCGGGCAACCGTTACGCGTATGGGAAACAGGGCATTGACGCCGTCCCCGAATGGCGCAACCGTAATTCCCGCTCGATTTTTCGTGTCCGCCGGGGCACTTACCGGGGCATGTCGGACTGGCAGGGGGCCAGCCAGGGCGCGAGGTGCAAGGGGCCGATCGCGCGAAACGGGGGAATGGATGACGAGTGGTCGCACACGCACTGGCCTGACGGAGCGTCTTGCGGCGTCGCTGTCAGCGCTGGCTCTGCTGGCCGGTTGCGGGGGCGGCGGTTCGGGCGGCGGACCCATCTCGACGCCCACGCCGGTTCCGGCACCGACCCCGACGCCGACCCCGACCGTCAATTTCAACACCGCGGAGTTCCGTACATCCGACGGGCCCGAACAGCATGACGCCGTGGCCGCATGGCAGCAGGGCGCGACGGGGCGGGGCGTGGGGATCGCCATCATCGATACGGGCATCGACCGCGACAATCCCGAACTGGCGGGCCGGATATCCAGCGCATCGGCCGATGTCGCTGCCAGTCGCAGCCTCGATTCCCCCGATGGTCACGGCACGCAGGTGGCGCTGGTCGCGGCTGCGGCGCGCAATAACGAGGGTGTGGTCGGCATCGCCTATGACGCGACCATCATCGCCTTTCGCGCCGACCAACCGGGCAGCTGCGACGGTTTCGACCCCGCCAATCCCACCACCGGCTGCAATTTCAACGATTCGGACATCGCGCGCGGCGTCGATCTGGCGGTGGCCGCCGGTGCGCGGGTCATCAACATCTCGCTGGGCGGATCGACGCCGACCTTCGTGCTGCGCAATGCATTGAGCGAGGCGGCGGCGGCCGGCGCGGTGATTGTCGTGTCCGCCGGCAATGACGGCGAGGGGATCGATCCCGCGATAGATCCCGACAATCCCGATCCGTTTGCCATCGGTGTGCTGCGTTCCGGAGGGTCCAGCGTGATCGTCGCGGGATCGGTCGATGCCGCGTCCGAAATTTCGGTTTTCAGCAACAAGGCAGGCACAGCCGCATCCTCTTTCCTCGCCGCGCGGGGTGAGGATGTTTGCTGCGTGTATCAGGACGGCGAGATCTATACCGAGACGCAGGACGGGTCTGAATTCGTCTATGTGATCAACGGCACCAGCTTTGCCGCGCCGCAGATTTCGGGCGCGGCGGCGTTGCTGGCGCAGGCATTTCCCAACCTCAGCGGAAGGGAGATCGTGAGCCTGCTGCTCGACAATGCGCGCGACGCGGGGGCAAGCGGGACCGACAGCGTCTATGGCCGCGGCATTCTCGACATCGGGGCAGCGTTTCAGCCCAGCGGCGTGACGACGCTGGCGGGCAGCGAACTGCCTCTGTCGCTGGTCGCGGCGGCGGGCATGGCCAGCCCGGCGATGGGCGATGCGGCGCGGCGGGCGGCGGCCGACACGGTCGTGCTGGACGGATATGGCAGGGCGTATCAGGTCAACCTCGCGGGCCGCATGCAGCAGGCGGCGCCGCGCCGCGATTTCGCGCGTGCGCTTCAAGGCAGCACGCGCGGCGCAAGCCTGCGCGCCGGGCAGGTCGGGGCAAGCTTTGCCATCGCCGATCCGGCGGCGAGGGACATGCGTTCCGCGGCCTTGCAACCGAACCGGGACGGCATGGGCGGGCAGGAGGTGCTAGCCGCGCAGATCAATGCGCAGATCACGCCGGATACCAAGGTGGCACTGGGCTTTCGCCAGTCGGCAAGCGGGCTGGAAGCGGGACTGCGCGGGGCGGACCGGCCTGCCTTCATGGTCGCGCAGGATGTCGGCGGGGACTTCGGCTTTCTCGCCATGCGCGAAGGGGCGATGGCCGTCCGCCAGCAGATGCAGGGCTGGGGCCTGACGGTTTCGGGCGAGAGCGGGCTGGTCTGGACCGACCGGCTCGAGGAAGAATTGTCGATCCTGCCGGCGCGCCGGAACCGCGTGTCGCGCTATGGGATCGCAGCCGACGCCGGCAAAGGATCCCTCACCGGCACGATCGGCGCGTCATGGCTGCGCGAGGATGCGACCCTGCTGGGCGGCAGCTTCCAGCGCTCGCTGGCGGGCGAGGGCGGGGCGGACAGCCTGTTCGTGGATGCTGGCGTGGAATGGTCGCCGGGCAAACGCTGGAATGTCGGGGCGGCGATGCGCGGCGGCCTGACGCGGCCCGAAACCGGCGGATTGATGGCGGGCAATGCCGCGCTGCATTCGATGGGATGGAGCGTCGACGCTGCGCGCACCGGCATTTTCGCGTCGACCGACCGGTTGGCGCTGCGCGTGTCGCAGCCGCTGCGTGTCGAATCGGGATCGCTCGTGCTGAATGTGCCGGTCGCCTATGACTATGCCAGCGAGACGGCGACGATGGGCGTCACGCATCTTTCGCTAAGCCCGACTGGGCGGGAAATTGCCACCGAACTGGCGTGGGAAGGCAATGTGTGGGGCGGCGCGATGACCGCCAGCCTGTTCTATCGCCGCGATCCGGGGCATATCGCGGCCATCGCCGACGACATGGGCGCCGGACTACGCTGGAGCCGCTCTTTCTGACGCGTCAGGTCGGCGAGGCTTCGCCCGTCAGCTGCCGCACGAAGGAGACGAGCCCGGTCTGCCGCTCGCGCCGCAGCCGCTCTGCATCGAGGATCCGGCGCACCTGTTCGTAGCAGCGGTCGATATCGTCGTTGACGACGACATAGTCGTAATCCGACCAGTGGCTGATCTCGGCCCTCGCGCGGTCCATGCGCGCCTCGATCACGTTGGCGTCGTCGGTGCCGCGCGCCTTCAGACGGCGGTAGAGCTCGTCGATGCTTGGAGGAAGGACGAAGACGGGCACGACATCCTCACGCGCGCGCTGGGCCAGTTGCTGCGTGCCTTGCCAGTCTATGTCGAACAGGAAATCCCGGCCGGCCTTGAGCCCCGCCCAGATCTGCGCCTTCGGCGTGCCATAGCTGTGCCCGAAGACATGCGCCCATTCCAGAAACGCGTGATCCTCGGCCATCTGGTCGAAGGTGGGCTTGTCGACGAAATGATAGTCGCGCCCATCCACTTCGCCCGGTCGCATCGCGCGTGTCGTGGCCGATACCGACATGGCCAGCCCGGCATCCGACTGCAGCAGCTTGCGCGCGATCGTGGTCTTCCCCGCGCCCGACGGCGAGGACAGGATGAACATCAGTCCGCGGCGCGAAAGACGCGCGGATTGGGGAGTATCTTTATCGTGGAGGTCGGCCATGCGCGCTGATGGCCGTGGCAGGGGTGCTGCGTCAAGCGGGCAGGCGGGTTCGGTGCACGATCACGTGCACCAAGGCGTCAATCCTCGGCTTCGGCGATGCGCTTGTGCAGTGCCCTGCGCCCTTCGATCTTGGCGCTGCGTCCCCGCTTGCGGTCATAAAGCGTTTTTGCCAGCAATCCCCCACCGATGATGACTGCTCCGGGCAGGGAACGCGTGGCAGTGCGCGCGACGGCAGCCGCCAGCAGCGTCTCTCCGACCGATCGGCCGGACATGACCTTTTTCGCCTCGTCCTTGGTGTACCGCTTGCTGAGCAGCTTCTGCTCGGTCACGCGGCGCGCGACGCGGCTTACACCGCGAAGGGCGATATCGGTCAGGATCAGATTGGTCATCGGATTGGGGCTAAAGCCCGGCAGTCCGTTCTCGTCGGTCGCCTTGGCGGCGCCTTTGGACTTCTTGCGACGCTTGCTGAAAATTGCCATCGGGTGCCCCAGATTTGGCGGCGCCTGAAGGAAAAGCGGCGCCGGTTACTTTTTCTTGCCGAAATCCACGGTCACGACATTCGATCCGTCATCCGGCGTGTCTGCTCCATCAACGCCGCCCGGCGCACCCTGTTCCGAATCGTTCTCGGCATCGCCGTGGGGTTCGGCCTCCTCGACCTCTGCCACGGCCTGGAACTGCAGGCCGAATTCGACCGCGGGATCGACGAAAGCCGTGATCGCGGAGAACGGAATGACCAGCTTTGCCGGGATCTGGTTGAAACTGAGCCCGACCGAGAAATGATCCTCCGCCACCGACAGGTCCCAGAACTTGTTCTGCAGAACGATCGTCATCTCGTCCGGGAAACGCGCCCGCAGGTCCGCGGGAATTTCCACGCCCGACGCGCCGGTCTTGAAGGTGATATAGAAATGATGACTGCCCGGCGGCATGCCGCCTGCTGCCTGCACTTCTCCCAGCACGCGGCCGACCACGGCGCGCAAGGCCTCCTGCACGATCTCGTCGTAAGGGATCAGGCTGTCGGGCGTACTGTCGTTCATGCGGTTGGATTGTCAGCAGCTTAACCGCTGGTCAAGCAGGAATGGCGGGCAATCCGCGACAATGTGACTGCTGCCGAACAATTGTTGCGCGCCGCGGCCTGCATCGCGGCGTGCCGGTTGTCATCGCGGTCCGGGGACGCTCGCCCCCTTGCGCGGCGCGGCTTGAGGCCTATAGCGCGAAACCATGCGAAACACGGCATTGCAGCGCACCGGCACGGTCCGGCGCAAGACCCATGAAACCGATATCGACGTGGCCGTCGATCTCGACGGTGCTGGCGTATACGACATATCGACCGGCATCGGCTTTCTCGACCATATGATCGAGCAGTTCTCGCGCCATTCGCTGATCGACGTGAAACTGCATGTCGACGGCGATCTGCATGTCGATCAGCATCACACGGTCGAGGACAGCGCCATCGCATTGGGCGAGGCGATTGCGCAGGCGCTGGGCGAGAAGCGCGGGATCACCCGCTATGGCCATGCCTATTCGCCGATGGACGAGACGCTGGCGCGGGTGGCGCTGGATATTTCGGGCCGCCCCTATCTGGTCTGGAAGGCCGGTTTCTCGCAGCCGCGGCTGGGCGAGATGGATACCGAGCTGTTCGAGCACTGGTTCCACTCGGTCGCGCAGGCGGCGGGCATCACGCTGCATATCGAACTGCTCTACGGCCAGAACAACCACCACATCGTCGAGGCGATCTATAAGGGTTTCGCCCGCGCCATGCGCTCTGCGGTGGAGATCGATCCGAGGAAGGGCGACGCGGTGCCATCGACCAAGGGCATGCTTGGCACGGGTACTCTGGAGGTCTGACGCGCGATGTTCATTCTCGACATTACCTATACCGCCCCGATCGAGCGGATGGACGAATTGCTGCCCGACCACATCGCATGGCTGGAAAAGGGCCGCGGCGAGCGCCGCTTTGTCGCGTGGGGTCGCAAGGTGCCGCGTACGGGCGGGATGGTGTTCGCGGTCGGCACCCGCGATGAGATCGAGGCGGAAGCGCAGCGCGATCCGTTCGTCGCGAATGGCGCCGCCACCGTTAATGTGATCGAGTTCGACGCAAAGTTCGCGGGCGAAGGTCTAGAGGCGCTTCAGCGATGAAAGGCGGCCAATGAAGGACGGTCTGGCCCTCATCGATTTCGGTGCGGGCAATCTGCATTCGGTGGAAAACGCGCTGAGGGCCGCGGGCGCGGGGCGGATTATCGTCACTTGCGACCCTAACGACGTATTGCGCGCCGAACGGGTGGTCCTTCCCGGCGTCGGCGCTTTCGGATCATGCGCCAGCGCCCTGCGCGCCATTCCCGGCATGGTCGAGGCCATGGAGGAGCGCGTGCTGCGCGGCGGCGCGCCGTTCCTTGGCATATGCGTCGGCATGCAGTTGCTAGCGACGCGGGGTATCGAATTCGGAACCCACGACGGCCTGGACTGGATACCGGGCGAGGTTCGCGCGATCGAGGTGACCGATCCGGCGATCAAGGTCCCGCACATGGGCTGGAACGACGTGCGCCCGATGCCGCATCACGACGGAGCGGGGCTGATCGAGCAGGGCGAGGCCTATTTCCTGCACAGCTTTCACTATGTGACCGAAAGCGGGCGCGACATCGCCGCGATCACCGATCATGGCGGGGCGATCACCGCCGCGGTCGCGCGCGACAATCTGCTGGGCGTGCAGTTCCATCCGGAAAAGAGCCAGCGCTACGGCATCGACCTTCTCGAAAGATTTCTGGACTGGACCCCATGATTGTATTTCCCGCCATCGATCTCAAGGGCGGCCAGGTCGTCAGGCTGGCCGAAGGGGACATGGACCGCGCCACCGTCTATGGCGACGATCCCGCCGCGCAGGCCGCGATCTTTGCCGAGGCAGGCGCGATGCATCTGCATGTCGTCGATCTGGACGGCAGCTTCGCCGGACGGGCCGAAAACCGCGAGGCGGTGGAGGGCATCCTGCAAAGCTTTCCCGGTCACGTCCAGCTTGGCGGCGGCATCCGCACGCGTGAGGCGGTGGAGGGCTGGTTCGACCTTGGCGTCAGCCGCATCGTGATGGGCACGGCCGCGCTGAAGGATCCGCAATTCGTGAAGGACATGGCCACGGCATTTCCCGGCGGGATCGTCGTCGCGGTGGACGCGCGCGACGGCATGGTCGCGACCGAGGGCTGGGCCGAACTTTCCGACGTATCGGTGGTCGATCTCGCCCGCCGGTTCGAGGATGCGGGCGTCGCCAGCCTGTTGTTCACCGATATCGGCCGCGACGGCATGCTGAAGGGCTGCAACATCGACGCGACCGTTGATCTCGCCCGTGCGACGAACATGCCGGTGATCGCCAGCGGCGGGGTGAAGGGGCTGGACGATATCCATATCCTCTCGCTCCACGCAGGAGACGGGATCGAGGGCGTGATCACGGGCCGTGCGATCTATGACGGGCGGCTGGATCTGGCTGCTGCGCTGGACATGGCCGCAAGGGCGGCCGGAACGCGCACATGACGGTCCGAATCCGGGTTATTCCGTGTCTCGATGTGGCCGAAGGACGCGTCGTGAAGGGCGTGAACTTCGTCGATCTGATCGACGCGGGCGACCCGGTCGAGCAGGCGCGTGCCTATGATGCGGCAGGCGCGGACGAGCTGTGCTTTCTGGATATTTCCGCGACGCATGAAGGACGCGGCACGCTAGTCGATATCGTGCGCCGCACCGCGCAGGTGTGCTTCATGCCGCTGACGGTGGGCGGCGGGGTGCGTTCGGCAGAGGATGCGCGCACGCTGCTGCTGGCGGGTGCGGACAAGGTCGCGGTCAATTCCGCCGCCGTCGCGCGGCCCGAAGTCGTTGCCGACATCGCCGACCGCTTCGGCGCGCAATGCGTGGTCGCATCGGTCGATGCGCGGCGGGTCGGGGATCAGGATCGCTGGGAAATCTTCACCCACGGCGGCCGCAAGCCGACCGGCATCGATGCCGTTGAACATGCGGTGAAACTCGCCGATCTGGGCGCGGGCGAATTGCTCGTCACCTCTATGGACGGGGACGGGACCAAGGCGGGCTATGACCTTGCGCTGACCCGCGCCATTGCGGATTCGGTTTCCGTGCCCGTCGTGGCCAGCGGCGGCGTCGGCACGCTCGACCATCTTGTCGAAGGCGTGACAAAGGGGCATGCCAGTGCCGTGCTGGCCGCATCGATCTTCCATTTCGGCACATATTCGATCGCCGATGCCCATGCCGCCTTGCGTGCGGCGGGCCTTCCGGCGCGGGCCTGATGCCTGCCGGCGCGGGCCTTGTGATCGTGCGGGCCTGATGATGATGGGGGGCTGATATGGGGGAAAGCGAAAGCGCGGGCCTGCTGGTCGAGGGGTTCGTCCTGCTGGGCGCGGCATTGGCTTTCGTGCTGCTGTTCCGCCGGCTGGGGCTGGGCGCGACGCTGGGTTATCTTGTCGCGGGCGTCGTCGTGGGCCCGCAGGTTCTTGGCCTTGCCGGAGACGCCGAGGACAAGCTGCATTTCGCCGAACTTGGCATCACCTTCCTGCTGTTCATCGTCGGCCTCGAACTCGCGCCGCAGCGATTGTGGCGCATGCGGCGGGAAATCTTCGGGCTGGGTTTCGCGCAGGTCGCGCTATGCGCGGTCGCCATCGTCGCACTGATCTATCTCACGACGCGTTTCACCTTCGCCGCCGTGCTGGCGCTGGGTCTGCCGCTGGCGCTGTCTTCGACGGCGCAGGTGCTGCCGATGCTGCAATCGGCAGGACGGCTTCGCACCCCGTTCGGTGAGCGTGCCTTCGCCGTGCTGCTGTTCCAGGATCTGTCGATCATTCCGCTGCTGACCATCGTCGCGGCGCTCAGCCGGAACCCGGCGGATCAGGCGGGGCCGCCGGGCTGGCAGCTTGGGCTGATGACGATTGCCGCGGTGGGCGGGCTGGTATTGGCCGGGGCCTACCTGCTGCGCCCTCTGCTGCGCCTGATCGGCAATCTGGGTGAGCGCGAGATGTTCGTGGTCGCCGGGCTGTTCGCGGTGGTCGGCTCGGCGGCGCTCATGTCCTGGCTGGGCCTGTCGACCGCGCTGGGCGCCTTTGTCGCGGGCGTCATGCTGGCAAGCTCGCCCTTCCGGCACGAGCTTGAGGCCGATGTCGAACCGTTCCGCTCGATCCTGCTGGGCCTGTTCTTCCTTGCGGTGGGCATGATGCTCGACCTGCAGGCCATTGCCGAGCGGCCCGTGTTCGTGCTGCTGGGCGCTGTCCTGCTCATTTCGGCCAAGGCGGGGGTGATCTTCCTGCTTGGCCTGCTGGCAAAGATGCAATGGCGCAGCGCGCTGGCGCTCGGCCTGCTGCTCAGCCAGGGCGGCGAGTTCGGTTTCGTCCTGTTCGCCGCGGCCGAGCGCGGCCTCCTCATCAGCAGCGAGGCGTCGAGCCTGTTCACCGCCATCGTCACCATCTCGATGGCATCGACGCCGTTTCTAATGAAGTTCACCTCCAGCATCCGCCGCCCGCCCGCCGGGGCCGGAGAGGAACGCGCGGGGCCGGTCAACGAGGGGGCGACGGCGCTGGTGGTGGGCTATGGCCGGTTCGGCCAGACCGTCGCACAGGCGCTGGCAGCGGGCGAAATCGGGCTGACCGTGATCGACAGCGACGTCAACCAGATCGATGTCGCGCGCGAATTCGGCGCCACCGTCTATTTCGGCGACGGCACCCGGATGGATTTGTTGCGACAGGCCGGCGCGGCCGAGGCCGAAGCCATCCTGTTCTGCATCGACGGCGACCAGATCGACGCCCATTTGCTGCGCGAAGTGCACGAGGCATTCCCCGATGCGCTCGTTTATATTCGTGTCTTCGACCGGCGATCCGTCATGAAGATCGATCCCGGCAAAAAGGACGTGGTGGTGCGCGAGGTCTACGAATCGGCGATCGTCATGGCCAAGGAGGCGCTGCGCGGACTGGGCAGCAGCGAGCAGCTGATCGAAAACGCGATCGACGATTACCGCAAGGCGGACGAGGAGCGACTGGTTCTGCAGCGCGAGGCGGGCGATTTGCGCGCAGGCATCGACCGCATGTTCGTGCCCGATCCGCGCGGCTAGATCCGCATGCCGGCAACAGGCAGGCTGGACGAAGCCGCGCCGCAAACCTAAGCGTCAGCCCGACATGACCGATAGCATCGATATCATCACGCGCCTTGCCGCCACCATCGAGACCCGCAAGGGCGGCGACCCCGAACAAAGCTATGTCGCAAAACTGTTCGACCGCGGCCCCGACTATGCCGCGCGCAAGCTGGGCGAAGAAGCGGTCGAGACCGTCGTGGCCGCCCTTGCCGGAAGCGACGAGGAACTGGTGGGCGAGGCTGCGGACGTGATCTTCCATCTCTCCGTCCTCCTTGCCGCGCGCGACCTGTCGATCCACGACGCGCTGACCGAACTGGGCCGCCGCGAAGGCCTGTCGGGCATCGAGGAAAAGAATTCGCGTAGTAGCCAAGGGAACTGAGCCATGAGCGTGACCCCCGTCGACCCGACGCAGCCCTACGATCCCGACAATATCTTCGCCAAGATACTGCGTGGCGAGATACCCTCGACCAAGGTGTACGAGGACGAATGGGCCGTCGCGTTCGAGGATATCGCGCCCGTAGCCCCGATCCACGTTCTGGTGGTGCCGCGTAATGGCTACGTCAGCTGGGACGATTTCTCGCAAAATGCCCCTGCCGAGGAAGTGGCCGGTTTCGTGAAGGCCGTCGGCAATGTCGCGCGGCAACTGGGTCTTGTCGAAGAGGGATATCGCCTCATCAACAATATCGGTCCGAACGGCGGGCAGATCGTGCCCCATTTGCATGTGCATTTGCTGGGCGGGCGCACGATGGGGCCCATGTTGACGCCGCGATAGGTCGGTTTGACCCGCGCGGACGGTCCACTCGTGGGATCGGCGCGATCAACGGTTCACAACTGGCCTCGGGGCGCTTGTGCGCCGAATCGCCCCCCGGCTATGAGCCTTGGGCCCATGCGTACCGACAATCATGAAACCGCTGCGCCCCCAGGCGACGCGCTGCCCGTTCCGGCAGGCGGATCGATCCTGCGCGGCGTGCATTATTACGCGGTGCGCGTGTTCTTCGAAGATACCGATCTGTCGGGCGTGGTCTATCACGCGAACTATCTGCGTTTTTTCGAACGCGCGCGCTCCGATCTTTTGCGCATGCTCGATATCGACCAGCGCGCCGCGCATGAGGCGGGCGAGGGTGCCTATGCGGTCAGCGATCTGACTATCCGCTATGTGGCGCCTGCGCGGCTCGACGACGAAATGATGATCGAGACGCGCGCGGTGCAGATCGGCCGCGCATCGTGCAAGCTTAACCAGAAGGCATGGAGAAGCGGCGCGTTGCTGGCCGAGATGGACGTGCGCGTCGGTTTCGTGGCGCCCAACGGCCGCCCCCGCCGCCAGCCCGAAAACTGGCTGGATGCCTTCGACGATTTCATGGCCCGTTCACCTGATGCCTCCATAGCGGGGCGGCAGGGGGCTCTCCCCGAAAACAATCCTGATCCGAAAGCCTGATGTCGATGACAGCAACCGCCCTTATTCTGTCTGCCGCCATGCCGGCGTCCGCCGCCGCGCCGACGCATCTTGATCCGCTGCAACTGTTCCTCGACGCGGGGATCGTGGTGAAGCTGGTGATGTTCGGATTGCTGCTCGCCTCGATCTGGGTGTGGGCGATCATCGTGTCGTTCTCGCTCAAGGTCGGAAGGCTGGAGGCGAAGAACCGTCATTTCGAAAAGAGCTTCTGGCGCAGCGACAATCCCGATGCGCTGATCGCCAATCGCGAAGGCAGCCTGCCTTCGCGCACCGTGGCAGAAGCGGGGCTGGCCGAGTGGCGCGCATCCACCGAGAAGGGCGTGCGCGACCGTGAGGGCACGCGTGCGCGCTTGACGCAGGCCATGGACGCGGCGGTCACCGCGGAAAGCGATCGTCTGGCGACACAGCTGAACTTCCTCGCCACTGTCGGTTCGGTCGCACCCTTCGTCGGCCTGTTCGGCACGGTGTGGGGCATCATGGAGAGCTTTTTCCAGATCGGCGCGCAGTCCAACACCTCGCTCGCCGTCGTGGCGCCCGGTATTTCCGAGGCGCTGTTCGCCACCGCGATCGGCTTGTTCGCGGCCATTCCCGCCGTCATCGCCTATAACCGCTTCTCGCACCGCGTCGGCGTCTTCGAGACGCGGCTCTACCGGTTCAGCGACAGGCTGCATGCCTCGCTCAGCCGCGAACTGGAGGCGATGTAGATGGGCGCAAGGCTCGCTTCTTCGGGCGGCGGCGGGCGCGGGCGGCGCGGACGCCACGGCCGCGCGCCCATGGCGGAGATTAACGTCACGCCGATGGTCGACGTGATGCTGGTGCTGCTGATCATCTTCATGGTCGCCGCACCGCTGCTTGTCGCGGGCGTGCCGGTAGACCTGCCCGACAGCCAGGCCGACGCCTTGGACAATCAGGACCGGCAGGTCAGCGTCTCGCTGGACGAACAGGGGCTGATCTATATCGACGAGGATCGCATCCCTGCGGGCGAATTCGCGGACCGTCTGGCCATGATCTCGCCGCCCGATGCCGCCAGCGCGCCGCCGGTCGTGCTGCGCGCGGATCGGTCGCTCGACTATGGCCGCGTGGTGGCGGTGATGGGTGCCTTGAACGCAGCCGGATTCCGCCAGATATCGCTGGTCACGCACGGTTCATCTGAAAGTCCATAGCCGATGGCGACTATGCGTTCCGCCAGAGTGCCCTTCGAGCTTGCCGAAACGCCCGCCTTCGGGCGCGAGGAGCGCGTGGGGCTGGGCATTGCCATCGCGGCCCATCTGGCCCTGTTCGCGGGGCTGGCATGGTGGGAAAATGCACCCGAGCCGGTGGACTTGCCAGAGCGTATTTCGGTGACCGTGTCGGACGAGATCGCGCTGGAATCGATCTCGCCCAATCCGATGGCCGATCCCGCGCCGTCCGTCGCGCCAGAGCTGGGCGAAATCCAGCCCGCGGCCGAGCCGATTTCCGAACCCGTGCGCGAAGTCGCAAGGCCGGTCGAAACGTCGCGTCCGGCACCGACGCCGCGTCCCAGTCCGACACCTGCACCGAAACCCAAGGCTCGCCAGCCCGAACCGAAACCGGCCCCCCAGCCCAAGCAGCAGCCCTCGCCAAAGCAGCAAGCGGCCACTGGCAGCCGGATCGGTTCCGATTTTTTGTCGGGCACGGGCGGCAGCGGTTCGGACCGGGACCAGCATGCGGAGCGGGCAGGGCCGGCGACGGCGGCATCGCTGTCTTCCGCCATCGCCCGCGCGCTCAAGCCGCACTGGACCGCACCGCAGGGGGCGGACGCGGAAAAGCTCGTCACCGTGCTCGCGTGGCGTCTGAATCGTGACGGCAGCCTTGCAGGACGTCCCGAAGTCGTGT
Organism: Croceicoccus sp.; assembly: GCF_983967925.1. Lineage (NCBI taxonomy): Bacteria > Pseudomonadati > Pseudomonadota > Alphaproteobacteria > Sphingomonadales > Erythrobacteraceae > Croceicoccus > Croceicoccus sp. Next base: position 10,984 of record NZ_CFETID010000030.1, on the reverse strand, counting down.
CTCAGTCAGGCATAACCGACGCCAACAGGGCGCAGGCCGACCGTCACGCAGAACTCGCCATCCGGGCGGTGCAGCTGGCTGCCCCGTTCGACCTTCCCTCGGAATATTACGATAGCTGGAAACGCGTCGACGCGTTCCGTTTCGACCGGAGACTCTAAGGATGCTCAAAGCTCACCGGCCCCAATTGTTCGGCCTGATCGCGGCGGCCATCGCCGTCGTCGCCACGCCTGCCGCGGCGCAGGACACCGGCGGCCTGACCGGATCGGTCTCGGACGAAAGCGAATGGCAGGATCTTGGCATCGCCATTCCCGCATTCCCGACAGACCGTGACCTGCCGACCCCGGCCGCGCCGCAGACCACGTCCAAGCTGGGCGTGGAACTCGCCCGCGTCATCACCGCCGATCTTCAGAACAACGGCCTGTTCAAGCCGGTCGGCCCCGACCGCCTGCCCAGGATTGTCTTTTCCGAAGCGACCAATCCGCAATTCGACCGCTGGCGTCCGTTGGGCACCGACATGCTGGTGCATGGCTATGTCACCGCGGCGGCGAACAACCAGCTGACCGTCGGCTGCTATCTCTACGACGTGCAGCTGGGCAGCGAGCTGGTGCGCGAAGGCTATGTGGTGGAGCCTGCCGACTGGCGCCGCGCCGCGCATAAATGCGCCGACATGATCTATTCGCGCCTGTCGGGCGAAGAGCCGTTCTTTGACAGCCGCATCGCCTATATCGCCGAGACGGGGCCCAAGGGTAACCGCCGCAAGCGTCTGGCGATCATGGATTCGGACGGCGCGAACCATCGCTTCATCACCAGCGGATCGACGACCGCGCTGACGCCGCGCTATTCTCCGGATTATTCCAAGATCGCGTATCTGTCCTATTCGGATGGCAATCCGCGCATCTATGTCTATGACATCCAGAGCGGGCGGCAGACACTGGTTACGCAGGCAAGCGGCCCGACCTTCGCGCCGCGCTGGTCGCCCGATGGACGATACATCCTGTATTCGATGGCAACAGCGGGCAATACCGACATCTACCGCGTGTCGGCCAGTGGCGGCGGCACGCCGGTGCGGCTGACCGACAGCCCCGGCATCGACATCGGCGGGTCCTATTCGCCCGATGGCCGGCGGATCACCTTCGAATCGGATCGTTCGGGCAGCCAGCAGGTCTATGTCATGGACGCGGACGGGTCGAACCAGCGCCGCATCAGCTTCTTTGGCGGCCGCGCGGCAACGCCGGAATGGAGCCCGCGCGGCGACCAGATTGCCTTTACCCATATCGCGGGCGATCTGCGCGTCGCGGTGATGAGCCCGTCGGGCGGCAATATGCGCCATTTGACCAATGCATGGCAGGACGAGGCTCCGACCTGGAGCCCCAATGGCCGCATCATCCAGTTCTTCCGCACCACGAAGAACACCGGGGAAACCGCACTTTGGCAGGTCGATCTCACAGGTCGCCACCTGCGCAAGCTGGAGACGCCGGAAAATGCATCCGACCCTGCTTGGGGACCGGTTCTGCCTTAAGGGCGTTATCCTGAAATCACCGTGCGTTCGATGGGGCTGTTCGCACGGATTCCATTGACCAGACCGCCCCCTGCGATAATCATGCGCAGGTCAATAAAAGGAGCATTGAAAATGTCGCTCTTGAACCGCCAGTCCGTCATTCTTCTGATGGCCGCCAGCACGCTTGCGCTGGGCGCCTGTAAGTCCACGCCCGACGAATTGCCGCCGGAGCCGACGCCGACTCCGCCGCCGACCGCCACGCCCGCTCCCAGCGGTCCGGTCCCGGGCAGCCAGGAAGATTTCGTTGCCTCCGTGTCGTCGGATCGCATCTTCTTCGACACCGACCGCTATAACGTCGATAGCTCGGACATGGCCACGTTGCAGAGCCAGGCCCAGTGGCTGCAGCGCTATCCCAATGTGCGCGTCACGATCGAAGGCCATGCCGACGAACGCGGCACCCGCGAATACAACCTCGCTCTGGGTGAGCGCCGTGCCAATGCCGCGAAGAACTATCTCGTCGGCCTCGGCATTCAGGCCGGACGCATCAATGTCGTCAGCTATGGCAAGGAACGCCCGGTCGCGATGGGTTCGGACGAACAGTCCTGGGCGCAGAACCGCCGTGCGGTGACCGTCACGGTTCAGTAAGTCAACGGGTGGGCGGTCTGCCGATACTTTTCGGCGGATCGCCCCTCGACCCCCGGCGATCGAGCCTGTAACGCTGTCCGAATGGCACGTTCGGGTCGATCGATGGACTGGGGTTTTCCCCGCTGGCGCGGCTATGAAGCCGGGCGCGAGGCGCAGACGGTAAAGCTGTGCGACCGTCACGGATGCGAAGAGCCGGGCAATTGTCCCGCCCCCAAATCTCCCAACAGCCCCGATCGCTGGTATTTCTGCGAAAAGCACGCGGCCGAATATAATCGCGGCTGGGATTATTTCGCCGGACTGGACGCCGAGGAGGCCGCCGCCCGCGCATCGAGCGAGCGCGCCACCAACGCGGGTTACCAGCAGGCCTCGCATTATGGATGGAGCGCATCGGGCGACGGTTCGCGCAGCCGTGACGAGATGAACGCGCTCGACGTCCTCGACCTTGAGTATGACGTCGATTTCGCGACAATCAAAAAGGCGTGGCGGAACAAGGCGAAGGAAGTCCACCCCGACGTAAAGCCTGACGACGAGGCTGCCGCGAAGGAGTTCCACAAGCTGCAGCTCGCCTACGAAGTGCTGCGCGCGGCAGAAGAGCGCCGCAGCTGGCACGGCCACCCGGAAGGCTAGGAAGGCCTCAGGGCCGGGGGGCAGGCCCCAGCTTGTCGTCGTCCCACAGTCCCGCGATCACCAGAAGACGGTCATGCACCGGGCTGGGCGGTTTCGGTGCGGCTCCTATGCAGGGCAGGCCGGGCAGGGGATCGTCGCTGATCGACATTTCCAGTGCATCGCGCGCGGCATTCGTGGCCAGTTCGCGATCGCCGGTCTGCCAGCAGATGAAGGCACGTGCCGCACTGGCCGCAAATCCGACGAAAGGCTGCCCCAATTGCGTCATGGCGCGTTGGTCGAGCTTGTCGAGCCAGGCGAGCGCGGTGTCGTAGCGCGTCTCGTCACGCAGCAGCCCGACGGCGGAGCAATAATCGGTAATCGCCGCGATCGCCGTGAATTCTCCGCCCACCTCGATCGCGCGCTCGAATGCGGAGAACATGGCTTCGTAATCGCCCGCGCGGAAATGGATCATGGCCTGCGCGTGCAGGGCGGGCACGATCTCGTCTTCATATTCGGCGGCGGCGATTTTCTGGTCGTATAGCGCCAGCGCATCCTCGGGGTGCTCGTCCGCGATGGCGGCAGCCTTTTGCCCAAGGTAGAAAACGCGCCGGTCCCGCTCATGCGAAAGGCGCAGCCGGAAATCCGCCTGCGCCTGTTCGTCCCAGTCGGGAGAAAGATACCATTCTGCAACCATCGCCCCAATCCTAGGGGAGAGATGGTTACCAAAACGTGTGCATCAGGTTCACTTGGGAGCAAGCACCATCAGCATCTGACGGCCTTCCATGCGGGGATAGGCCTCGACCTTGGCGATCTCTTCCACATCCGCCTGAACCCGCTTGAGCAGGTTCATGCCCAGTTCCTGGTGCGACAGTTCGCGGCCACGGAAGCGCAGGGTGAGCTTCACCTTGTCCCCGTTCTCGATGAACTTGTTCACGTTACGCATCTTCACGTCGTAATCGTGGTCATCGATATTGGGACGCATCTTGATCTCTTTGAGTTCCTGCGTCTTCTGGGTCTTGCGCTGGGCGTTGGCCTTTTTCTGCGCCTCATAGCGGTACTTGCCGACGTCGAGGAACTTGCAAACCGGCGGATCGGCATTGGGCGAAACCTCGACCAGATCCAGCCCGACTTCGGCTGCCTGCTCGATAGCCTCACGCGTGTACATCACCCCGAGATTCTCGCCCTCGCCGTCGATGACGCGAACCTTGTCGACCTGAATGAAATTATTATATCGCGGCCCGCTCTTGACCGGCGGTTGCAAACTGCGACGAGGTGGACGTGCTATGGGGCCTTCTCCTTCAATTGCCTCAAGACAAAAAACACAAAACAACCGCCTCAGCCTGAAAAACGTAAAGGCCTGACAGTTGCGGGAACGCCGCCCTACGGAAAAAGCCGTGGCGGATCGAAACCTCAGCGGGCGCTCTTATCCCTAAACGGGATCAATATAAAGAGAGAACCCGCTATACAGAGCGAACGGAGCAACATGGCACTGCGTTCCGCCAAGGTCTCATAAAAATAGGCACCCCTTCGCCCGAATCCAAGTCCGCCCGAATCCAAGGCCGCCGCGCTCAGGCCGCCTTCCACAAGGGAAACCGCAGCAGTCGACCTGCCGCCGGGACTGCCGCCTCGATCGTGCTGGCGGGTTGCAGCGCCTTTACGATGGCGGGATCGCCGGCATCCATGCCGCCCGTCAGCGCGCCGCAGGCGGGCAGCACCATACGCCCGCCCGTCGATCCGCCGCCTTGCGCAACAACGGCGCAGGGGCGAACGATTCGTCTGCCGCGCAGCGACAATTGCAGTCGCGGATGGAAATGCCCCGACAGTTCGGGACGCCGTTCGCCGGGCCGCGCCATGTGGCGCAGCACGATCCCCGCAATTTCCAGCTCGGCCAGCTGGGTGCCGCCGGGCGCTGCCGCCTCGCCATGTTTTTCGTCATGGTTGCCCGTCACCCAGACCCAGTCGAGCGCCCGCGTCAGCGCATCCAGCATGCCCCGGGCATGGGGCTCCAGGCGCTGGGGCCCCGCGGTGTCGTGAAAATTGTCGCCCAGCGTGAACACCCGGCGCGCTCCGGTCGCCCGCACGGCGCAGGCCACCCGTTCCAGCGTCTCGCGGCTGTCATAGGGTGGCAGCATCTGGCCGGCCTGCGCATAGAAGCTCGCCTTCTCAAGGTGCAGGTCGGCGACGATCAGCGCATTCTCCCGCTCCCAATACAGGGCACGCCCGCCGCTGGCATCGGCGATCATGCGCCATTCCTGACCGGCAAATTCGATGGGGGCGAATGAAACGGGAACCATCCGTGTGCTATTGCCGCCGCGTTCCGCATTTGGCAAGCGCTCTTGCATGACCGACTGGACAACACAGACCGAGCAGGCGCGCAGCTGGTTTGAGACATTGCGCGACCGCATCTGCGCCGCGTTCGAGGAGATCGAGCGCGAGGCAGGCAGCGACGCGGCGTTTGAGTACACGCCGTGGCAGCGCGAGGAGGAAGGCAACGACAATCCCGGCGGCGGTACGCGCGGCCTGATGAAGGGCAAGGTGTTCGAGAAGGTCGGCGTCAACGTGTCGACGGTGCACGGCCGTTTCGCACCGCAATTCGCGGCCAGCATCAACGGGGCAAGCGAGGAGCATCCCGACTTCGTCGCCACCGGCATCAGCCTTGTCGCGCATATGGCTAATCCGCATGTGCCCGCCGTTCACATGAACACGCGGTTCCTGACCACCCAGAAGGCATGGTTCGGCGGCGGGGCCGATCTCAACCCGCCGATCCCCTACGAAGAGGATACGGCGGAATTTCACGCCGCGTTGAAGGCGGCCTGCGACGCCCATGGCGCGGATTATTACGAACGTTTCAGCAAATGGGCGGACGAGTATTTCTTCATCCCGCACCGCGGCGTGCACCGGGGCGTGGGCGGTATCTTCTACGACCATCTGGAGTGCGAGGATCTGGCCGGGTTCGAAGCCAATCTCGCCTTCACCCGCGCGGTGGGCGAAGCGTTCCTCTCGGCGTTCCCGCATATCGTGCGCCGCCGGATGGATCAGGAATGGAATGCAGCAGACCGGCAGCAGATGCTGGAATGGCGCGGTCGCTATGCCGAATTCAATCTGGTCCACGATCGCGGGACGTTGTTCGGGCTGAAGACCGGCGGCAATATCGAGGCCATATTGATGAGCCTTCCGCCCGAGGCGGCGTGGCGCTGATCCCGACGCGCATGGAGGCAGTTTAAGTTGAAGTTAAGCTGGTTACCGCAAATAGTGGCCCCGGATTGCAGGCGGGCAGGGTAGCCCGCCCGAAACGGGGTCGTACAGATTATGGGATCGAATTCGGCATCGCGCTGGAACGCCGTTCGGCAGGGCGGCAATATGTTTGGCGCGCTGGCCATGGTGCTGGCGGTAACCGGCTGCGGCGGCGGTAGCGGCGAGTCGAACGGTACGCCTGTCGTTGTTTCGCCTAGTCCAACGCCATCATCTAGCCCCACGCCCACAAGTTCAAACTGCTCCCTTTCTGCACGACAGGACTGGGCAAGATCGGTTTTGAGCGAATGGTATTTGTTTCCCGATCTGATCGACAGCGACGTCAGGAAATCGGACTATAACGACCTTCAGTCCTATATCGATGCATTGGTCGCACCTGCCTATCAGCAGGAAAAGGATCGCGGGTGGACTTATCTCACCTCGATCGAGGAGGAGGAAGCCTATTATAGCAGTGGTTCGACGCAGGGCTTCGGTATGCTGCTGGTGTTCGAGGACTCAATTAACAGATTGAGAGTCCGCGAAGCATTCGAAAATGCGCCTGCGTTTGCTGCCGGCATTGACCGGGGGACCGAAATCTTGGCAGCCGGCCGTACCGCAGAATCGATGAAATTGATCGCCGACATGAACAATGATGAATTAATAGATGCCCTGTTACCTGATGACGGAAGTAGCCGGGTAATCCGCTTTATGACGCGAGAGCCAGTTGCGGGCGAATATACGTTTCAGAAGACTATCACCCCCGCCGATTACAATATCGAGCCCTTATCGCCGCGTTATGGCTATAGAGTATTTTCGGATAGATTTGGCAAGACCGGCTATATCCATTTGCGGAGTTTCATTGGACCCGCAGAAGATAGTCTGCGCGAAGCGTTTCGGGATATGGGTGAGCAGGGCGTCGACAGAATTATGATCGACGTGCGTTATAATGGCGGCGGTCTTGTGCGAACCGCGAATATCTTGGCAGATTTGATGAACAAGGGGCGCGAGGGGCAACTGTGGTCAAGACTGGAATTGCGTAACAGCAAGTCAGCAAACAATGAAGATTTTCTGTTCGGGGTCGAAGCCCATGCGCTTTCGCCCGACAAGATCGCTTTTATCGCTACGGATTCTAGTGCTTCGGCTTCTGAATTGATCATGAACGGGCAGATCCCCTACTCCGGCGGCGATACTGTGCTTGTGGGCACTAACACCTATGGGAAACCGGTCGGCCAATATGCCTTCGATCTTGAAGCTTGCGACGATCGCCTACGGGTCGTCACGTTCCGGACGGTAAACGCCGACGGCAATGCCGATTACTTCGGTGGCATGGCCAGCGCCATGCCCAACACCTGCGCCGCAAGGGATAACCTCGACTATCCGCTCGGTTCACTACTTGAAACTCTGGTTCTCGACGCGCAAGCTTGGTTGAATTACGGCACATGCTACCCGCCGATCACGGCAACAGCCGGCACGCAGGCTACCCGATCGGTTCGCAGGAAAGTGCCAATGCCCAAGCAGCCAAACATCGCCCAGATCGAGACACCCGGCCTGTTCTGATCGGAGTGTAAGAGACAATTTCGCGTTATGCCCTAGTTGCAAGCCGCGCATTAAGCGCCCAAATTCGCCCTCAAGATGCTGCGCCAGTATGAACTTGTCGAACGCGTAAAAGCCTATGATCCCGATGCGGACGAGGCGATGCTGAACCGCGCCTATGTGTACACCGTGCAGAAGCACGGCACACAGAAGCGCGCCAGCGGCGATCCCTATTTCAGCCATCCGGTCGAGGTGGCGGGCCTGATGACCGACCTGAAGCTGGACCAGGAAACGATCATCACCGCATTGCTCCACGACACGGTGGAGGACACGCTTGCCACCATCGAGGATGTCGAGCGCAATTTCGGAGCCGAAGTCGCGCGGCTGGTCGACGGCGTGACCAAGCTGTCCAAGATCGAGCAGATGCCCGAGAACGAGCGCGCGGCCGAAAACCTGCGCAAGTTCCTGCTGGCGATGAGCGAGGATCTGCGCGTCCTGCTGGTCAAGCTGGCCGACCGGCTTCACAACATGCGCACGCTTCACTTCATATCGAAGCCCGAAAAGCGCCAGCGCATCGCGCGCGAGACGATGGATATCTACGCCCCGCTGGCCGAGCGCGTGGGCATGTACGAATATATGCGCGAGATGCAGCTGCTCGCCTTCGAACAGCTGGAGCCGCAGGCCTATGCCACCATCACCGGCCGGCTGGCGCAGATCCGTTCGGAAGAAGGCGGGCAGGTCGACGAGATCGCGCTGCGCATCAAGCAGGTGCTGGCCGAAGGCGGCCTGAACGTCGAGGTTTCGGGGCGCGAGAAGCATCCCTATTCGATCTGGAAGAAGATGGCCGAACGCCACGTCAGCTTCGAGCAGATCACCGACATCATGGCCTTTCGCGTGCTGACCGACAGTGTCGAGGATTGCTATCGCGCGCTCGGCCTGCTGCACGGCAACTGGTCCACCCTGCCGGGGCGGTTCAAGGATTATATCTCGACGCCCAAGGCGAATGGCTACCGCTCTCTCCACACCGCGCTGATCTATCGCAATTCGATGCGGATGGAGGTGCAGATCCGTACGCAGGAGATGCACAGGACCAATGAGTTCGGGCTCGCCGCGCACTGGGCCTACAAGCAGGGCGGCACGACGCCGGACGGGCAGGTCGGCTGGCTGCGCGACCTGATCGAGGTGATGGAACAGGCGCAGGACGCCGAGGAACTGCTCGAGAACGCGAAGCTGGCAATCTATCAGGACCGCATCTTTGCCTTTACGCCCAAGGGTGCGCTCTATCAGCTGCCCAAGGGGGCGACGCCGGTGGATTTCGCCTTTGCCGTCCACACCGACATGGGCGCGCACGCGGTCGGGGCCAAGATCAATGGGCGCCACATGCCGCTGCGCACGCCGCTGGCGAACGGCGATGTGGTCGAGATCATCAAGGGCCCCGACAGCGAGCCGCAACTGACCTGGCTCAGCTTTGTCACGACGGCCAAGGCGCGCGCCGCGATCCGGAGATCGGTCCGCATGAAGGAGCGCGAGGAAACGATCGAGACGGGGCGCGACCTGTACGATTCGATCGTCGCGCGCATGCCCGGCAAGGTCGGGAAAAAGGCGCTGACCGGGGCGATCAAGCGGCTGGATCTGGCGGACGAGGATGCATTCATGCTTGCCATCGGCGAGGCACGGCTGAACGAGCACGAGATCATGGAAGCGCTGGTGCCCGGCAGCGCCGCCGAGCTGCCCGACAACAGCTTTTGGCAGGCGCCGCAGCGGGCCGTGCGCATTCGCGGAATCGCGCGGGGCAGCGAGCTGGTATTGTCGGAATGCTGCCACCCGGTGCCGGGCGACCGCATCGTCGGCGTGCAGGAGGGCAAGACGGTGCAGGTGCACACGATCGACTGCCTGACCCTGGCCGAGGAAGCGGCGGGAGAGGAGTGGATGGACCTGTCCTGGGATCCGCGCACCGAGGGCGCCACCGGCAGGCTGAACGTGATCCTCTACAACCGCCCCGGCACGCTTGCCGAGATGACCGGCATCTTCGCGGCCAATCACGTCAATATCTCGCATCTGGGGCTGATGTCGCGCGATGAGCGCTTTGGCCATTATGTCGTCGATATCGAGGTGCGCGACCTGGCCCATCTGACCCGCAATATCAGCGCGCTGAGGGCCAGCGACGCGGTGGCGCAGGCCAATCGGGTCTAGGATCTATTCCGCGACCTCACGCACCGGCAGCGGTATTGCGCAGACATCGGTGTCGCCCGCGGTGACGGTATAGAACGCATTCGTGCCGGTCGCGAACACATCAGCCATGCGGGCAAAGCTCTCGCTCTCGGTCGACAGGTACTCGAAGCGCGGCGCATCCTCCATCTCGCTGGCAAGGCGGACAGAAACGATGGGCGTGCGGGTTGCCGTGTCCTCATAGGTGTTCATCCGGCCATGGCCGCGCGGCAGGGATGCGAAATGTTCCATGCCTTCGATCACCCGTCCGACCACGGCGAGATTGCGGTCCAGCCTACGCGGGGCATGGCCGATGATGGCGTAAAGTTCGCTGCCCGTGCCGGTATCGGGCGCTTCGTTCCGCCCCACGCCGACCATGCCATAGCAATGGATCGGCCAGATGCTGTCGGCGTTCCATGCAACCGGCCAGCCTTCGCGAAAACCGGCGGCCGCGGCGAAGTTGTCGCAGATGGCGCGCACGCTGAATGTGCCAGACGCGCAGGGGTCCGCATCCGGAGCGCCCGGACCCGGCCGATGGATGTAGTCGCTTTGGGGCGGCGTAACGATCCCCGCAGGCAGGGGGCGGGGGGTCTCGCCGCTGTCCGGATCGCTGGCAGGATCGCCCCATTGCACCACGAAATTGTCGACCAGCCGATAGACCCACAACCCATCGTACCAGCGGGCCCGCGTCAATGTGCGAAGATTGTCGACCCAGCCCTGCGCGAAGGGCTCGCTCATCAGGCGAATGACGATTCGTCGTTCCTCACCCGCTGCGGTCGGCGCAAGCGTCACGATCATCAGATCTTCGGGCGCGATTTCGGTCCATTGCCCGGCCGGGGCGGCATCGGCAATTTCCCGGGGCGTGGGGGCGGGGCGGTCAGCCTCCTGCGCGGCGGCGGATGGCAGCATGGCAAGAGTAAGTGTCGCGGCGACGGCGGTGAGGGCGAGCGATCGTTTCATCACTCCATGATGGCACTGTCGTCACTTCGCGAAAAGAGGTTTGGACATGTGGCGATTCGCGCTGCCGGATCGGTCAACACACTCGAAATTGCCATCTGCCTGCCAGTACCGGCCATCGCTGGAAATTTTTCGACATGGCCAGTTAAGGCCCCCTTTCGCGGCTGCAAAAAGCGACCGGAAAGGCCCGGCGAAGCGTTTTTGCCCTGCGACTCGAAAAGGGAAATGGTGGGCGGTGAGGGGCTCGAACCCCCGACCCTCTCGGTGTAAACGAGATGCTCTACCAGCTGAGCTAACCGCCCGGCG
>NZ_CFETID010000029.1:0-33568 GCF_983967925.1 Croceicoccus sp. | reverse complement strand
GCTGAATCCGTCGCGGCTCAACGAATGGCTGGCTATTGCCTAGCTGCGGATTGAAATGCACCGGTTCAGGCTGGTGCGCTCGCGCAAGGTGGCGAAGCGCTGGCTGGAACTGGTGCGCCGCCGGGGCGCCATCCGTTCCGCCCTGTCGTTCGAACTGCTGCTGGCCGAAATTGCGGTACTGGCAGGCAACCGCTCGGAAGCGCGCCGTTCAGTGCGCGCTGCCGTGGAACTGGCCGAGACCGGCGGCTGGCTGCGCCCGTTCCTCGACGAGGGGGAAGCGATTGCTGCGCTGATCGTCGACGCCTATGGGACTGGCCCGATCCTCGACGATCCGGTCGACAGGTTTGCCCATGGGTTGGTGAAGCTGCTCAAGGGAAATCCGCAGATCGATCAGGACGAAGAGGACGATGACGAGTTCGGCCCCAGCGGCGGCCTGTCGCTGCGCGAGATCGAGATCCTCACCCAGGTGAGCGGCGGCCTGCGCAACAGGGAAATCGGTGACCGGCTAGGCCTGACCGAAGGCACAGTCAAATGGTACATGCAGCAGATCTACGACAAGCTGGGCGTTCGCCGCCGTCCGCAAGCCGTTCTGCGGGCACGGCAGCTGGGCATTTTGTCCTGACACCCTATCGAAGGTTAGATTACGCCCGGTACCGCACGTCCTACCGCAGGGGAAACTATAGCATTTCTGGCGGGAGTATTCTGTGGCCAAGGGTAAGGTAATCATCAGCTGCGCGGTGACCGGCGCGATCCATACGCCGAGCATGTCGCCGCATTTGCCGGTGACCGCTGACGAGATTGCGGAAGCGGCCATCGGCGCGGCTGACGCGGGTGCGGCCATCATTCATTTGCACGCCCGCAATCCCAAGGACGGGCGTCCGGACCAGAATCCCGATCTCTACGAACCCTTCCTCAAGGTCATCAAGCAGCGGACCGATGCGGTGCTGAACATCACCACCGGCGGCCATCCCTCGATGACGCTGGAGGAACGGCTGCGACCGGCAACGCGTTTCGCGCCGGAAGTCGCCAGCCTCAACATGGGTTCGATGGGGTTCGGCCTGTTCCCGATGCTGAACCGCTACAAGGACTGGAAATACGACTGGGAGCCGGCCACGCTTGAGGCATCGCGCGACTTGGTATTCAAGAACACCTACAAGGATATCGAAGGGCTGCTGGAACTGCTTTCCCCGCTGGGCACGCGGTTCGAATTCGAATGCTATGATACCAGCCATCTCTACAATCTGGCGCATTTCCTCGATCGCGGGCTGGTGAAGGCTCCGCTGTTCGTTCAGACCTGCTTCGGCATCCTTGGGGGCATCGGCAGCCACCCTGATGATATCCAGCACATGAAGCGCACGGCGGACAGGCTGTTCGGCGACCAGTATGAATGGTCGGTGCTGGGCGCCGGTGCACGGCAGATGAGCATCGTCGCCATGGCGGCATCGATGGGCGGCAACGTTCGCGTGGGCCTTGAAGATTCGCTCTGGGCCGGTCCGGGCCGACTGGCGGAAACCAACGCCGAACAAGTCGCGACCGCAAAAGCCATCGTAGAGGGTATGGGCCTGTCCGTGGCAACGCCTGACGAAGCGCGCCAGATCCTTGACCTCAAGGGCGCCGACCGGACCAATATCTGAGCAGGAAATGATCCACGCAGGACCAGGACGCTATAGGGAACGCGGCGATAGTCAGCGCAGTCACGTTGCGCCGCCGGCCCGTTGCGTTTGCTGGGGGCGAGGCCGATGAAGCTGGGTATCTGTTCGATGTGGGGCACCTCGCTGGACTTGTTCCGCAGCGAGGTGAGGCTGGCGGCGGAGCTGGACTATGATCTGATCACGGTCGGGGATTCGCCGGCCGGCTGGCATGAAATGGTCACCTCCATGACATTGGCGGCACTTGAAGCGCCCAAGGCGCGGATCGGCTCGCTTGTGACATCGCCGTTCATGCGCCACCCGCTCGTCGCGGCGAGTGCCTTTGCCACCATCGACAAATTGACGGGCGGGCGGGCGGTCATGGGATTTGCGACAGGGGGCAGCACGGTCCTGGCCGTGGGGCGCGCACCGGCCACGCAAAAGGAAGTGCGGGCCGAACTTGTCGCCCTGCGCCAGCTTTTCGCCGGCGAGGAGATCGAGTGGGAAGGGCGGCCCGTCAAATCGCTTCGCTTCGCGCGCAAGGTTCCGATCTATTATTCCGCTTTCGGCCCAAAGGCTCTCGCGCTTGCAGGAGAGCTTGCCGATGGGGCCATCCTGTTTGCAGGTGACCAGAGCCTCGATGCACTGGAGCAGAGGATTGCTGAGTTGCGCGTTGCCGCCGCCAGGGCGGGCCGCGATGCCGATGCGCTCGACATCTGGGTGACCAGCTATATTTCGGTGCGAGAGCATCGGCAGCAGGCCATCGACGACCTGAAGGCTTTTATTGCCGTCAATGCGATGGCCTTTCGTACGCCCGAGACGTTGGCGATGCTGCCCGATAATGTCCGCCCGCTCGTCCAGGCTTTTCAGGCACGTTATGATCCATCGGAACATGTCGTGGTCGGCGGACGCAACGTTCGGCTGATGGACGAGATGGGGCTCACCGAATTCCTGCAGGATTTCGATACGATCGCGGGACCTGAAGACCACGTGGCAGGGGTCATGGCCAGGATGGAAGCGATGGGTGTTTCCACGCTTATCGCCGCGCTTCCTGGGCATGCCGATCCGCTCACCACGATCCGCGGCCTCGCAGCCGCAAGAAAGAGAATGTAACGCGATATGGCATATTGGTGGAACAGGACCGAAGCGCGCGATTGGCTGGACAGGCTGGAGCGTTTCTCGCTGGACGAACTGGCCGCAGAGGCCGAGGCCAAGACGATTGCGGCGCATGGCGCGGTGGTCACCTATTCGCGCAAGGTTTTCATACCGCTGACGAAATTGTGCCGCGATGTCTGCCATTACTGCACGTTCGCTCACCGCCCGTCGCAACTGACGGCGCCATTCCTCGAACCGGAAGAAGTGCTTGAGATCGCCCGCGCGGGCGAACAGCGCGGTTGCCGCGAAGCATTGTTCACTCTGGGCGACCAGCCCGAGGCCCGCTATTCCGCCGCGCGCCGGTGGCTGGACGAGCGCGGCTTCGCCAGCACGCTGGATTATCTGGCTCATGTCGCCTCGCTCGTCCTCGAAGAAACGAGCCTTCTGCCGCATCTCAACCCCGGGATCATGACGGCTGCCGATTACGAAAAACTGCGTCCGGTCTCGGCTTCGATGGGATTGATGCTGGAAAGCACGTCGGAACGGCTGTGCGGCAAGGGAATGCCGCATTACGGGTCTCCCGACAAGATACCGGAAATCCGCCTGCAATCCCTGCGCGATGCTGGCGAGGCAAAGGTGCCCTTTACCACCGGCCTGCTGATCGGGATTGGCGAAACGCGCCTGGAACGGGTGGAGGCACTGCTTGCGATCTGCGATCTGCATGCGCGCCATGGCCATATCCAGGAAGTCATCATCCAGAACTTCCGCGCCAAGCCCGGGACGCTGATGGCAGCAACGCCCGATATCGGGCTCGACGAACATCTCTGGACGATAGCCGCTGCCCGCTTGATACTTCAGGCGGAAATGGTGGTGCAGGCACCGCCCAACCTGCAGCCGGGACAGCTGGGCAAGCTTATCCGTGCGGGCGTCAACGACTGGGGCGGGGTTTCGCCGGTCACGCTCGACCATGTGAACCCCGAAGCGCCCTGGCCACATCTTGAGCAGCTGGAGACCCAGACCGAGGAGGCCGGACGGCACCTGCGCCAGCGGCTTGCCATCGGCCCGGCATTCGCTCGTGCACCCGGATTGTGGACGGACGAGGCGCTTCAGCCGCGCATTCGAAGGGCCATCGATGCGCGCGGATTACCGCGAGACAGCGACTGGCATCCCGGCACCGGCGGGGCGATACCGGAAGGGCCGCTCTCCATCGGTATCGGAGGGGACAAGGAAATTCGCATAGCCCTGGGCCGGGTTGAGCACGGCGAGGAGCTCGGCGCGTTCCACATCGAAAGGATGTTCGGGGCCGAAGGCCGCGATTTCGAGCGGATCTGCCGCGTTGCCGACGAGCTGAGGCATGACCGGGTGGGCGACAATGTCACCCATGTGATCAATCGCAACATCAACTATACCAATATCTGCCTTTACCGCTGCGGCTTCTGCGCCTTCTCCAAGGGCAGCACCAAGAGCGAGCGCGGCCCGGCGTATAATATCGACCATGCCGAAATCGCCCGCCGCACGGTCGAGGCGCGCGAACGCGGCGCGAGCGAGGTGTGCCTGCAAGGGGGCATCCACCCGAGCTATGACGGCAACACCTATCGCGGGATCGTGCAAGCGGTAAAGGATGCAGTGCCGGACATGCATGTGCACGCGTTCTCGCCGCTGGAGGTGCATCACGGCGCCACCACGCTGGGGCTGGATTACGAAGATTACCTCGCTTCGCTCAAGGAATGCGGGCTGGCAACCTTGCCGGGGACGGCGGCTGAAATCCTGTCAGATGATATCCGCGACATCATTTGCCCCGACAAGCTTTCGACCGGCGAATGGCTGGCGGTGATGCAGGCGGCACACAAGGTGGGGCTGAAGACCACATCCACCATCATGTTCGGCCATGTCGAAACCTATGCCCACTGGGCCACGCATCTGCTGCGCCTGCGCGAATTGCAGATGGAAAGCAGCGGCTTCACCGAATTCGTGCCTTTGCCTTTCGTCCATATGGAGGCACCGAACTGGCGCCGCGGGCAAACCCGTTCCGGCCCGACATGGCGCGAAACAGTGCTGATGCATGCCGTGTCGCGGATTGCGCTGGACGGTGCCATTCCGAACATTCAGGTCAGCTGGGTAAAACTGGGTCCGGAGGGGGCGGCCCACATACTTCAGGCAGGTGCCAACGATCTGGGCGGGACGCTGATGGACGAATCGATCACGCGCGCTGCGGGCGGGGTGAACGGACAGGAATTCGGTGTTCCCGAAATGCGCGCGCTGGCCCATGGCATCGGTCGCCGCCTGCAGGAACGCTCCACGCTTTACGGTCTGGCCGCGGGCGAGACCGTCGCATAATTTGACAGAATTGGATTAGTTTATGAGCCAGACGATCGCAGTAGTCGGCGGTACGGGCAATCTCGGCAGCGCCATTGCATGGCGGCTTGCCAAGGCAGGGCATCAGGTGATCATCGGATCGCGCTCTGCCGAAGCGGCCATTGCCCGGGCAGAGGAACTCGGCCATGGGCTGACCGGCATGGCCAATGCCGATGCGGCGCAGGCGGGCGACATCGTGTTGGTCACCGTGCCGTTTTCCGCCCAAGCGGCGACGCTGGCCGATATCAAGCCGCATGTCGCCGGCAAGATCGTCGTCGATACCACTGTCCCGCTCGTTCCGCCCAAGGTGATGCGCGTCCAGTTGCCTGAAGAAGGATCGGCAGCGATATGCGCCAGCAATCTGCTGGGCGACGATGTCCGGTTGGTCGCGGCGTTCCACAATGTCGCGGCGCATCGCCTGGCAGAGGATGGCTTTGTCGATTGCGACATTCTGGTGTTCGGCGACGACAAGGCGGCACGTGCCGAAGTTGTCGCGCTGGCAGAAGCCATTGGGCAACGCGGCATCCATGCCGGCCCGCTGGTCAACGCGGCGGCGGCCGAGGCGATGACCTCGCTGCTGATCTTCATCAACAAGAACTACAAGGTCGATGGCGCCGGAATTCGCATCACGGGCGAATTGAACGCCCCCGATTGACGATGTTCAGCGTATTTCCCGTCGGCGACTTGCCGGAATTCCATGGTGGCGATGACCTGCCTTCCATACTGGCCGACCGCCTTGCCCAAGGCGACCCCGGCCTTGCGCCCGGCGATATTCTTGTTGTCACGCAAAAGATCGTTTCGAAATCAGAAGGCCGGATGGTCGCGCTTTCGTCGGTCGATATTAGCGACGGCGCGCGCGATCTTGCCCGCCAAACCCATAAGGACCCCGCGCTGGTCGAGATGGTACTGCGCGAATCCAGCGACGTGGTGAGAGCGGTGCCCAACGTACTGATAACGCGGCACCGGCTTGGCCATGTGATGGCGAATGCCGGCATCGATGCTTCCAATCTGGGTACATGTGGCGAGGAAAAGGTGCTTTTACTGCCCGAAGATCCCGATGCCAGCGCGGCCCGCATAGCCGATGCATGCCACGCCCGAACGGGCATCAGGCCTGGTGTCATCATCTCCGACAGCTTTGGCCGTCCATGGCGGATGGGGACGACCAATGTGGCGATCGGCGTGGCTGGTCCCCCCGCCGTGATCGATGAGCGAGGCAAACCCGACAGGGACGGGCGGATCATGCAGGTGACGCAAATCGCCTTTGCCGATGCCGCAGCTGGGGCGGCTGGGCTTGCGATGGGCGAGGGTCCCGAGGGCTTGCCGGCCTGCGTGCTGCGCGGCCTGCCATGGCAGCACGGCGATCAGACCAGCCGGAACCTGCTGCGTCCGGCGGGGGAGGATTTGTTCCGATGAGCGCACGTGTCACTGTCCTGACCGGAGGCGTGGGCGGCGCCAAGCTGGTCGAGGGCTTGCAGCAGATCGTGCCCGGCACTCACCTGACGGCGATCGTGAACACTGGCGATGATTTCGAGCATTTCGGCCTGCCGATCTCGCCCGACATTGATACCTTGCTCTACACGCTGGCGGGGCTGTCGAATGTCAGCCTGGGCTGGGGCCGCGAAGGCGAGACATGGTCGTTCATGGCCGCGGTAAAGAGCCTTGGCGGCGAGGACTGGTTCAACCTCGGCGATGGCGACCTCGCGCTGCATGTCTTGCGCCGCATGGCCAAGGACGCGGGCCAGCCTTTGTCTGAAATCGTGCGGGGTTTTGCCCGCCAATGGGGTCTTGGCCTGACGATCCTGCCGATGAGCGACGATCCCGTCGCGACATGGGTGAGAACGGACGAAGGATTGCTGCCTTTCCAGCGCTATTTCGTGGCGCGGCGGTGCGAACCGCGCGTCAATGCGATCCGCTTAGAAGGTGCTGATGCTGCCTTGCCGGCACCGGGCGTGGTGGCGGCCATCGAAGCGGCCGATATGATCCTGATTGCGCCATCCAATCCTTGGCTCAGCATCGATCCCATATTGGCGGTTCCCGGCCTGCGGCAGGCGCTGGAACGCAGGAATGCGCCGCTTGTGGCCGTGTCGCCGCTGGTGGGCGGAAAAGCGGTCAAGGGGCCGACGGCCAAGCTGATGGGCGAACTTGGCCTTTCGGTGACGAACCAGACGATTGCCGAACATTACGGCGAACTGCTGGACGCGATGCTGGTGCACGAGGGCGATCCACAGCCTTCCGGGCTTTCTTTTGCTGAAGCTGACACGCTTATGAACACGGCGCAGGATCGGCACCGCGTTGCGATCGCCGCCATGGATCTCGCCGAACGACTGACGCGCTGATGGCATGGACGGCGCTGGTCCCGATCCGCACCGGCCCTGCGGGAAAGTCGCGATTGAAAGGCGTGCTGGATGCAGACGCACGCGGGCGCCTGGCATTGGACATGGCTCGGCACGTGATCGACGTTCTGGCGCAATGTCCGGGAATCGACCGGATCGTCGTGCTTTCGAACGAAGCCTTCGACCATCCTGCGGCCGTGTGGGCCAAGGACGGCGGGCAGGGGCTGAATGCCGAGATTTCGGCGTTTCGGAACGGTTTCGGTGCGTCGCCGCTACTTGTGATCCACGCAGACCTGCCCTTGTTGGCTCGGGACGATGTCGATGCGCTGCTTGATGCTGCGACCCGCCATGGCGCTGCCTTGGCCACGGATCGCCTGGGGCAGGGCACCAATGCATTGGCACTGGCTGACGGTCGATCGTTCTCGTTCCAATTCGGGCAGGGCAGTCGCATTCTTCACTGCGGCGCGGATGTTGCCATGCCGGTACTTCAGCGGACGGGTCTGTCAGCCGATCTCGATACGCCTGCCGACTTGGAGTTCCTGCAGGAACGGGGATTGCGTGTCTAAACCGCCTTTCTTCCGGCAGGTAAGTTGACTGCGCCGGACTGTTACCCGCCCGGTACACCAGCGCAGGAGAGGCAGTCATGAAACTGAGTATCGGTATCCCCAAAAGCATGAAGGTTGCCGCCATGGTCCAGCCATGGGAGGAACCGCTGACCGGAGCCGATGTCGGGGAACTGATGGCAGTCGCGGACCGGCTCGGCTTCTACAAATGCATGCTGGGTGAACATTTCATAATTCCCAAGGAACACATCGAACTGTCGGGCGACTGGTATTTCCACACCGCCGTGGCGCTGGGTTTTTATGGCGGGCAGACGAAGAACCTGCGCCTTGCATCCTCGATCTCCATCCTGCCGCTGCAAAGCCCCATCGTGCAGGCCAAGGCATGGTCGACGCTCGACTGGCTGACGGGTGGTCGGGCAGAGCCGATCTTCGGCGTTGGCTGGCTGAAAGAAGAATTCGACATGCTGGGCGTGCCGTTCGAAAAACGCGGCGCGATGGCGGATGAATATATTGCGGCGATGATCGAACTCTGGACGCAGGACGATCCGGAATTCGAGGGCGAATTCGTCAGCTTCAAAAATTGCGGTTTCGCACCCAAGCCGCTTCAAAAACCGCACGTGCCAATCTGGTTCGGCGGCGATGCGCCTGCGGTTCAGCGGCGGGTGGCGAAGTTCGGCAATGGCTGGTCGCCGTTCCGTACACCGCCCGAAAGCTTTCCCGACTGCATCGACTACATCAAGTCACAACCGGAATATGACGGTCGGCCGCTGGAGATGTTTTTCGCCCTCGAAATGCTGAACGTCGGTGCGCATCATGAAATTCTGGATGATGCCCGTGCGCCGGGGACCGAGGACAAGCAGAAGATCATCGACCAGATCGGATGGCTGAAGGAACTGGGTATTACCGAAACCATCGTACCCTTGCCGCCGGGCCTGTCCGGCAAGCAGGCATGGATCGACCGCCAGCACTGGGTTGCCGAGGAGATCATGCCGGCAATCTGACCGATAGCGTTTCGTCCCGTTACCCCGGCATGGCTGCGAACATGTCCAGCATGTCGGCGTAATGGGGCTGGTGGTGGGCGATGCCGCCATCGGCCGAGATGATCTGGGCGGTGACAAAGCCCGCAAGATCCGACGCCAGCCACAGCACGGCGCCCGCGATATCATCCGCAACGCTTTCGCGGGGCAAAAGCACGTGGCGCTGGATCATGGCGAGCTGGTGGTCGGTCATTTGCGCGCGCGCCACGGGGCTGAGCACAAGGCCGGGAAGCACCGCGTTGCAACGGATATTGGCCCGCCCGAACTGCGTGGCCGTATTGCGGGTCAGCGCATTTACCGCGGCCTTGGACGCGCTATAGGCGGGATTGAGCACATCGCCGAGCAGCGAAACGCCCGAGCTGGTGTTGATGATCGAACCGCCGCCCGCGGCGATCATGTGCGGTACGACATGCTTGGTCACGAACATCGTCCCGCGCACATTGATGTCGAAAGCGGCATCCCACACTTCCGGATCCATTTCGGCCAGAGAAGCGTCGCGCATCATCTGCTGGGCGCCGGTGTTGGCGGCATTATTATGCAGGATATCGATCCTGCCGAATTCGTCGATCGTCGCCGCCACCATAGCAGCGACGCTGGCTTCATCGCCCAGATCGACCTTCAAGGCGATGGCCTTGCCTCCGGCTTCTGCAATGCCAGAGGCCACCCGCCGCGCGCCTTCCTCGTTGATATCGGCAACCGCGACCGACGCGCCGTTCGCGGCCAGCATGCGGGCGCAGGCTTCCCCGATATTCGCACCGCCGCCGGTAACTATGGCGATCTTGCCCTCGACCAGACCCATTCTTATTCTCCTAATAGCTGCCACGTGCCGTAATCCTCGGCAGCCGTGAAGAAGCGTTCGTTCATGGGAAGGCCGTTCTGCCCCCACTCATCGAGATTGGCGGCCCAGGCTTGCAATCCGTACATCACGAAAAGCCGCGTCTGCTCCCATGCCTCGTCAAAGTCGGGAACCCCCTGCGCGCCGGTCGCGATCAGATATTCGCGATATTGCTTCACCATGTCCTTGTGATGCTTGCGGCGCTCTTCGATGCTGAGCGCGCCGATCACGAAATAGGTCAGGTCGCGCCATGGGCGGCCGCGCCGGACCAGCTGCCAGTCCAGCCAGAGCCGGTCGCCGTCGGGCAGGATATAGGTATTGCCCTGATGGCAGTCGCCCAGCACGATACAATGCGGCGCATCATAGGCCCGCTCAAGCTCACCCAAACGGTCAAATGCGCGTTCCAGCTTGCGCGGATCGTCAAGGTAATGCTGCGGCGCGACGGCGCGGAAAGCAGGGTCCGCCAGATTGGCTTCGATCCATTGCCACATGATCCGCACCTGATCGCTGTCGACGGGTGTGTCCATCTGGGTCTGGAGCCATGGGGCATTGGCGGTGCTGATCTTGTCGCTTCCCCAAAGGCTGCCATGCAGCGTGGCAAGGCCTTCGAGATTGTCCATGATCATGTCGACGCCATTGGCATCGGTACTGTGCCCGAACTTGCCGCCGCGCTGCACTAGATCTTCCAGCACCACAAAGCCATGCGCACTGCCGTCATCGTCCCAGTCGGCGTAATAGCATTTTGCCGTCGGCACTTTCATTTCGTCGATCAGGAAGTGGTAGAAGCGCGCTTCGACGGCGTGGATATCGACATTGTCGAACGATCCCGACCAGTTCGCCTTCATGCAGACATGCTCGGGCAGTCCTGCGGCCTTGCCCGCATCGTTCCAGTCGACTTTAACGCGCCATTTCGTCGTGTGGCTGTTGAGCAGTTGGACGGTTTCCACGCTGTGCGCCGCAACGCCCGGATATTTATAGCTCATCATCCTGCCCAGCCACTCGGCGTCGACATCCTCCAGCCTTGTCGGCAGCTTGTCCGTGCGGGCGGGATAGGGACGCGGCACGCAATTCGTGTCGACGACTGTACTCTTATATTGGGCGGGGGCGTGCGGATCCATGGGTCAGCTCCTTGCGATCTGTCTGTTTTCGAACCTGCGGCGCGATGGGCGGCATGTTCCTCTCTTGCCCTCATGCTTCGCAGAGCACCTGATGGAGCAACCTGTCCAAGGAAAGGGGCGGGACGGGCTGGGCAGGGTGATGAAGCGGCGACGGAGAGAGACCGAAATGGCCCAGAACGAACAGAACAAGGATATCGTGCGACGCTTCCTCGGCGCGGTCGAAGCGGGCGAGCTTGAGGTGATCGAGCAATTGCAGGCGCCAGATTGCACATGGTGGATGATCGGATCGGGCGAAATATCCCGGAAAGCCTATACCGACGCAGTAAAGGGCATGCTGCTGACCGCTTCGCACCGCAAGGTTCGCATCGTGGGCATGGTCGCGGAAGGCGACACGGTCGCAGCAGAGGTGCGCTCGGAAATGCATTTCGGCGACCGGGTCTATGCCAATGAATATCACGATCTGTTCGTGATCAGGGACGGGTTGATCGTCCACGGACGCGAATATTTCGATACCGGCAAGGTCGCTGCCTTTTTCGGCGCGCAGGAAGGTTTGGCATGAACGCCGAGACCGTCGTCAGGCAATTCCTCGCCCTGTTCCACACCAGCAAGCTGGACGTGGGGGCAGTGCGCGCGATGCTGGCTGACGATGCCCAGTATAAGCCGGTCGTGCCGATCGCTCCGGTAAGGCAGGGCGCGGACGCCATCTGCGAGGAGCGGGAGCGACAATACGAACTTTATGACGAATGCGCCTGCGATATTCGCAAGGTCGCGGCTTCGGGATCGACCGTTTTCACGGAACGGGTCGATACATGCCGGCAGTTGAAGGACGGGCGGGAAACCACAACCCACGTCGTCGGCGTGTTCGATCTGAATGATGCCGGCCGGATCGTCTGGTGGCGGGAATATTGGGACGGTCTCGATTGCGCGGGCCAGTTGGGGATCGACGACAAGGCCATGCGATCGATCATGTGTGCGTGAAGGGAAATTCGATGCAGTATGACGTCGTGGTGATGGGTTCCGGCGGTGCCGGGCTGACAGCAGCGGTGGTCGCCGCAAAAGCGGGTTGCAAGGTGGTCGTGCTGGAAAAGGCGCCGCATTTCGGCGGGACAACGGCCATTTCCGGTGGCGGGGTCTGGATACCCGAAAGCCCGCAAGCCGTTGCGGCGGGCGTGGACGACAGCAAGAAGAAGGCGCTGGACTACTCGCTTGCCGTCGTCGGCAACCGGGCAGAGCGCGAGCTGATCGAAGCCTATATCGAAACCGGCCCCGAAATGGTGAAATGGCTGGAGGCCAATAGTTCGGTCCATTTCCTCCTCTCGCCCCCGTCCAGCGACTGGTACCCCGAGGTAGAGGGCGCGATGCACGAAGGGCGGTTGCTGGCTCCGGCTGAATATGACGGCAGAAAGCTCGGTTCCGATTTCGACAATCTTTCCAAGCCGCGCGAGGAATTCAACGCGCCTGGCGGTATGATGATCGATCTGTTCGATCTGCCCTATATCGCCAAGCTGCCGCAGCCCGGTGCGTTGTGGTACATGGCCAAGATCGCCATCCGTTTCGCTTTCGACAAGAAGAAGCTGGGCCGCGGCTCACGCCTGACGATGGGCAACGCCCTGATGGGCAGGCTTTACCGTTCGGTGCTGGACGCGGGGGTCGACCTCTACAGCAGTGCGCCGGTCGAAAGACTGCTTGCCGATGGGGGCAGGGTCACGGGTGTCGTCGCGACCATAGACGGCAAGCAGACGGAAATTTCGGCCGCAAAGGGCGTCGTTCTGGCGGCCGGCGGATTTTCCGCCAACGAACAGATGCGCAAGGTCTATCTGCCCTATGCCGAGCAGCATGTTTCCATCCTTCCATATCACAATACCGGAGACGGCATAAATGCCGCCACGGTATCGGGCGCCGTGCTGGGAACGGACAACCACGCCAATGCGGTCTGGGCCGTGGTGTCAAAGCGGACGCGCGATGATGGCTATGTCGAACGCTATGCGCATCTGATCGACATGTCGAAGCCCGGCTGCATCGCCGTCGGCAAGGACGGCAAACGCTTTGGCAATGAGGCCGGGGTCCATTTCGTCGAGGACATGCACGCCACCGGCAATGTGCCTGCATGGATCATTTCGAACGCGAAGAACGTCAAGAAATACGGCATGGGGCTGTCGCTTCCGGGGGGCAGCAAGATCAAGGAGCTGGTCGCTTCCGGCTATATGAAAAAGGCCAATACGCTGACCGAACTGGCGGCGCAAATCGGGGTCGATCCCAAGGCGCTGGAAGCAACCGCTGCGCGGGTCGATGCCGATGCGAAAACCGGGCGCGACAGTGAATTCGGCAAGGGCGATACGCTGATCGATCAAGAAATTGGCGATCCCGCGCACAAGCCCAATCCCTGCTTCGGGCCGGTTGGCGCGGGGCCCTATTACGCGGTCCAGATATTCCCCGGCGACGGATCGACGACCGTGGGCGTAAAAATTGACGCGCAATGCCGCGTCAAGGATGAGAGCGGTCAGCCGATTCCGGGCCTTTGGGCTGCCGGGCTGGATGCCAATTCGATCTGGCAGGGCAAGTCTCCGGCGCATGGATGCAATGTCGGTCCGGCACTGGTGACCGGCTTTATCGCGGGCAGGAGTATCACGGCATCAAAACAGCAGTCGTAACCGGAGCAAGCTCGGGCATCGGCCTTGTCGTCGCGCGGGAACTGGCGCGCGATGGCTGGCGGGTGATCGCGCAGGGCCGGGATCACGCGCGCAGCGAAGCCGCGCTTGCGGAAATCCGGTCCGCCGCGCCCGAGGCGCAGGTCGACATGATAAGGGCCGATTTGTCGGTCATGGACAAGGTGGACGCGTTCGCATCGCAGGTAGCGGCATCGACCGACCGGATCGGATTACTGGTGAACAATGCAGGCGCCACGCCATCGAGGCGGATGGAAACCGCCGACGGGTTTGAACAGACCTTTGCCGCCAATCACCTTGCCGTTTTCCTGCTGACCCACCGCCTGCTGCCCTTGCTGAAGGCGGCGGCGCCCGGATCACAAGTGATCACGACCGCATCGGTCGCGCACAAATTCATCAAGGACATGAAGTGGGACGATCTGCAGCAGGCGCAGTCATTCAGCGCCAGCGATGCGTATGCCCAGTCCAAGCTGGCCAACATCTTGTTTACGCGGGAAATGGCGAAACGGGTCAAGCACGACGGAATCCGCGTGAATTGCGTGCATCCCGGCGTCGTGCAAACCAATTTCGACAGTCACGGCAATCTTGCCGTCAAGCTGATGTATTTCCTTGGCAAACCGCTCTCGCTGACGCCCGAGCAGGGCGCGGATACGATACTCTTGCTGGCGAAGGGCGGGGCGCCAAATGCGACCGGCCAGTATCTCGCCAAGCGCAAGCCCGCAGCATTGTCTGCCGCTGCGCAGAGCGAGCAAGGCGCCGCACGCTTGTGGGACATCAGCAAAGAACTGACCGCCAAAGCCGGCCAGACTGTCGGCTAAAGCCGGGGAAGGCGGGATGGCGCTTTGCCGTCCCGCCTGCCGGTCCTACTTTTCGCGGCGTTTCGCCTCTGCCACCATTGCGAACAGCCCCTCATTATACTTTGTCAGCTGTTCCATGGTGAGATTGCGATAGGGCGTCATCGGACAGAGCGAATCCACCACGCCCCAGAAGGGTTCGAGTTCTTCGAGCACTTCGTCGACCGGCCCGCATTTCACGAAGGCCTGCACCATTTCGTCGCTGACCTTATCGATCACGCCCGAAACATCGCCATGTTCGCCTGCGGCCAGCTGGCAATCGCGTGCGAGATCGCCAAAACCGATGGAATCGAAAAAGTCTTCGTATTCCTTGTAACCGGCATAGCCCGCCACGGTGGCACGGCTGTCGTCGATCGCCTGCTGCTTGTCGTCATTGATGGCGACCCATGGCCATGCATTGATTTCGACATCCGTGCGTTTGCGGCCAAAGCGGGCCAGCTCCGAATGGATGAAATCGTTCTTCTGAACCGTATAGTCGACCGTCCAAAGCGCATGGACCATCAGCCCGTCGGCAATCTCCAGCGACATGCTGGTCAGCTTGTCCTTGAGCGCGGCGATCCAGATCGGAATATTCTCGCGCACCGGGGGCGCGGTCATCATCTTTTCCGTCCATTCCAGATCGTAATATTCGCCGTGGAGCGGTTCCATGTCCTTGTGGCTGTTGGCGTTCACGTAACGCACGATCTTCACCACTTCACGCAGATGGGTCAGCAGCTTGCGGTGCGGCTCGCCATAGATCCCCTCAAGCGCGCTGTGCAGCGAGGTGCCCAGACCAAGGACGAAACGGCCCTGGCTGATCGTGTCGCATTCGATCGCGCAATAGGCGGTTTCAACCGGACTGCGGGTTCCCGCAACCGCAATGCCGGTCGAAACCTTCAGCGTATCGGTCATCGCCGCGACGGCGGCCATGGGCACAAAGGGCGCGCCATAGATCTGAAGCGAAAAGACCCCTTCGAATCCCACCTGCTCCATCTGTTTTGCCATGCCGCCCATCACCGGAGCGGGCAAAACGGGCATCACGCCCCACCACTTGCGCTCACCCCCAGTCGCATTGGTCAGTGTGGTCATGCTTTTTCATATCCGATAATGTCGCTGCAATCAGAGCTGACATTATCGCGATAGGTAAAATCGCCGCGCGCCTGTCTTTCGGCCAGTGCCAGCATCAGCACGCGATATTTCTGGCCCGCTTCGTCCAGCGGCGAATGCAAATCCTTGCGCTTTTCCGGCCGCATGTAGCGCGGGCTCTGCGGCGAGGTCATGGAACTGTCCTGCCGCGAAACCTTGTAGCTCGCCTTGGGCATCATATAGCGGAAAAGATTGGTCTTTTTCACGTTCGACGTGTTCATTGCATAATCCAGCCGGGTCCGGTCGCGCGTTTCCGGAACGCAGGGGTGGAACAGCTGGACATTGTCGCCCGGGCTGAAACGGCCATAGGCGATCGCGGCATGGCTGCGAAGGTAGATGCGGATCACCTGCCGTACCTGCTGCACATCGTCGCGCACGCCGCCAAAGATTTTCATGATCGGCGCGACGGACTTGTTCACGCAGGTCCGCACCATGGTGATGGTCTCGCTGTCGTGGAACACCTCGACCGTTTCCTTGTCCATCTTCTCGTCGCCCACGACGTCGGCGTGGATGAAGTCGGCATGGGTAAGGTCGATCAGGTTTTCGAGGCTGAGCGGCGCGCAGCAATCGAACCGCACGGTGCCCAGCATGTGCAGCGGCAGGCCGCCGTCCTCTGGCAGATAGGGAATGCTGGGAATATGTTCGGGCGCGGCATTTTCCGGCTTGCCGAGCCAGCCCCAGACATAGCCGTACTTCTCGATCACCGGATAGTGACCGGCCTCGTCGGTATATTCGCTCTTCTTCGCGGCAAGCTGGTCATTCGGGTGCGTTTCCGCAGCCACCAAGCTGCCGTCGGGCTTCCGCCAGATGAAATAGGGGTGCGAATAGACAGCGCGCCGGATGGGTTTCTTGGCAACAGCGAAGCTGTGGGCCAGCGGAAACCATGCATCGGTCAGCATGATATCGTGCGGCAGCCAGGAATTGACCTTGGCCGCGAACTGGCGCGGATCGACCGCGATCGGATCGTCATGAACTTCGGGAGCCGGATTGTCTTGAACGTCGAGCATGATCTGTTCCTTGTTCTCGGTTTGGCTGCGGTCAGGCAGCGGCTTCCTGCGCTGTGGGCGGTCCGGATTTGCGCGTGACGATACTTTCGCGCAGGTCCGAGGCGTGGATAGACGCCGACGGCTTGAGCACCCGCAGCGCCGCTCCGTCGACATGGTCGAAAACCCTGAACGGCGTGCCGATGCCCATGGCCTTTGCCATCAGATGGTGGCGTCCGGGCGACAGAGCGGCGCGCCAACGCACCTGCGTAACGCCGCGCGCGGCCGGAACGGGCGCCAGAACCGCGCGGAACAGGGCCCTGAACTCGTCGTCCAGCAGGGTCAGGTCCGTCTCGCCAGTTACCGGATCGGTGGCGATGCGCAGGCTGATCGGGAAATCGGAAGTAAAGGGTGCGGGCCAGTGCGGCGATGCCCATTGGCATGATCGTTCCAGCACCAGCTTGCCTTGCTGCTCGGACAATTCGGTCAGCAGATAGGGTGAAAAGCGCACCCCCTTGATCGACAGCACCAGCGAAGGATCGTCGAACAACGCGGCGATCCAGTGTTCGTGATCCAGCGCCACAATCGATGTGCCCGAAAGCGGCAAGACGCGATCGTCAGGTGCGGGGGCAGCGGCCTTGGCGTCCAGGCAGACCCGTACAAAGCCCGCATCCTCGTGAACGGCGAATGGCCTTGCCTTGTAGACAGGAGGGAATTTGCGATCGCTTTTCAGATTGGGAATGTCGATCAGCTGCCCGCTTGCGCCGTCATAAGTCCAGCCGTGGTATCCGCACTGGATCGCGCCATTGCCAAGTATGCAACCCAGCGACAGGGGCGCCCGGCGATGCGGGCAGCGATCTTCAAGCGCGCGCACGACCTTCTTGTCGTCGCGCCAAAGGACGACCGGTTGGTCGCCGATATCGACGTTGTGCGGCTTGTCCGCGCTGATCTCTTCGGAGCGGGCAACGGCCCACCAGGCTGCTTCGGTCATATTCGACTCGCATCTCCCAATACGCGTTATGCAATTAAATTGACACATGACAATTTAGTTGTCAATCTATGTCGATGGATGCAGCAAATGTAAATTCGCCCGCCTCCACCCGAGAGGGCAGGGCGGCGGACAGGGCAACTGGCCAGATGACAGGCCATCTTACCCGCAGGCGTGAGAAGACCCGGGGGCGCCCACGCGCCGATGCCGGTGAATCGGTTGACGAGGCATCGCTGCTACGGACCGCCTTCGCCATGTTCGCCACGCATGGCTATGGAGCCGCGACAATGCGCGCGATGGCCCGCGAACTGGGCGTCAGCCACAATTTGCTCAATGTGCGATTTGGCAAGAAGTCGCAGTTATGGAAGGCGTCAGTCGACTGGCGGCTCAAGGAAGCCGCCCGCGAGGTTGAACTGGCCTTCGACCCGTCGCACCCTCCGGAAGAACAGTTGCGGGACTTGATTCATCGGTTTTGCCGCTGGGCGATCATCAATTCGGACATTGTGGCCATGAGCCACCTTGAAGGGCGCGAGCCGAGCTGGCGGCTCGACTATATGACGGAAAGCTTCACCCTGCCGTTCCAGCGCCGCCTTCAGGACCTTCTGGAACAGGTAGGATCGGGCACGGCGCTGCGTCCGATCGATTCCGGTGCATTATTGGCGCTGCTCGTTCACGGGGTCGGATCCTATTTCGCGCTTGCCCCGATGCATGACCGGCTTCTGCCTGATCTGCCTGGTGACGGCGCCGCCAATCCGTCGCCCGAGGACCGGGCCGATGCGATGGCGCGGTTTCTTCTGGCAGGTCTGTTCAGCGCCTAAGTCTTGATAGCTCTCGCGTGATCAGATTGGCGCCGGGAAGAAGAGATCGGCGATGCGGTCCCGATAAATGGCGGCCTTGGCTTCATCCATCCCGAATTGCGGCACGACGGGCGTGATCGAATCGGCAAAGCGTGCGCGTTCGATTATCTGGGCTTTCACCTCCTCAGCCGAACCGAGCACCGTGATCGCACTGACCATCTCGTCAGGGCAGGCCGCCTCCATCGCGGCAAAGTCCTGCCGGGCAAACGCATCCTGAATCGCCGCTGCTTCCTTTTCGAAGCCTATCGCCTTGAAATAGCGCAGATACTGGGGCGATTGCGTATAAAACGCGATATTCGCGCGGGCATCCGCAATGGCCGCATCGCGATCCTCGTTGATGACGGTAAATATCATCAGATTCAGATCGAAAGCCGACCGCTCCCGTCCGGCTCTGTCGAGACCTGCCTGCAAGTGCGGGGCGACCTTTTCCTCGATCCAGCGGGTCGTCCATAACGGATGGCCCAGCAGCCCTTCGGCGATCTCTCCGCCCTGCTCGCATGCCTTTTCGAAAATGGCAGGCAGATAAACCGGAATGGCAGGGCGGCGCGCTGGCCCCGTCAGCCGGAAATGCGACAGGTCGAGCGTAGTATATTCGCCTGCCAGCACCTGTAGTTCGCCGGTGTGGCCCTTGGCGATGACCGCCCGCACCTGCTCCACAATTTCGCGCATATGCGCCAGTGGCTTGCCGTATGGCATGCCAAAGCTGCCTTCGATCTGGCTTTGCGCGCTGGACCCCAGGCCAAGCACGGCGCGGCCATCGCTGATGTGGTCCAGATCGATGACGCTGCATGCCGTCTCCAGCGGACTACGCGTGAAGGCCAGCGCGATGCCGCTGCCCAGCTTTATCCTGCTGGTGACGGCTGCGGCTGCCGCAAGGGTGACGAAGGGGAGGCCGAAGATTTGCGGGACCCAGACCCCCTCGATTCCGGCCGCTTCCCATTGGCGGACCAGCGGTACGAGTTCGTTTGCCGGAAGGACCGGCAATTGCGTCCAGATCTTCTTATCCGCGAACATCACCCAAAGCCCTTGGCGGTATCGAAATAGTCCCGCCACGACACGATCTTGTCGCCGTCCATTTCGAAAATCCCCATGAGCTTGATGGAGACGAGCAGTTGGCCGTCCTTGTCATGGAAATTGTCAGTTCGTTCGGTCAAGACCACGTTCCC
This sequence comes from Croceicoccus sp., assembly GCF_983967925.1. Taxonomy (NCBI): domain Bacteria; kingdom Pseudomonadati; phylum Pseudomonadota; class Alphaproteobacteria; order Sphingomonadales; family Erythrobacteraceae; genus Croceicoccus; species Croceicoccus sp. The sequence continues at coordinate 13,965 of NZ_CFETID010000029.1, read as the reverse complement.
GTCCGAAGCGACGTGGTGAACGATCACCTCGCCGCTTTCGATCGGGTACATCTGCGCAAAGCCGTCCATGAAAGCTTTCGCCTCCGCGAATCCGGTGGTCTTCGAGATGCCGACATTTTCCCAAACCGTCCTGTCGGTAAAGCGCCGTTCCATCGACGCGAGCATATCGCCCAGCGTAGGCTTCCACTCCTCGAAGAAGGCCAGCACTTCGGATTGCGCATCGGCCATGGTCAATCCTCCGGCGCGATGGTGACAGTCACCCCGTCAAGCGCATCACTCATTTCGACCTGGCACGCCAGACGCGAGGTTTCGTTGCGATGGTCGGAACTGTCGAGAAGGTCGCTTTCATCCTCGGTCATTTCCGGCAGCTTGGCGAAATAGGACGCTTCCACGTGAACATGGCAGGTCGCGCAGGAACAGCAGCCGCCGCACAGTGCCAGCAGTTCGTCGAATCCATCGTCGCGGATGATCTCCATCAGGCTCAGCCCATTGTCGGCTTCAACTTCCGTGCTGGCGCCAGATCGGTCGATCACATTGATTTTCGGCATTTCTTACTCCGTGACGTAGATGAATTATCTGACTTCGACTTCGACCGGGAAGCGATCGAAATAAAACTGGAAATGCTGGCGGATATCCTCGGCCGTCAGACCGAAATCGCCTTCAAGATCGAACTTCACCTTGCCGTTGACGGCCGGATCGTGATCCCGGTGATACTGGTGCAGGGCCTGCAACGTGTCCTCGTCCAGCGGCAGGTCCGCCTTGGCATAGATCTGCCGGAGGATCGGGTCGGGGTTCTTGATCCATTCGTGGAAATAGACGTCGATCGCCTGGTCTTCCGGCAGGCAATCGCGATCGCGCACGCAGCGCGACAACAGCGTCTTGTACCGGTCGATCCAGTAGCCCTTGGGTTCCTCCGGGTCGCTTTTCGTGCGCAGCACGCGCGAAGCATAAAGCGCCATCGACAGCGTCGAGCGGATCGAACCCACCGGATCGCGGTGCGTGATCACGAAGGTCGCATCCGGGAAGGTTTTGTACAGAACGGGCAGCTGTTCCATGTGCTGCGGGCATTTGATCACCCAGCGATTCGGCCCCTTCAGGAAAGTAAGAACCTGCAGCCCCTTCTTCAGATAGGCATAGGTGCCGCTCTGGTCATGGCTGAGGTAATAGTCGCGCCACCTTGGAACATAGGCCAGCCATTCGATCAGATAGGATGAGAAGTCGAGGGCCTGCAGTTCGATATCCTCGCTGATATGATCGGGCGAGAATTCATGCATGTATCGCATCATCGGCAAGACTGCGTCCTGCTGTTCCCACCCGGCCTGCGCCTTGGTCCAGCGGGGGTTGGAATCGCTTGCCGTCGGCGCGTCTTCGGCGGCCGGGATGGGCGCGATGGCTTCCCACCAGGGGAGCGAGCGAAGCCGCGTATCGGCAGAGAGCAGCCCGAGCAGATGGGTGGTGCCCGAACGCGGCGGGCCGCCGACGATGATCGGGCTGTCGATTTCGATATCGAGGATTTCCGGGTGGCGCTTGCACAGGTCCTCTACCCGCAGGCGGGTCGCGGCATAGCGCACGAACATCGGCCACAGACCGGCGCGGCCCACGGGCGAGAGGAATTCGTCTTCCTCCACGCACTCGCACCACAAATCCAGCCTTTCGACGAAGTCCATTTCGCCAAAGTCGCTCAGGCCGGTCTGGGCCTTGGCGGCGTCGAGGATCGCTTTCGACGAAAAGTCGAAGTGCATTTGCGATGCACCTGCCAGCGCGGCCTTTTGCGCGTCGTCGAGCACGGGGGCGAGCATGTCCCCGATCCTGAACACCTGACCCTTGGTGTCTTGCTTCATCCCCCGATCTCCCTTGCGGCATTTTTCTGTCGCGCATTCGTAAAAGCGATGGCTGCCGAACTTTGTCCTACCGAAAGATATGCGGCGCATCCGGCAACAGCGGGTAGGCCGGCTACGGAGAGGGTAGCGGCGACATGACAGAAAAAATGTTCGATCTGACCGGGAAAGTTGCGTTGGTGACGGGTGCCAATTCGGGCCTTGGCTTTGCCTTTGCCGAAGGGATGGCGCGTGCGGGCAGCGATCTCGTCATCTGGGGCAGGCGCAAGGATGCCAACGACAAGGCGGCAGAAAAGCTGCGGGCCTTTGGCGTCAAGGTGCATTCCGCCGAAGTGGACGTCACCGACGAAGCGCAGATCGTGGCCGGCGTGGCCGATGCGCTTGCGGCGATGGGCCGGATCGACACGGTGGTCGCCAATGCGGGCATTGCCAATCCGGTGCCGTTTATCGACATGGATGCCGATAGCTATAACGCGTTGATGAACGTCAACCAGCACGGCGTGGTGTTCACCCTGCGCGAAGTGGCCAGGCACATGGTGGCCCGAGCCGAGGCGGGCGATCCCGGCGGCTCCATGATCCTGTGCGGCAGCGGATCGATTTTCCAGGGCGTGCCGACGCTGGTGCATTACGGTGCGGCAAAGGGCGCTCTTGCGGGGCTGGCGAAGGGGCTGGCCGCGGAACTCGGCCCCCATGGCATTCGCTGCAATGTCATCGCGCCCGGTTTCATCATCACCGAAATGACCATGAAGGACCCCGAGATCGGCCAGATGATCGCCGATGGCGTGGCAGCCCGTGCCCCGCTCGGCCGCGCGGGAATGCCCGACGATCTGTGGGGCGCGGTGGTTTATCTCGCCAGCGATCTGTCCCGCTATCACACCGGCGATACGCTGGTGGTCGACGGCGGGAAAATGATCAACAACTAGGAGCGCAGATCATGTTTTCACGGCCCGGGGCAAGGCATAGCCAGAACGCCTATGTGACCAGCGATCTCGATCGCGCGATGGCCATCTGGCGCGACGAATTTGGCGTTTCCCGCTTTCACGTGTTCGAAAACGATGCGCCCGGACTGGTCTCCTCGCCAGAGTACCGGATGAAAATCGCGCTGGCCAATGTGGGCGGGGTCGAGATCGAACTTATCGAGCCTTTGCCCGGACAGGCGCCGCTTCATGCAGAGGTGCTACCCACGGACGGCAGCTTTGCCATGCGTTTTCATCACGCGGCCTTGCGGGTCGATGGCGATCGGAGCGATTTCGAAGCCTACATGGCTTCGCTCGATTTGGCGACGCATCCCGTGGTGTGGCGCGGAAAGCTGGGCGATGTGATGCGCTATGCCTATACCGACGAACGGGCGACACTGGGCCATTATCTGGAACATGTCTGGTTCGATCCGGCCATGTATGAACAGATGGCCGCAGCCATTCCGGTCTATCCGGCGCCGTGACGATGGATCTGGCTAATCTCAATTTCCGCGACCTGGGCGGTATACGAACGAATGGCGGTGCCGTTCGCGGCGGGGCACTCTTTCGCGCCGAAGGTCCGGCCAATTTGTTGCCGCAACATCATGCACAGCTCAAATCGCTGGCGATCGGATATATCTTCGACCTGCGCTCTAGGCGGGAGCGAGAGACGCATCCGCATGATTGGCAGGACGCGAACTGCCGCTGGCTGGGACTGGACGTGAATGCCGACCTGCGCGTTTTCGGAAACGATGGACGCGAAAGGCTGAGCCTTGGCGGTGATGAGCGGCTGGCCATCGACATCATGAGCGAGACATACCGGGAAATTCCCGATGCGCTTGCGCCGCACTGGAAAACCGTGGGCGAATGCCTGCTGGAAGGCAGGCCGGCAATCGTGAATTGCACTGCGGGCAAGGACCGCACGGGGGTCGCGGTTGCCATACTGCTGGAAATGCTGGGGGCCTCGCGGGACGAAATCATGCGGGACTATCATCGGTCCGTGGTGTTCGGCGAGAATCTTCGGCGCGGCGGAACGCTGGAAGGCGATATCCGGGCCAGCTTCGGCTTTATGCCAAGCGCCGAACAGGTGGATGCGCTGATAGGCGTGCGAACAGAATATCTTCAGGCTGCGTGGGACCGGATCGAGAACAGTCACAAGACTGTATCGCGCTATCTGGCGGACGCAGGGCTGGATGAAGCAACACAATCTGAGCTGCGGCACCTTTTCGTGACCCGCGACCACGCCGACTCAATTCAAGGAGAACAATGATGAAAAGCGGTGGTGTAATCGGCCTTGGCGGCATTGGCGGCGGGGTGGCACAATGCCTCCAGCGATCCGGCCAGCTTTCCGCCATCTATGACGTGCGGGCCGAGGCGGCCGAAAAAATCCCCGGAGCGCCCCCGATGTCGGCAACGCCGAGGGATCTGGCGGCAGCGTCCGATTGCGTGCTGATCGCCGTTCTGAATGGCGCACAGACGATCGCCGTGCTGTCGGGCCCCGACGGCGTGCTCGCAGCCAACAAGGCCGGGCAGACGGTGATCCTGTTGTCCACCATATCGATGACGGAACTGGAAACCGCGCAAAAGCTGTGCGCCGAAGCGGGAGTGATCCTGATCGACTGCGGGGTGACCAACGGCCCGAAATCGGGTGAAAACGGTCTTATCTGTCTTGCGGGTGGTTCTGACGAGGACATGGCGAAGGCAAAGCCCATTTTCGACGGATTTGCCGGACAGGTCATTCACATGGGCGGCCCGGGCGCCGGCATGGCCGCAAAGATCGCCCGCAACGCCACCTATTTCGGCTGCATGCGTGCCGGTTACGAAGGTGCGGTGATCGCGCGGAACTACGGGGTCGATCTGGGCCAGTTGCGCATGGCTCTGTCGGGCGATCCCAATGCGGGCGGCGGGCTGGAAGGGGCGCTGGCCATGGTGGTGCGCCCCGATCCTGCCGGAAATGAGCAGGAGACCGGAATGCGTAATTACTTCAAGGGATTGATGATCAAGGATCTTGAAGTCGCCATTGATGAGGCGGCCCGATTTGGCGTGCGGCTGCCGATGATCGAACTGATCCGCGACAACGCCGATTCCACCTCTGGCCTGGAATATCCCAAAGGCCAGCCGATCGCCTGAGCGACCCCACCAGACAAGCGAGGAATGACGATGAGCGACAATGCCTGGGAAAATGGACTGAAGGTCTTCGATGCCGTTTATGGCGAGGGCTTTTCGGGGATGATGAAGGGGCGGGAGAACGACCGTTTCAACCGCGAGATCATCGAAAACCAGTTCGGAAATCTGTGGGCCGATGATGCCCTGTCTATCAGGGAAAAGCGCCTCATGGTGCTTGGCGCCACGACCATGCTGGGCAGGCAGGACCTGATCGAGATCCAGATGATGGGCGCCTTGGCGAACGATGAATTCACTGAAGAGGAATTGGCGCTGATTCCTCATTTCATGTTGTTCTATGCCGGTGCTGGCAACTGCACCGCTCTGATCCGCGGGATCGAAGCCGCCAAGGCCCGCTTTGCCGAATTGAAGGGGGGCTGAGACACCATGCGCCAACTTCCGCGACGCCCGATCGACAAGGCCGCCTTTCGCGAGCGCTATGGCCCTTGGGCCGTCATCGCGGGAGCATCCGAAGGAACCGGCGAATGCTATGCCCGGCAGCTGGCGGCCATGGGCATCAATCTGGTTCTGGTGTCCCGCAGGCAGGAGGCGCTTGAAGGGCTGGGCAGGGACCTGGCATCGGAGTTCGGGATCGAATACCGGGCCTGCGCGCAGGACCTGACCGAAGACCAGGCGGGATCGAAGATTGTCGAGGCCGCGTCGGATCTGGACATCGGGCTGTATATTTCAAACGCCGGCGCGGACGGTTTTTCGGCTTTTTTCGAAGACAGTACCGAAGCAGCGCATCGTTTGGTCAGGATGAATATCACTACTCTGATCGATGCCGCCAACGGTTTCGGCAAGCGCTTCCTGAAGCGGGGCACGGGCGGTATAATAGTAATGGCGTCGGGTGCTGGGCTGGGCGGTCAGCCCAATCTGGTGATGTATGCCGCCACCAAGGCGTTCGAGATCAATTTCGCAGAGTCGCTTTGGGCAGAATATCACGAACGGGGCATCGACGTGATCGGCATTGCGGCCCCGATCATGCGCACTCCGACACTGCTGCGAATTGTTCCTGCAGATTTCGACACATCACATGCATTCGATCCTGCCGATGTGACGAACAACGCGCTGGCCGGATTGCTGGCCGGCGAACCGGTGCAGATCATCCCCGACGGTCCAGGCGCCGAAAAGCTTCCGCAAGTCGAGGCCGACCGCAGGGAGAGACTGAAGGGGTTCATCGAATTCAACAAGAATTTCACGGGAGGATAACGCAATGCGCAGGCTTGAGGGCAAGGTGGCCGTCGTAACCGGCGGAGGCGGCGGTATCGGTTCGGCCGTTGCCAACCGCATTGTGCGGGAAGGGGGCAAGGTCGTCATTGCCGACCTGTTCGAGGATAGCGCCAGGGCCGCGGCCGGACCGCTGGGCGATGCCGCGCTTGCCATCCAGTTCGACGCATCCGATCCGGCATCCATCGAAGCGATGGTGACGGCTGCCGCCGATCATTTCGGCGGGATCGACATACTTCACAACAATGCCGCCATGACCGATCCGGCCAAGCATCCGCTGGACACCACGCCGGTCGATATTCCCATCGAGATCTGGGACGAGATCATCGACATCAACCTGCGCGGCTATTTGCTGGGCTGCAAATATGCGATCCCGCACATGATCGCGCGCGGCGGCGGATCGATCATCAATACCGCGTCCAACAGCGGTATCGCGGGCGACCTCGCCCGGGTCGCCTATGGCGCCTCGAAAGGCGGCATCATCACGCTGTCGAAATATGTCGCCACCCAATACGGCAAGCAGAACATCCGCTGCAATTCGATCTCGCCCGGCGTTGTCCTGACGCCAGCGCTTGAGGCCACGGTCCCGGGCCTTAAGGAAGTGATCCAGCGCCACATACTGACGCCGGAATTCGGCACGCCGGACGATATCGCCGCGCTTATCGCCTTTCTCGCGTCGGACGAGAGTCGCTATATCACTGGCGAGAACATCTCGATTTCGGGAGGGGGCCTCTCGCATCAGCCGCATTACGCCGACCTGCTGGCCATGATGGAACAGCAATTGTCATGACCGAACCGCTGAGCGTAGCCGGACTGGAAACCGCCGCTCGCGATGCCACGGGCCTGACCGACTTCGGACCGGACACGGGGTGGCGCGAAGGGTTTGAAAGACTGGCCGCGGCGGTGGAGGCGATGGGCCCGAACGACCAGCTTCGCCAACTGGCGACCCATAATATCGTGGGCCAGCTTTCCACGCGGCTTCGGTTTGTCGAGGATGATCGCAACCATCCGGAAATCGCGCAGCAGGATGTCGGCGATCCGCTGATCGTGATCGGCCTTCCGCGCACCGGCACCACTATCACCTACGATCTGCTGTGCCTTGACCCAGAGGCGCGGGCGCCGCGCGAATGGGAATGGTATATCCCATGGCCCCCGACCGAGGCAGCAACATTCGACAGCGATCCGCGCATCGCGCAGGTCACCGCCATGTACGACAACTGGCTGAAGCATGCGCCGCAACTGCTCGACATTCAGCGGTTCGACTGCACCCAGCCGGGCGAATGCAATCACGGGATGCAATATCACTTCGCCAGCACCAATTTCCCCGCGGAACTGGGCGTGCCCGACTATGCCGACTGGTTGCGCACGAATGAGGTGCCCGGCCAGTATATATCGCACAAGCGGCTGCTGCAGAACTTCCAGTGGAAGGGGCCGCAAGGGCGCTGGACGCTGAAATCGCCGCAGCATCTGTTCGACCTGCCTGCGCTGCTGGAGGCCTATCCGGGCGCGATGCTGGTATGGACGCACCGGGATCCTGCGCTGACATTCTCATCGCTCTCAAGCTTCATTGCCGGGTTCCTCGCGGCGTTCGGCGGCGACAAGGACAAGGCCGCCATCGGGCGCGACGTGGTGGAAACGTGGATCGCGGGCATGAACCGCGCCCTGTCCGCGCGTGCCGATCCGCGGATCGACGAGCGGATCATCGATCTGGCGCACAAGGATGTGGTGGCCGACCCGAAAGGGACGATCCGGCGAATCTACGACCGTTTCGGCCTGCGTTTTTCAGACGAACACGCCGCCCGGATCGACCGGTTCCTGACCGACAATCCTGCCGCCAAGCGCATGGGCAAGCACAAGCATACGCCCGAACAATACGGGATAGACGTGGCGGAAGTGCGCGCCCGCATGACGGAATATTACGACCGCTTCGGCCATCTTCTGGAGAGACCATCATGAGCGTACTCGATCGCTTTCGCCTCGACGGAAAAACCGCCATCCTAACCGGCGTCGGCCCCGGCGTGGGCGAGCATGTTGCGAAGGCCTACGCCGAACTTGGCGCCAGTGTCGTCATCTCCGCACGTTCGCAGGACAGGCTGGACCGGATCGCGGCAGAGATCAACGCGGCGGACGGCGGACGGGCACTGGCCGTGGCCACCGATGCGGGCAAGCGCGAAGACCTCGTCAATCTGGTCGCAAAGGCGCGCGAAGCGTTCGGACCGATCCATATCATTTTCAATAATGCTGCTGCAGGCGTAGTCTATGCCCAAGACGGCGGCCTCTGGGCGAATACCGACGAGGTGTGGAAAACCGCGATAGACGTGAACGTGATGGCCACCTGGCGCCTCGCGGAGATGACCGCCTCCGAGATGGAGGCCCACGGCAAGGGCACAATCATCTCGGTCCAGAGTTGCGGGGGCTTCACGCCCATTCCGCCGGCAGTGGCCTATGGCGTCAGCAAGGCGGCGCTGTCCTTCCTTACCAGATCACTGGCCAAGGCGCTGGCCCCGCACACGCGCGTCAACGCGCTGTGCGTCGGTTCGATGAGCCCGGACGGACAGGAGGCCGAGATCCATAAGGGGCTGGGCCTTGCGGAGCGCAATGCCATCAAGCGTTTCGGCGCGGCGGACGAGGCGGTTGGCGCGGCTATCCTGCTGGCCAGCGATGCATCGAGCTATACCACCGGCAGCACCGTGTTCGTCGAAGGCGGCCGCGTGGGCACCATATCATGACCAATCCGCTCTACACCCAAGAGCAGGAGCGCGCTGAAATTCTGGCGCTCCGCCTGATCGAACGCCCTGACGTCAGGGCGGCGCGCGAAGCGGCGCGGCGCGACATGCTGAGCGATCCCGCCGCCCGCACGACTGACGGCAATCTGGGTCTGGACCGCGCCCTGGATCAATGGGTTCTGGCGCTGGCCATGCGCGAAGCGAATGGCGACACGGCGTCGCCGGTCGTTACCTGGAACGTGTCCAATCCCCCGCGGCGATGGTTCGGCCATGTCTATCACGGCGCGGCGGTCGCGGTGGACAATCCCGATAATTTCAATCGCGAAATCCCGATCGACGGGGAAGGGAGCTATCGCATCGACCTGCGCTTTTCCGCCGACCCACCGCAATTCAGCGTAGTGATCGAGATGGAGCCGGAACATCACGCCGGGCTGGGCGATAATATCGGTGCGCTGACGTTGCAGGACCTGCTGCCGCATTGCGATGGCGACCGCCGCGTGTCGGTGACCGTGGGGCCGCAAGCGGGCGGGTCGCTTCATCTGCAATCCCGTCCCGGCCGCATCCAGATCTACACGCGCGACAGCCAATGCGACTGGAACCAGATGCCTGCAGAAGTCTCTGTCACCCGTCTCGACCCGCCGCCCGACTGGTCGCCGCGCAGCGAGGACGAGATCGCCGCCGCAATCGTCGCTGACATGCCTGCATGGGTGCGTTTCTGGCGCGGTTTCAAGGACAGCTTCCTCGGCTTTCCCGCGCCCAACGGGCTGGTCGGCCCTAACGGGCGCGACGGCAATTGGGGTTATCTGGCAGGCGGACGGTTCGCGCTGAAGGATGACGAGGCGCTGCTGGTCACGCTCGATCCTGCGGGCAGCTATTACACCGGCTTCCAGATCACCGATCCGTGGACCATCGCGCCCGATCCGCTGCTGCGGCTTGCCAGCCTCAACAAGGGGCAGGTGGTGCCCAATGCTGATGGGACGGTGACCTATGCGATTGCGCTGGCCGATCCCGGCGTCGCGAACTGGATCGACACTTGCGGGCTGCATAAAGGTTGGATGCTGACAAGGTGGCAGGGCGTACCGGCAGGTCTCGACCTGAGCCGGATGATCCGCGAGGTGCGGCTGACGACGATCGGGGATATTCCGGCCAGCGTGCCCATGATCGACCTTGCCGGTCGCAGGGCGCAGATCGCTACGCGCGCGTATGATTTTGCACGGCGCACCAGCATGGAGGGATGGAGCGATGCAGCCTGAAGGATCGATCGTCGAATTGTGTCATATCGTCAGGGACATCGATGCCGCGCTGGAGCACTGGACACGCGATCTGTGTGCGGGGCCATTCTTCGTATTCGACGTGCCGGTCATGCCCGGCCAGCAATATTACGGAGAACCGACCGAGGTTTCGATGCGGGTGGGGTTCGGATTTTCCGGCGGCGTCCTGATCGAACTGCTCCAGCAGACCAACGATGGCGCCTCACCCTTCCGCGATTTCCTGCAGGCACGGGGCGAAGGATTGCATCACATCATGCCGCGCGCCGACTATGACACTGCCTATGCGCGCCTGTCGGCAGCAGGCTTCAAAGTCGCCTATAGCGGCACGATGCTATCGGGAGAGCGTTTCTGCCTGTACGATACCTTTGCATCTTACGGTTATTATACCGAGCTGATGGAAATGTCCGAAGCCATGCTGGGCAGTTTGGCGCTGATGGAAAAGGCCCATGCCGGATGGGATGGGCAGACGGACCCCGTGCGCGGCATGGACCGGCTGGCCGAACTGGCCGGTTAAAGCTTGCCGCCACCCATTTCCGCGAACATCTTCTGAAAATCGGCGTAGCTTGGCTGATGCGCGGTGACGCCGCCATCGACCGGAATTGCGGCACCGGTAATGAATTCGCTCTCGTCGCTGGCTAAAAATGCCACGAGATTGGCCACATCCTCGGGCTGGCCAAGCCGCGGGGTAAGATGGTGTGAAAGCAGGATGTCCTTCACCATCGGCGGCGTCGATTCCTGCGCAAGCGGTGTCAGGACAAAGCCGATCACCATGCAGTTCGAACGCACGCCCAGCTTGCCATACTGGGTCGCGATCATGCGATTGAGCTGGATCAGCGCGGCCTTGGACGAGCCGTAGGCAGTCAGCGTCGCCTCGCCCTGCACGCCAAAGCCCGATGCGCTGTGAATGATCGATCCGCGTCCATGCTCGATCATGCCGGGCAGGACATGTTTGCTCATCAGCATCGCGCCCCGCACATTGACCGCCATCGCGCGGTCCCAAGCGGCCACGTCGAGGTTCAGGACATCGAGATCGGCCTGCCGCTGTGCATCGTTCTGAATGGCGGCATTGTTGTGCAAAATGTCGATACGGCCCAGATCCGCGGCAACTTGTTCGGCGAATTCGCGAACCGAATTCTCGTCGGTCAGGTCCAGCGGTAGGGATGTTGCGCCCGGAATATCCTGCGCTGCGGCCGCCGCCGCTTCGACATCGATATCGCCAAGCACGACTTTTGCGCCTTCTTGCGCGAGCCGCCTTGCGGACGCCGCACCGATACCGCCTGCGGCACCCGTCACGATTGCAATCCTGTTTTCCAGCCGTCCAGCCATGGGTTCTCCTTTTCAGCCGGCATAAGCAATGGAAGCGCGGGTTTCACAACCTGTCGCAGGACAGGTTGCGAGAGTTTTTCGCGCCGACATCCTGTTTGCACAAGGCGGGAGAGGCTTTTTTTGGAATCGACGATTACACCCATGCCGGTGATGCCGGCCCCTGAACCGGCGGGTACCATATTTCTGATCGGCACCTGTGTCATCCTTGCCGCGATCATGGCGTGGTGGGCGCTCGGCTCCGAACGACCCAAACGGGGCTGGGTCCTGCCCCTTGTTTTCGCCGGAACCGCGCTTTCGGCCGTGATGATCGAGCCGATCTACGATAACACGCTGCTCTATTGGTATCCTGCGGAAAACCCGCTGGCATTCTTCCGCGGCTATGAACGGACCATCCCCTGGTATGTACCGCTAGGCTATGCATGGTTCTTCGGAGGATCGGCCTATCTGGTATGGCGAGTAGTCGAACGCGGGGCGCCCGTCGCCAGTGTCTGGAAGCTTTTCTTCGCGACCGCGGCGGTCGACTGGCTCGCCGTATCGATATGCGAGTGGATGGAATTGAGTGCATTCTACGGAAACCAGCCGTTCCATCTCTTCGGCTCGCCCATCTGGTTCTCGTTCTGCGATGCCACGGGCGGGTTCGTTCTGGGTGCCGCACTGGCAAAGCTTGTGCCGTACCTTGGCGGCATCAAGCGGCTGTGGCTGCTGATCCTGCCCAGTTTTACCTATGCCGCGACGCTCGGCTCCACTACCGCTCCTGTATCGCTGGCGCTCAATTCCGCCTGGTCGCCGGTCATGATTTGGATCGCTGGTGCCGCCACGATGGCAATGTGCATGGTGGCCATCCATGTCATCGCCCAGATGGCCCGGTTGCGACAGGAAGCGGTGCTGTGAGACGTTTCTCAGGTCGGGACTGGTGGTTTATCGGCCTTCTGGCCACGATCTACGCCTTCAACTTCATCGACCGTATGATCATTGCCGTGGTCGGAGAGCCGATCCGGCAGGAATTCGGGCTCAGCGATTTCCAGCTCGGCATCATGGGCGGCGCGGCCTTCGCGCTGTTCTATGGCGGCATCGGCATTCCGATCGCGCGCCTTGCCGAGCGGGTCAATCGCATCGGCATCGTCGCGGCCGCGACCGCACTCTGGTCGTTGATGACGATGCTATCCGGCGCGGCCACAGGCTATGTCCAATTGCTGCTGGCGCGCATGGGCGTGGGTATCGGTGAGGCAGGGTTCACTCCGCCGGTCGTCTCCTTGATTGCAGACCGCTTTCCCCCAGAACGCCGCGCGACGGTTTTCTCGACGATTGCGGTGGGTGTGTCCGTCGGTGGCGCGATCGGCGTCCTTGGCGGGGGCTGGATTGCGCAAACCTATGGCTGGCGGTGGGCATTCGTCGCAGCGGGCGCCCCGGGCCTGTTGCTGGCACTGCTTCTCTGGCTGACGATCCGGGAGCCTGTCAGGCTCAACGCCGGGCAGGGCGCGCCGCCATTTGGGGCGGTCATTCGCCGAGTGGGTCGATCACGCGCATTCGTGGCATTCACCGTCGGCAGTGGCATGGTCGCGTTGGTGGGTTTCGGCCTCAATCTTTTTCTCATCCCGTTGCTCGTTCGCCGGTTCGATTTCGACCTTGCAGAGGCGGCGTTGACGTTCGCAATTACCTTCAGCGCGGCCACTGCGCTGGGCGGAGTGACGGGCGGGCTGATTGCCGACCGCTTCGCGGCGGGGGCCCATCGGCGGTACGGATATCTGCCGATGCTGGCGACGATGCTGGCCATGCCGCTTTTCCTTGCGGCGATCTATCAGGACGAATGGCGCATCATGGCGGTGCTTCTGTTCGGATCGACCTTCTGCCTCTATGCTTTTCTGCCCACAATCATGACCGTGACCCAGCGGCTGGTCGAACCCCGGATGCGGGCCACTGCCGCTGCCATCCATGCATTCGGCCAGACGGTATTCGGTCTGGGGCTAGGCTCGGCCTTTCTCGGTTACATGAGCGACGTGATGGCAACCACGCGGTACGGAACCCACTATGCACAGGAATGTATGGACAGCGGTGCGGTCGTGACGTCCGCGTGCGCGGAGGCGGCAGGTACGGGTTTGCAACAGGCGCTGCTGCTACTGGGACTTTTCCTCCTGCTTGCGATCTTTTGCTATTGGCTGGCGGCGCGGTCGATAGCTGGGGAGATTGCGGTGATCGAGAGCGTGCGTGATGAACGTGGTACATGACACGCGCAGGTCGGTGGTGAGGATCGCAACTGTTCGCGGGAGGCTGCCCCCGCGCCGCGATTATTCGCGCACGCCGGGACTGGCTCGCCCGGCTGCAGGCTGTGACGGAAAAACATTGATCGCGCGCTGGAAGACCGCCGCTCGACCCTGATGATATTGAAAAGGAAGACTGACGATGAAAGCGCTAGTCCCGGTAAAGCGGGTGATCGATTACAATGTGAAGCCGCGTG
>NZ_CFETID010000028.1:0-37565 GCF_983967925.1 Croceicoccus sp. | reverse complement strand
CCCGCTTGTCGAGCCCGACCGTCGAAACCCATTCATCGACAAGCCGCGCATATTGCCTCGTACTCAGATGACCCTGATAGTCGATCCTGCTTGGAAACACGAAATTGAGGAATGATCCTCCCCGTCGCTCAAGCCAAACGGTCAGGCTCTTTCGCGCCTCCGTCATGATCTCGAACTGGACGGGGCGTCGCGTCTTCTGCTGAATGACGGTTGCTCGATTACGAACGGCACAACCGCTTACCAAGTCGCCGATCCGGATTTTCACAAGATCACAGCCTCGCAGTTTGCTGTCGATGGCGAGGTCGAACAAAGCTCGATCTCGTATTCGCTTGTGCTCATCAAGGAAGAACCGAATAGCCCAGATATCTCTCGGTTTCAGCGGACGTTTAGGACCGATAGTCTGTCCTGCATTCCAAGGCCGCCGATCGTGAATGGCGGGGTCTAGATCTGAATGTCCCATGGCACTTCTCCAGTGGCCGATATTGGCCATCGGGATGATAGCTTGCTTGAGCTTGGCGCACCGCATGTTATAACGACCGTATGAACGCAAGTCTGAAGATCACCAAGATCGGCAACTCTGCCGGCGTTGTCCTCCCCAAGGAGCTCCTTGCAAAGCTGCGTGCAGGCGTGGGCGATACACTCTACGTTTCGGAAACGCCGGAAGGTATTCGCATTACCGCTGCAGATCCTTCATTCGAAGCCAAAATGGCTTTGGCAGAACGGATCATGCGTGAAGACCGGGATATCCTGCGCGCTCTAGCGAAGTAACATGGCACAATCACCCGAACCGGTCTGGATCGAGGCCGAGTTGGCGCTTGCCATCCATGATCGGCAACTGGCTGAGCATGGCGGCCCCATCGGCCTGCGCGATGCGGATGCATTGGAATCTGCCTTGGCGCGTCCTCGCAATCAGTGGGCCTATGGCGAGGCGGATCTGTGCAAGCTCGCTGCTGCATATGCTTATGGCCTAGCGCGCAATCATCCCTTCACGGATGGCAACAAGCGGACCGCCTGGGTTCTCGCACGGCTGTTCCTCGTTTTGAACGGCGTCGAAATTGTTTATGCTCCCGAAGACGCTGTTCGGATGGTCCTGCAGCTTGCCGCTGGTGAACTTGATGAAGCAGCCATATCGGATTGGTTGACTGAAAGACGAGCGTAGGCCGCTAACACAGCAGTCGATATCCGAGAGATGTGGTGTAGCTAATAGCTGACAGTTGCGACGATAGCAGCGCGGGTATCGCGGTCGTCGGATCCGGGTGGGGCCTTCAACTGGGTGCCGACCTCGAGTTGAAGATCGAGGTAACGTCCGACCAGATAATGAACGCCGCCGCCCACGCTCAACATCTTCTCGGTCCGCTCTGTATCGGGAATGCGATGGGGCTGGCGCAGCCATGCATAATCGATGAACGCGCCCAGTTGCATCTGGTCCCTGAAATCGCCTTCGTCGCCAAACAGGCTGAAGGCTGGCGAGCGGATTTCCTGACTGAGCACCATGCCCTGACTGCCCAATGCCGTATTGGTGTCATAACCGCGCACGCTGCCAATCCCGCCGCCGCCGATCTGTTCGCTATAGGGCAGGTTGGTACTGGCGAATTGCGCCATCGCCCTTGTCACCGCGCTCATTCCATAGGGGAGCCGCGTGGTACGGGTGACGGAAAATCGCGAATAGGCATAGATCGCGTCGGAAAAGGCGATCAGATCGGCAAATGCATTGTCGTTATTATGCGCGGTGATATTGCCGGGAGACCATACCGCAGTAACTTGCACTTCGGTTTCACCGGCATCGTCAGGAATATTGGCCGTGTAGATCAACGGAAACTGGAAGATCTCGACAGCGGAATCGAGCAGCCGCAAGCCGGAGAATTCCAGATTATTGTCGGTCCGCTTGAAATCGAAGCCGAACTGCAGCCCTTGATGGGGGCATCGCAGAATCTAGTCGTAAACGTACGCTAAGCCCAAAAGGATAAGCGAACGGCAATTTGCGACGCGTCATCCGTTCCCTTTGAACGGTGGATTCTGGTGGAAGCTGCCGTTCCCATTCTGGTCCAAGGCGCGGCTATAGCTTGTAGCGCGGCAAATTACGGTGGCCTGGCCATCGTAAATGTCGCCGCGCAATAGCTGCGGTCCGTGGAGCACGCCGCCGAGGCAGCAACGCGCCCATTCAAGTCGCTCAACCGAGATCATGGCAAACCAATGAGCAGACATTCTGCTTATGACCTGAGGTGGGACAATGCTGCCGTTCGACGTGCGCCGCTCAAACGGCAGGCTTCGCCGCAACCCGCCTTAGCTAGCGTGAGATGGGGCGGATGGGGGTCTGGGGCAAAAGGTTTCCGGCTCAGGTGTCAACACCGGGACAAAAAACGGGCCAGGCTGTCAAAACCGGTCGACAGTCGAGCACTGGCGCACTTCGGTGATTACCTCTGCGGTCGGGGATCCCCGCGTCCGAAGGCCTAGTCGCTAATCAGCGAGCCGCAGACACCGTTATTCCCGCTACATCATCTAGTGGCAGCTGTGCACCACAATGATGGCCGGCGGCCTCACCGACACGCTGGATCTGGCTTTGCTCCATACCACCTGCCCCCACGAGTTGCACAGTGGCAAGTGGTATGGCTAGCCGCTCATCCTTTAGGTTTCAGCGTCAAGGGAAGGCCGGCGAACATTATGACTGCCTCTTCAACCAATGCCGCTATTTCCTGATTGATGCGGCCCGCAACATCGCGAAACCTTCTGGCAAGGGCGTTGTCGGGTACAATGCCCAGACCCACTTCGTTGGCGACCAGAATGACCGGCCCCCGTGCGGCTGAAAGCGAGCGCGTCAGTCCTTCCGTAGCGGCAGCCGTATCGCGTTCCGCCAGCATCAGGTTCGAAGCCCACAGCGTCAGGCAATCGACCAGCACCACCGTCTCGGGCGTGCTATATACCGTGATCGCCTCCGCCAGTTCCAGGGGGGCCTCGACGGTTGACCAGCGCGGCCCACGATCGGCACGGTGCAGGGCAATCCGCTCGCGCATCTCGTCATCGAAGGCCTGGGCTGAGGCCAGATAGATCAGTTCACCCGCCAGGGCCTCTGCCCTGCCTTGCGCATAGCGGCTCTTGCCCGAACGCGCGCCGCCCAGCACCAGCAAGTGGGACAAGGCGCTGCTCATGCGCTATCTCCCGCCGGGACGGAAGCGGGTCTCTCCGCCATGGCCAGCGCCACCAGCGCGTCAATATCGAGATGCTCCTCAAGCGCGGCTGCGATCTCGTCCAGCGCCGCCTCGACAGAGGCGCCATAGTCCACGCCCCCGGCTTCTACATCCATGCGCGACAGCAGCGCCCGGCGCAGCTCCGCATCAGCCAGCAGGCCGTGGACATAGGAACCAAACACCGTGCCGCCCGCATTTATCGCGCCATCGCGGCGGCCATCGGCGAAAACGGCGAAGGGCTGTTCCGTATCCGGCCCGTTGGTTTGCCCCATGTGCATTTCATATCCCTGGAATGGCGCGCCCATCGCCAGCCCGCTGACCGGACGCAACGCCTTGTGCGCGTGCAAGGTCGTTTCAACATCAAGCAGGCCAAGGCCGCTGGCAGCGCTGGCCGAACCTTCAAACCCATCGGGATCGGCGATGCTTTTGCCGAGCATCTGGTAACCACCGCAAAGCCCAAGGATCAGCCCGCCGCGCCGGTGATGCGCAAAAATATCGATGTCCCAGCCCTCTGCACGCAGAGCGGCCAGATCGGCGATTGTCGACTTTGACCCGGGCAGGATGATGAGTGCGGCCTCTGCCGGGATCGGCTGGCCGGGCGGAACCATGTGCAGGTCCACACCATGTTCGAGCTTCAGCGGATCGAGGTCATCGAAATTAGATATGCGCGGCAGGATCGGACAGGCGATCAGCTTGCGGCTTTCAGCCCGCGCCTTGCCGCTCTCCAGCACCACGGCATCCTCGCTGGGGAGCCGCGCCGCCGCGCTCAACCATGGGACAACGCCGAAGCCGCGCCAGCCTGAGAGGCTTTCGATCTGGGCGTAGCCATCGGCGAACAGGGCGGGATCCCCCCGAAACTTGTTGATGATGAAACCCTGGATCATCGCCGTGTCGGCGGGGTCGATGATCGTTCTCGTGCCAACGATGGCGGCAATGACTCCGCCGCGATCAATATCGCCGACCAGCACGACGGGCACGCCTGCCGCTCGCGCAAAGCCCATATTGGCGATGTCGCCAGCGCGCAGGTTGATTTCCGCAGGAGAGCCGGCACCCTCGACAACGACGATGTCGCACGCCCGGCGGAGCCGGTTATAGCTGGCCAGAACTTCGCCGAGCAGCGCGCCCCGTGCCTGCCGAAAATTGCCCGCGCCCAATGTGCCGCGCACCCGACCATGCACGATCAGTTGCGATGTGCGGTCGGCCTGCGGTTTCAGCAGCACCGGATTCATGTCGGTATGCGGCTCCACCTTGCAGGCGATTGCCTGCAAGGCCTGCGCCCGGCCGATCTCGCCGCCATCGCTGGTGACGGCAGCATTGTTCGACATGTTCTGCGGCTTGAACGGCAAGACCCGCAAACCCCGCTGCACCAGGGCGCGGCACAGCCCCGCCACCAGCACGGATTTGCCCACATCAGAGCCGGTGCCCTGAAGCATTATAGCGCCCATGCTGCACCTCCTGCAATACCGGCCGCCATGAACCACAGGCACAGACATGCACGGGCGTAGATGCCCAATCCGCGCCAAATATCCTCTGTCCGGGCCGGGCGGTCTCCCTCCCCAATCCAGAGCTTGTCCGAAAGAATCCCGTCATAAGCGATTGGCCCAGCCAGGCGCAGCCCCAGCGCCCCAGCCATCGCGGCCTCGGGCCAGCCCGCATTGGGCGAGGCGTGCCTGGACGCATCGCGCCACAATATCCGCCAGCCACCCCCGCCGCACAGGCAGATCAGCAATCCCGACAGGCGCGCTGGAATGAGGTTCATCGCATCGTCGGTGCGGGCCGCAGCCCAACCATAGGCGCGCCATCGCTCCTCGCGGTGCCCAATCATGCTGTCGGCGGTGTTGATCGCCTTATAGGCCCAGATACCGGGCAGCCCCAGCACCAGCAGCCAGAACAACGGCGCGACCACCCCGTCGCAGAAACTTTCCGCCAGACTCTCGATCGCCGCGCGGGCAACACCCGCGTCATCAAGCGCGGCTGTATCGCGGCCAACGATCATGCCGACTGTGGCGCGCGCGGCGGGCAGATCCTGCCGCTCCAGCGCATCGGCAACGAGGCGGACGTGGTCGTACAGGCTGCGCTGCGCCAGACCCGGCCAGGCCAGCACAGCGATCAGGGGCCAGGCCCAAGGCCCGGCGATTGCCACGAGCAGACTTTGCAGCACCCAGCCCGCACCGCCCGCCATACCCAGCAGGATCAGGACGGTGACCGCCCCGGCCATGCGCCGCTGTCCATCGGAACGCGAGGGGACATTCCAGCGCCGTTCCAGCGCGGCGATAATCCGCGCAAAGATGCCCACAGGATGGCCGATCCGGCGATACAGCGGCTGAGGCCAGCCCACTGCCGCGTCGAGCACCAAGGCCAGGAAAGCAGTCAGATCAATCATCAGCCAGCGCCGCATCAAGGCGATCCAGCGCCTGTCGGTCGGCGGGCAGGCCCAGGCGCAGCCAGCGCGGATCGTAATCGAACGGCCGCGTCAGGATGGAATGGCGCGCAAGGCGTTCGAACAGCGCGGCGGCATCGTCCGTTTCGATCAGCCGGAACAGCGGGCAAGCACCTATCGCGCTGTAGCCCCGCCGCGCCAGCACCGCGTCCAGCGCATCCGCCTGTTCACGCAAGGCCATCCGCATGGCGGCTGTCCAGTCCACATCCTGATATGCCGCTGTGCCGATGGCCAGCGCCGCTGCCGATAGCGGCCAACTGCCCAGCCGCTGCCGATATTGCGCGATCAGCGCGCGCGGTCCCAGCACAAAGCCGAGCCGCACCCCGGCCAGCCCGAAGAATTTGCCGAACGAGCGGAAGATAATCAGCCGCTGTCCGTCCTGCACATGGGCGGCAAGGCTGCTGTGCGGGGCGGCATCGGCAAAGGCTTCGTCCACGACCAGCCACGCTGCGCTGTCGCGCCGCGCCGCCAGCCAGCCAAGCAGGGTGGCAGGCGACATGATCCGGCCATCGGGGTTATTGGGATTGGCAAGGATGATGGTCGCCTCCTCCGTTCCGGTCAGCTCGGTCAGGGCTACGGGGCGGCTGCGGGGAATCATTTCGCCATGGGTGCGATAGCTGGGCTGGGCGTGGATGGCAGCGCCGGGCAGGATGTCACCCAGCATCCGCAGGCCGATCTCCGTGCCTGGTACGGCACAGACATGGGCTGGGTCAGTGCCGAAACAGGCGGCGGCAGCGGCCTCCAGATCGTTCAGCGCGCCGGTGTCGGGCAGCGCCTGCCAGTCCACTGCCAGATTGTCCGCGCCGGGCCAGCCATGCGGATTGATGCCGGTGGACAGGTCGATCCACGGCGCCTTGCCCATGCCGAACTGCGCCATGGCATCGGCCAACCTGCCGCCGTGAAAACTGAAGCTGTTCATGTCGTGTGTATCCATAGGCCCGTGATTGCCACGCTCAGCAGCAAGCCGGTTTCGATCAACTCGATGCCTGCACCATGGCCATCGCCGGAAATCCCGCCCAACGCGCGGCGCACGTGCCACCCCCACCACAGAACGAGTAATGGTGTGACAAGCAGCGCCGGAGTGAACCACGCCGCCGCTGCCAGCGCGGCCGCCCAGCCCGCAAGATCGATCGGGCCGATGGCGGAACGGAATCGAGCCGCCAGCCCCTGATGCAGCGGCATCAGCCACCATGTCCACACCAGCGGGCCGATGCGCGCGGCAAACGGCACCAGTACCAGCGCGCCAAACGCCCGTGCATCCACCAGCATATCCAGCAGCACCAACTTGCTCAGCAGTTGGAGCACAATCGCGACAACGCCGAAGCTGCCGACATGGGGATCGGCCAGAACGGCCAGCAGCCGCTCGCGATCTTTATGCGCCGCGCCGCTGGCATCGGCGAGGTCGGCCAGGCCATCAAGGTGCAGCGCGCCGGTCACGCCCACCCAGACGATCAGTGCGGCTAATGCGCCCAGCCGGTGATCGACCAGCGCGCCTGCCCATGCGGCTCCCGCAACCGCTGCACCAATAACCAGGCCTACAGCGGGAAACCAGCGCATCGACCGGGCAAACGCGGCATCATCCACGACGATTGTCCGCAGTGGAGCTGGCATAGGCAGCCGCGTCAGGAATTGCAGGGCGATGATGAAGCCCCTCACGGATAAAGCCCCGCGATCTGTGCCGTGGGGGTTGCTCCGGGCCAGACGCGCAACGTCAGCAGGCAATTGTAGGGCAGGTCAACGGCCCACGTCTGGTGCATGTCAAACCCGCACAACACCGCCAGCGCCGCCCGCATCGCGCCTCCATGCGTGACGATCAGCGTCGGCCGCGCGGCCAGATCGCCAAGGGCGCTGGATACTCGTTCCACCAGCGCCGACCAGCGTTCTCCACCGGGCGGCGCATGGCCATCGGGATCGTCCCAGAACCGCGCCAGTGCCGCGCCTTCTACATCGCCGGGAGCCATCCCGTCCCATGCGCCAAAGTCCAGTTCGCGCCAGCGCGGATCGATTGACAGCGGCACACCGGTCGCAAGGGCAATGGCCTCGCCCGCCAAACGCGCCCGCGACAGGTCGGAAGCGATCAGCACTTCAGCCGCCAGATTCCGCGCCTGATCGGCGCAGGCCGCGATACCGGCGGCAATAGGCGGCGCATCGGTAAGACCAATCAGCCGCCCCGCGCCTTCCGGTTCACCGTGGCGCAGGAGATAAAGGGGAAAGCTGCTCACAGGCCGTCTGCCACCCCGGCCTGCGCAAAAGTGGCCATGCCGTTGTGCGTGGCCAGCGCTGCCCGGATTACCGACACGGCCAGCGCCGCGCCGCTGCCTTCGCCCAATCGCATCCCCAGCGACAGCAGGGGATCAAGGCCCAGATGCTCCAGCAAGCGGATATGCCCCGGTTCAGCCGAACAATGGCCCGCCAGACAATGATCGGTGATCGCCGGAACGGCGGCGGCCAGCGGCGCCAGTGCGGCGCAACTGATGAACCCGTCCAGCACCACCGGGATGCGCAGACGGCGCGCCTCCAGCACGGCCCCGGCAACGCCTGCGATTTCGCGCCCGCCCAACCGGCGCAGGATTTCAAACGGGGTGTCCGGCGCATCGGCATGAAAGGCCAGCGCCCGCTCTACCACGGCTACCTTGCGCGCAATTCCGCCCGCATCAACGCCCGTTCCCGGCCCGGCCCATTGCGCGGGACTGCCGCCATAACTGCGCGCGCAAAGCGCGGCGGCGGCGGTTGAATTGCCAATGCCCATTTCGCCAACGACCAGCAGGTGCAGCCCCGGCTCCACCACCGCCGCTCCGGCAGCAAGTGCAGCAAGGCACTCCGTCTCGTCCATTGCCGCAGCGATGGTGAAGTCCGCCGTGGGCCGGTCCAGATCGAGTGCGATGACCCGCAGATCAAGTCCGGCGGCCCCGGCCAGTGCGTTGATGGCGGCACCTCCGGCAGCGAAATTGCCGACCATCGCGGCAGTCACGCTGGCGGGAAAGGCGCTGACCCCGTGGACAACGAAGCCATGATTCCCGGCAATGATCGCCGCGCGGCCCTGTTCGATCACCGGCTGCGCCGTGCCCTGCCATCCGGCCATAAACACCGCGATGTCTTCCAGTCGCCCCAGCGATCCGGCGGGCTTGGTCAGGCTGGCCTGCCGCGCCCGCGCAGCGGTGATGGCGTCCGCATCGGCCACAGGCAAACGCTCAAGCGCCGCTTCAAAGGCGGCAAGGGACGCAAACCGGCTCATTCCGCAACGAAGCCCTGCGGCGGGGTGCGGGTTATGAAATGCCCCTTCACGCCTTGCGGCCATTGCTTGAACGGCACCCGGCCATGTTCGCTGGCGGCATAGTGGACCGCATAGTCCAGAATGGCGGTGGCGGCGTCCTCGTCCGGCGTGAACCGGCCCAGAACATAGCCGACCTTGCCGGGCGCGCGCAGGTGGATTGTGCAGAAATCGGTGCAGGCGAACAGGCACGGCATCTCCTGCACCGCCACCCCGGCATAGCGCGCGTCGCTCTCCTGTACCTGTCGCAGCGCCGCCACCAGTTGCGCGCCGCCGCGCGTCCCGGCGGAGTCCTCACGCGCATCGGCGCTATGGCGGCAAGTGTTGCAGGCCACGATAGCGGGGCCGTCCTCCACGGGTATCAGCATGGTTTTCTGGTCCTTTGATTGAAAATCATCGTTCGAACACCCGGTCGCTCCACGGTTCACGCGGTTGCCAACCGTGCCGTTCCAGTTCGGGTGTGTCGGATGTGTCTGCCGGATAGCCAATGCACAGCAGCGCGATCAGCGACCAATGCGCGGGTACATCCAGCATGGCCTGAACCAAAGGCGGATCAACGATCGACACCCAGCCAAGGCCAATGCCGCGCAGCCGTGCCGCGAGCCAGAGATTGTGGATCGCCAGCACACAGGAATATCGCAGCATTTCAGGCATGGTGGCAATGCCAAGGCCGTGCCCCGCCTCGGGCAGTTCATCGCAGAACACCGCCATCAGTTCGGGCGCTTCACGCAAGCCGTGCAGCTTTAGCGACAGGTAGTGATCGTGCCGCGCCTGCCCGGCATAACGCTCCGCCGCTTGTGCACTTTGCCCATCGGCATGGGCGGCCAGCGCCTCGCGGATGTCAGGCGTCCGCACCCGCACAAATCGCCACGGCTGCGCATTGCCGACCGACGGCGCAAGCGAGGCACAGGCCAGCAGCGCGCGCATGTCCGCTTCGCCCACGGCGCGGCGGTCGAAATGCCGGACATCGCGCCGCCAGCGCAGCAATTGCATGAATTGCTCCGCAAATTCCGCGCCGAACACAGGCGGGACCGCGCTCAGAACTCGATCCCCGGTCAAAATTCAATGCCGGCCTGGGCCTTCACGCCGGAGCGGAATGGATGCTTGACCATGGTCATTTCGGTAACAAGGTCGGCCGCCTCGATCAGCGCCTCGGGGGCGTTGCGGCCTGTGACGATAACGTGCTTCATCATGTCGCGCGCGGTCAGCACCGCCACCACTTCATCGACCGGCAGATAATCATACCGCAGCACGATGTTCAGTTCGTCGGCCAGCACCATGTGATAGCTGGGATCGGCGATCATGCGCTTGACCTCGTCCCAGCCGGCGCGGGCGGCCGCGATATCGCGTGTGCGGTCCTGCGTGTCCCAGGTAAAACCCTCGCCCATCGGCTTGAATTCGACATTGTCGGGAAAGGCATCGAACACGGCCTTTTCACCCGTTTTCATCGCCCCTTTGACAAACTGGACCACCCCCACTTTCATGCCGTGGCCAATGGCGCGAACCACCATGCCCAGCGCCGCGCTGGTTTTGCCCTTGCCCTTGCCGGTGTGGACGATCAGCAGGCCCTGTTCGCGGGTCTTGCTGGCCATGATCTTGGCCTGCGCGGTCTGCTTCTTGCGCATCTTTTCGGCGTGGCGGGCATCGCCGCCTGCAACTTCTACTTGGTTTTCAGGTTCCATCGGCCAATTCCCTTCGCATGAGATAGACATCCATGATCCAGCCATGGCGCGCGCGCAGTTCCGCCCGGCGCAACGCGATCCGGGGACCGGCTTGCGCCAGGGGGCCCTGTTCCAGCGCCTCGTGCGCCATGCCCAGATAAGCGCCCCACCAGATGGTGATGCCTTGCGGTTGCAGCCCCTCGAACGCGCAACCGCTGTCAAGCATCACGACAATCGTGTCGGCTCCGGCAGGCCAGCCATGGGCGCGCAGCAGCCGCCCGGTGGTGATCGTCACCGGGCCGGCCAGCGGGTTCAACGGCATGGCATGGGCAGCGGTCAGCGCCTGAATACTGGTGATGCCCGGCACCACCCGCACGGCGATTTCCACCCCCGCGCTGCGCAGCCGGTCAGCAATGCGCAAGGTGCTGTCATACAGCGAGGGATCACCCCAGACGAGCAGCGCCAGCTTGCCACCGCCGGGCAAATGTTCGGCGATCTGCACCCGCCACGCATCGGCAATGGCATCATGCCAAGCGTTGACGTCATCCAGATAAGTGGCCCCATTGCCGCGCACTGGCAAGTCAAATTCCACAATCCGCGTTGGCCCCGTCAGCACCTGCGCGCAGATCTCCCGGCGCAGGTCGATCAGATCGGACTTGGCCTGCCCCTTGCGCGGCAACAGGATCAGGTCGGCACGGTTCATCGCCGCGACAGCCTGCGCTGTCAGGTGATCGGGGTTGCCAGTGCCGATACCGATCAGGTGGAGGTCGATCATTGGGCATCTCGGCACGAAGCGGGCGCGATCATGTGGAAATAGCTGCCGGTGACATGGCCGCGATGCGATCCGCTTTCGGCCACCGCCGCGCCTTCGGCATCGGTCACAAGCGCCAGCGGCGCGTCGCTCTGTTCGGCAATGGTTGAATAGTGGAACTCGTGCCCGCGCAGCCTGGTCCCGGCGGCAAGGCGCGATACCGGCACCAGCAGTTCGGCATGGCGATAGCCAAGGTGCATCTTGCGCTGGGCATGGCTGGTGACAAGCCCCAGCAGCCCGGCCATCCGGTGCCGTTCTCCGCTCTTGTCGATCAACCCCTGCCCCAGCACCATATAGCCGCCGCATTCGCCGTGCACGGGCCGCGTTTGCGCATGGCAGCGCAGGCCGGACAGGAATGTTGCAGCCGCCGCAATGGTCCCGGCGTGCAGTTCGGGATAGCCGCCGGGCAACCACACCAGATCGGCATGGGCGGCAGGCGCTTCATCGGCCAGCGGCGAGAATGGCAGGATCTCCGCCCCGGCGCGCCGCCAGCCTTCGATCAGATGCGGGTAGACGAACGAAAAGGCCGCATCGCGCGCCATGGCGATCCGCTGGGCCGGAGGGGCAGGCAGGTTGCCGCCGTCGGCTTGTGGTGCGGCACCAGCGGCAAGGCGAATAACGTCAAGATCGACATGGGCGCGCAGGAACGCTGCAAACTCGGCAATCGCGCGATCAAGGTCGGGATGCTCCACCGCCTGAACCAGCCCCAGATGGCGTTCGGGCAGGGTCAGGTCGCCGCGCCTTGGCAGGGCGCCCAGCACCGGAATGCCCACCGCCTCCATGCCCTTGCGCACCAGCCGTTCATGACGCGGACTGGCCACGCGGTTCAGGATCACCCCGGCAAATGGCAGCCCCGGATCAAGGCTGCTGAACCCCAGCGCGGTGGCGGCGGCGGACTGCGCCTGCCCCGACACATCCAGCACCAGCACGATCGGCCAGCCCATCCGGCGGGCCATGTCGGCGCTGGCACCATTGCCCGACGCACCCTTGCTGGCCACGCCATCGAACAACCCCATCGACCCTTCGGCCAGCACCATGTCCGCGCCCCCGGCCTGCGCCGCAATGGCAGCGATCAGATCGTCCTCCATCGCCCAGCTATCGAGATTGAACGACGGCCTGCCACTCGCCGCGCGGTGAAACGCCGGGTCGATATAGTCCGGCCCGCTCTTGAACGGCTGCACCGCCAGCCCGTCTTCGGTCAGGGCGCGCAGCAGGCCCAGCATCACCGTGGTCTTGCCTGTGCCCGATGCGGGGGCGGCGATCATCAATCCCGGAGTCTGGTGGCGCGCGCTCATTCGGCCGCACCGCCAAAACGTGACGTGGCATCCTGCGGCCTGAACCGGCGATCATAACCGGGCGCATAGAGGCTGCTTTCGGCAAAATCCTGCGCCGCCAGCACCCGCCCGACCAGGATCAGGGCGGTGCGCTCCATGCTCCCGGCGATGGCCTGTTCAATAGTGTCGAGCGTGGCGCGCACGATCCGCTGATCGGGCCAACTGGCGCGCCAGACCACCGCGACGGGGCAATCCGCGCCATAGGCCGGCGTCAGGTCCGCCACCACTTGCGCCAGATTGTGAACCGAAAGGTGAATGGCCAGCGTCGCGCCGGTCACGGCAAAGTTGGCCAGGCTTTCGGCGGGCGGCATCGTGCTGGCGCGGCCCGGTGTGCGGGTCAGCACCAGCGATTGCGCCAGCGCGGGCAGGGTCAGCTCTGCCTCCAGCGCGGCGGCGGCGGCGGCGAAAGCCGGGACGCCGGGTGTGATCGTAAAGGGAATGTCCAGCGCGCGCAGGCGGCGCAACTGCTCGCCCATGGCAGACCACACCGAAAGATCGCCCGAATGCAGCCGCGCCACATCGTGCCCGGCGGCATGGGCGGCGGCGATTTCGGCCATGATCTGGTCCAGTTCCAGCGGCGCGGTGTTCACGATCCGGGCGCCCGGCGGGCAATGATCCAGCACGGCGACCGGGATCAGCGACCCGGCATAAAGGCACACCGGGCTGCCCGCGATCAGATCGCGTCCGCGCAAAGTGAGAAGATCGGGCGCGCCGGGACCGGCGCCAATGAAGTGGACGGTCATGTCGGGGTTCCCTGAAGGTTGACACTGGCAGCAATGGCGCACGTCGCCATGCGATCGGGGGAGATGTGGCGCGGCGACAGCAGGCGCGCACCCGCGCCAGCAGCGGCAAGCGCGGACGCTTCGGCCACGCTGCCGACGTGACGAGCGTTCAGGCTGGCGATGGAGCGCGTGGGGGTGGAAACGGCAGCCAGTGCATCGGACGCCACGCCCATCAGCGGCAGGCCCAGCGCTTCGGCCAGAGGGAGCAGCGCTGCGAGCTTGTCTTGCGCCGTGGCCAGATGCGTCACCGGCGGTTGCCCCTGCTCCGCCAGCGCGAACGCCGCGCGCAGCGAAGGCAGGCCGACGCCTGACCGAAAGCCGAACCCGGCGATGATCACAGCGTCACGCTCCATTGCACCACCGGATAGCGCGCGCGCCAGCCGTGCCGGTTGCCCAGCGGTGCGGCGTCGGCCAGTTCGATGCGCAGGAGGCTCCCGCCCTTCTGGCCATGCCACCGGGCTAGCAGCGCTTCTGATTCCAGCGTCACCGCATTGGTCACCAGCCGCGTTCCGGCGGGCAAACGTGCCCATAGCGTGTCCAGCAAGGCTTCCGATAAACCACCGCCGATGAACACCGCATCGGGCAATGGTCCCGGTGGCAGGGCATCCGGCGCAATCCCGACGACAACTTTCAGCCGATCAACGCCCAGCGCAGCGGCGTTGGCCCGCACACGGTCCGCGCGCACCGGATCCGCCTCTATCGCACAGGCCCGGTTGGCCAGGTGGGCCAGCAGCCATTCGATCCCGATCGATCCCGATCCCGCGCCAATATCCCACAGCAGCTCACCCGCACACGGGGCCAGCGCCGATAGCGTCAGCGCGCGTACCGGACGCTTGGTCAACTGCCCGTCGGACGCAAACCAGTGGTCCGGTCGGCCCGCCGTCAGCGGCAAGGACGGGCCATGCCCGGCACACTCGATCCCGGCCGCTACCGGATGGGCGATGTCGGTGAAAGACAGCCCCTCGGCGCGCGCGGTGCGAACCCGTTCGCGCGGCCCGCCCAGCGCTTCCATCACATGCAACGCTGACGCGCCAAAGCCTTGGCCGGTCAGATAGTCCGCCAGCGCGGCCACCGCCGCGCCATCGCGCAACAGTGCAATGACGCGCCGCCCTGGTGCCAGGTGGGGCTTGAGCCGATCTAACGGCGCGGCATGGAGGCCAAGACAGGCCACATCCTGAACCGGCCAGCCCAGCCGCGCAACCGCCAGCGTGAAAGTGGAAGGCGCGGGGATCGCCACCCATTCGCCCGGATCAAGCAGGCGCGCCACACTGCTTCCCGCCCCGAACCAGAACGGATCGCCCGATGCCAGCATCACCACCCGCTGCCCGCGATGTTGCATCAGCAGGGCAATGCCATCGGCAAAGGGTACTGGCCATTCGATCATGGTACAGGTAATCGCGGGCAGCAGCGACAGGTGCCGTGCCGGTCCCATGACCAGTCCGGCCTGCGCCAGCGCCGTGCGGGCGGCGGCGGAAAGGCCGTCCGGCCCGTCCTCGCCAATGCCGATGATCGTCAACCACGCTTCAGGAGCCATATCAGCCATGCCCAACGTCCTCCTGCTGGGCGGCACGACAGAGGCCAGCGCGCTTGCCCGCCTGCTTGGCGCGCGGGGCATTGCGACGACGCTCAGCTATGCCGGACGGACCGAAAACCCCCGCGCTCAACCGGTGCCGGTGCGTGTCGGCGGGTTCGGCGGTGTGGCGGGGCTGGCCGATTATCTGCGCCACCACCGCGTGACTCATCTGGTGGACGCGACCCACCCCTTTGCCGCAACGATGAGCAGCCATGCCGTGGAGGCGGCCCGCCTGGCCGGAGTGCCTCATGTAGCGCTGACCCGCCGGGCGTGGCAACCGGTCGCCGGAGACCGCTGGACCCGCGTTGCCAGCATCGACGGTGCGGTGGCAGCGCTGGCCGGGCACTCCCGCCGCGTAATGCTGGCGCTGGGCCGGATGCATGTGGCAGCCTTCGCTGCCCAGCCGCAGCATCATTATCTGTTGCGCTTTGTCGATGCGCCAGACCAGCCGCCGGGCTTGCCCCATCACACCCTGATCGTCGATCGCGGGCCGTTCACCGCCACAGGCGACAGCGCATTGATGGAGGCGCACGCCATCGATCTGTTGGTGTGCAAGAACGCTGGCGGGCAAGGCGCAGAGGCCAAGCTGATCGCCGCACGGGATCTGGGCCTGCCGGTCCTGATGATTGATCGCCCTGCCGTTCCGGGCCGGGCCGAATGCTATCGCCCGGAAGATGTACTGGTCTGGCTGGGTCATGACGCCGAACCCAAGGCCGAACGCGACGTGTAGAGGATCGGACCGAGCTTTCGCCCACTTGGCCGTTCGATGATCCGCGTCAGGCTTGATCCGACGATCACCATGGTCCGCATGTCGGCCATGTCTGCACGGGCCTGACCCAGCGGTACGATCCGCAATTGCTCGTCGGGCGTCGATACGGCGCGGGCGAACAAGATCGGGCGATCCGGGCCGCACACTTCGCGCAGCAATTCCAGCACACGTTCGAAACCTTCGGGCCGGGCTTTTGACCTCGGGTTGTAGAAGGCCATGGCAAAGTCCGCCTCTGCCGCCAGCCGCAACCGTTTTTCGATCAAATTCCACGGCTTGAGATTGTCCGACAGATTGATCGCGCAAAAATCATGACCCAGCGGCGCCCCCGCCCGCGCGCTGGCGGCCAGCATCGCGGTGATGCCGGGCAGCACCCGGATGTCGAGATCGCGCCAGTGGGCCGGGCCTGCCTCCAGCGCCTCGAACACGGCGGCGGCCATCGCGAAAACGCCCGGATCGCCCGATGATACCACCACCACGCGCCGCCCCTGCGCCGCGAGTTCCAGCGCATGGGCGGCCCGGTCCAGCTCCACCCGGTTATCGGACGGATGCAGTGTCAGCCCGGCGCGCGGGGCGATCCGGGCGACATAGGGAATATAGCCGATGACATCGCTTGCCCCGGCCAGAGCGGCGGTGACTTCGGGCGTAATCAGCGCCTCGTCGCCCGGCCCCAGACCGGCGATGGCCAGCCAGCCGCTCATGGCCCCGGCACTCATGGCCGGCGCCCCTGGCCGTGAATCAGCAGGATCGAGAAATAGGGCGTGACCGTTTCGGCCTCGATCAGCCGCGTGACCCGCTGACCTGGCATGGCGGCATGTTCGACCAGCCATGCCGCATCCTCGCGCCCGGCAGCGGCCACCGCGCGGCGCAGTTTGGGCAGGTTGCGCCCGATCTTCATCACCACCAGCGCATCTGTATCGCGGATGCGTCGCACCAGTTCATCCTCGGGCAGGGTCGCCATCGCGATGGTCAGCACATCGTCGCCCCAGGTGATCGGGATGCCGGTTGCGTTCCACGCCCCGGCCATGCCGGTGATACCCGGAACCACTGCCACCGGAACCGTGCCCGCCAGCCGGGTGTGCAAATGCATGAATGAACCGTAGAAAAACGGATCGCCCTCACACAGCACGACCACGTCTTCGCCTGCCTGCGCCAGCATGACCAATCGCTGCGTGCATTCGGCATAGAAAGCGGAAAGACAGTCGTTGTAGCGCGGGTCGGATAACGGAATCTCGGTCGTCACCGGATATTCCATCGGGATTTCGATCACGTCGGGGCGCAGCATTCCTTCGACAATCCGCCGCGCCTGTCCTGGTCGCCCGGCCTTGCGGAAATAGGCCACGTGGCGGGCGCCACGCACCAGCCGGTCAGTGCGAACGCTCAACAGATCGGGCGCACCCGGACCCAAACCCACGCCGTGGATCGTCCCGCAGGAAAGGGCCGCGCTCATTCGGTGCCGCTCGCCAAAGCGTTGATCGCAGCAACCGTGATCGCGCTGCCGCCCAGCCGCCCTTCAACGATGCAGCACGGCACCGGCGGCGCGGCCCATAACGCGGCCTTGGATTCGGCCGCGCCGACAAAGCCCACCGGACAGCCGATGACCGCCGCAGGGCGCGGGCAATCGGGATCTTCCAGCATATTCAGCAGATGGAACAGCGCGGTTGGCGCGTTGCCGATGGCCACCACCGCGCCTGCCAGATGCGGCCGCCACAGTTCCAGTGCGGCGGCAGAGCGGGTGTTACCCATTGCCCGCGCCATGTCGGGCACTTGCGGCGCATTCAGGGTGCAGATGATCTGATTATCAGCAGGCAGCCGCGCACGGGTGATCCCTTCGGACACCATCCGCGCATCGCACAGCACCGGCGCGCCAGCGGCCAGCGCCGCCCGCGCCGCACTGGCAAAGCCGGGTGAGAAGCGGATATGCGCGGCAAGGTCCACCATCCCGGCGGCGTGGATCATGCGCACCGCCACCGGTTCCTCATCAGCGAAAAAGGGCGCCAGATCGGCTTCGGCGCGGATCATGGCGAAAGACTGGCGATAGATGGCCGCGCCATCGGTTTCATAGATATGGGGCATCAAGCGGCTCCGAAATGGGCGAGAAGCTCGGCTGGGCTGAGCGCAGAGCGAACTGGCAACGCACCGGCGGGTGCGTTCAGGGAAAGATCGAACAGGCCATCGCGGCCGGTCAGCGTGACATCGGCGGCGCGCTGGCGGGCGCAGCCCTTGGCACAGCCCGAAACATGCAGCCGCCCGGCGACATGCGGTGCAAGGCGGCGGGCAAGATCGCGGGTTTCAACCGAGGCCTGCGGGCAGCAGGGCGCGCCGGGGCAAGCATCGACATGCAGCAGCGGGTCGGCAGGATTATCGATCAGCCCACCGGCGCAAACGGCAGGCGCGCCTTCCACCAGCAGCACACGCCACGGCGTGATCCGCACCGCTGCGGCGGGCGATGCTTCCACCATCCCGGCCAGTATCCGCGCCTCTATCCGGCCAAACGGCAAGCCATAGGCCCAACTCCCATCACGGAGGCCCAGATCATGAAGGCCCGGCACGATGCAAGCAGCCGACGGCGCGGGCAGAATGTCGCCACAGGCCCATTCGGGCAGGACCAGCCGGTGTCGCGCCATGCGCCCCGCTTTCGCGCCGCCGCTGGCCGCAAACCAGTGGGCGAGCGCGATCAGCGCGTCCACTTCCCTGCCAGCAGCAACCGCCATACCGGTGGCGCGGCCATCGGCGCGCAGGATCAGACCGCCATCGCCGCCGCGCTCAATGCGGAAATCGCCCGCCTCGCCACCCAGAATGCAGGTCTGACCGGCATCGATGGCAAAGCCCACTTTACCGAGCAGATCGGGCAACTCATCCAGCCGGGTCAGCAACGCGCCCGCAATGCGATGGCTGTCATCACCGACCCGCCAATCCGGCGCGACCAGAATGTTGCGCCGCTGTTCGATGACAGGGTCAGGGTCCACCAGATCCAGCACCAGCAACCGGTCGAGCAGCGCCTGCCAGCCAGTTTCAGGCACCCCGCGAAGCTGGAGATTGGCGCGGGCGGTCATGTCGATCAGGCCATTGCCGTGCACCACGGCGGCATCGCACAGGCCCAGCACTTGCGCCCGCGTCAGGCGGCCAAGCCGAGGCTTTACCCGCACCAGCAGCCCGTCGCCCGCCATCATCGGGTGCCAGGCATCGGGGCACCAGCCCTTCACCGCAAAACTGCTCATGCCCTGTCCTCAAGCCTTGGCAGGCTGGCGAGGATGGAATTGCGCCGGGTCTGCCACAGCCCGGCGGCATGGAGCGCGGCAAAGCGGGCTTCCATCGCCGCCAGCGCAGCCGGATTCTCGCGTTCAAGAAATGCGCGAACATCGGTCTGGCCCAGTGTCGCGTCGTGATAAAGGTCGAACAGATGCGGCGGTACGCTGCCTGAAAGGTGCGCAAAGGCACCCATATGGTCCAGCGTCGCGGCCAGTTCTGCCCCCCCGCGAAAGCCGTGCCGCATCATGCCCGCCACCCAGCCTGGGTGCGCCGCGCGGGCGCGGACCACGCGGGCGATCTCTTCGGTCAGGGTGCGCGCAACGGTGCGCCCCGGATCGCGATTGTCGAGGTGGTAGAGCGCCGCCGAACCACCGATCAGCGCCTTGGCAGCGGCAAAGCCCGCCTCGTGCGCGGCATAATCGGCGGCCAGCAGCAGATCGGTTTCGGGCAAGTCTTGAAGATGGACAAAGGCGTCCGCTCCTTCAACACGCTGGCGCAGGCCGTCAGGATCGGCAAAGGTTCCGATCGCATCGGAGGCTGCGTCAAACGCATGGTCCGATGCCGCCAGCCATGCCTCACCAGCAGCGCGCCGGGCCGCTTCAGTATAGACCTCGGCTGCATCGCCAAGACCCAGTCCATAGCTGCCGGGGGCCGGGCCATAGACGCGCGGTGCCGCAGCCTGCCCTGCAAACGGGTTCCAGTCCGCCGGTTCATCGCGCAAACACAGCGCGCGCACCGCTTGGCCAAACAGTATCGGCAGCGCAGGAAAGGCATCGCGGAACAGGCCGGAAATCCGCAACGTCACATCGATACGCGGCCGGTCCAGCAGCGCCAGCGGCAGGATTTCGATGCCTGTTACCCGTTCGGACGCGGTGTCCCACAGCGGCTTTGCGCCCAGCAGGTGCAGCGCCATGGCGAATTCCTCGCCCGCCGTGCGCATCGTGGCCGATCCCCACAGATCGACCACCAGCCCGCGCGGATAATCGCCGTGATCCTGCAGATGCCGCCGGATCAGCTCCTCTGCCAGTGTCACCCCTTGGGCATGGGCCGCGCGTGAAGGCACGGCGCGCGGGTCTATCGCATAAAGGTTTCGCCCGGTTGGCAGCACATCGCTGCGCCCGCGAAAGGGGGAGCCGGAGGGACCGGGCGGAACGCGGCGTCCGTCGAGTGCCGCCAGCAATCCGGCCCGCTCGGCTGCGCCCTGATCTCCCCGCCCGAACACATGCAGCCCGTCACCGAACTGGCTGTCCTTTACATCGCAAACGAAGCGGTCGATCCGGGTGATCGCCTCGACCAGCGTGGCCGCGTCATCAAGGCCCAGTTCCGCCTCAAGTCCCAGCACGCGCGCTTCGTCGCGGATGTTCACTTGCAGACGGTCGCGGCGGGCCGGGTCCAGCCCGCCAGCGTTGGAGAATTCATCCAGCAGCGCCTCGATCCGGGCCAGCCCCGCACCGCTTTGCGTTTGCACCAGTGGCGGGGGAACGTGCCCGATCGTAACCGCGCTGATCCGGCGCTTGGCCTGCGCCGCTTCGCCGGGATCGTTGACGATGAACGGATAGATCACCGGCATCGCGCCGGTCAGCGCCTCGGGCCAGCAAGCATCGGACAGCGCGACTGATTTGCCCGGCAGCCATTCCAGTGTGCCATGTGCGCCGATATGCACCAGCGCGTCCACGCTTCGCTGGCGCAGCCACAGGTAGAACGCCACATAGCCATGGCGCGGGCAGCGGGACAGGTCGTGATAGTCGCCGTCGCGATGGGCG
This sequence comes from Croceicoccus sp., assembly GCF_983967925.1. Taxonomy (NCBI): domain Bacteria; kingdom Pseudomonadati; phylum Pseudomonadota; class Alphaproteobacteria; order Sphingomonadales; family Erythrobacteraceae; genus Croceicoccus; species Croceicoccus sp. Next base: position 16,727 of record NZ_CFETID010000028.1, on the reverse strand, counting down.
CGTTCGCCGCGTTCGGGCTGCAAGGCTACCAGCGCGTTGCCGATGGGCAGCGCGGCAAAACGGAACGCGCCATCGGCGGCGGCAGCATCGGCTTCCGGCTCGCCCCATGCGGCGAAAAGTTCAGCGCGCAGGGTATCGGGCAGTGCTGCCAAAGCCTTGCGGTACTCTGCCATCGGCCAGTGCTGATGTGTGCATTGAAGGAGCGCTGCCAGTCCGGCCTGCGCGTCAGTGGCATATCCCGCCTCGGCCAGATCGGCCAGGATCGCCTCGGCAGAAGCCAGCGCATCCAGCCCCACGGCGTGGGCCATCTGGTATGTCTTGCCGGGATAAGTAGACAGGACCAGCGCAACCCGCCGTTCTGCAACCGGCGTTTGGGCAAGTGCGATCCAGCCCGCCACCCGCGCGGTGATCGCCCCAACCCGGCCTGCATCGGCGCGATGGATGGTGCGGGCAAAGCCAAGCGCGGGATCGCGCGTCCCCGCCTCCTTGAAGCTGGCGACGCCTGCAAACACCCGCCCGTCAATTTCGGGCAAGACCACGTGCATGGCAAGGTCTGCCGGGGAAAGCCCGCGCGAAGCCGCTGCCCATCCCGCGCGCCCGGACGTGGCCAGCGCCAGCTGAAACACGGGAACGCCCGCGCCATCAAGCGGGGTGGCGCCGTCATCGCCCCGCGCGGAAAAAGCGGTAGCGTTGATGATCGCTGCCGGGCCAAGCCCGCGCACCCAGCGGTCCACCTGTTCGCGCACCTGCGGGGCTTTCAGCGAGGGGACGAAGATCGACAATGCATCGAAACCGCGCTGCTCGAACGCGGTATGCAGGGCGGCAAACGGGTCCAGATCGTGGGCGGTCAGGTAAGAACGATAGAACACGATCAGGACCAGCGGCCTTGCGGGATCGCGCGCAAAGGCTTCAAGATCGATCACGCCCCGGCCGGGATGCCAGCCTCCCGCCATCAGCAGCGGATCGAATGTCCGGGCGGGGGCATCAATCAGCCCCGCCAGCTGCGACAGCGCGGCAAGCGCCGCCTGCGCCGCCCTTGCACCGCCAGCATCGCACCACTGCGCAAGTTCGCGCAACGCGGTCACCGGCACGGTCGAGGCCGCATCCAGCCGCGCATCCTCAAAGCCGTCGCCGGGCAGCACGGCCAGCACGATCCCGCGCGACCGGGCCAGCGCCTCGACCTGTTGCAGCCCGTAGCTCCAATAGGGCGTGCCGCCGATCAGCCGGATCAGGATCGCCTTTGCGCCCGACAGCGTCCGCTCGGCATACGTGTCGACCGACAGCGGATGCATCAGCGCCGCCAGATTGGCGAGCCGCAGCGAAGGAAATGTCGCATCGTCTGCACGGGCCTGATGCCATGCCGCCGCGAACGCCCCCAGATCGCTGTCCGAAAAGGACAGGACCACAAGATCCGCGGGCTCTTGCCCCAGATCCTGCGGGACGGCGGTTTCCTCCATCCCGTGCGTTTCGCGGAAAATGACGTGCATGGCCCGCGCCTTACGCCAGCAGCACCGCGCGAATGGCATCGGCGTCGACGTGATCGTGCTCGGCAATGGCGACCAGCGTGGTGCGGCGCGGCTCGTCAGGGCGCCACGGGCGATCGTACTGGTGCCGCACCCGCGCGCCCACCGCCTGCACCAGCAGCCGCATCGGCTTTCCCGCAACGGCGGCATAGCCCTTTACGCGCAGGATATGGTGATCGCGGGCCAGCGTCTCGATCCGCGCGACCAGCGCCGCCGGATCGGCGATCTCGCCCCATTCGATAACGGTGCTGTCAAAGTCGTCGTGTTCGTGATCATCCTCACCATCATGGTGCGATGGGCGCGCGGCGATGTCGTCCTCGGCTGCGGCATCAAGCCCCAGGATCACACGCGGATCGACCACGCCTTCGGTCAGTTCTATCACCGGAACCGGGCGACTAAGCTCTGCCGCGATGATCGCGCGCGCGGCGGCTACGCCTTGGGGTCCGGCCAGATCGACCTTGGTCAGCAGGATCATGTCGGCGCAGGCCAGCTGATCCTCGAACACTTCCGACAGCGGCGTCTCGTGATCGATGCTCGGATCGGCGGCGCGCTGGGCGTCAAGCGCTGCCACATCGGGCGCGAACCGGCCTGCCGCGACCGCTTCGGCATCGGCCAGCGCCAGCACGCCGTCCACGGTGATCCGGCTGCGGATCGCAGGCCAGTCGAACGCCTTGAGCAGCGGCTTTGGCAACGCCAGACCCGATGTCTCGATCAGGATGTGATCGGGGCGCGGATCAAGCGCCAGCAGCTTTTCCACCGTCGGGATGAAATCGTCCGCCACGGTGCAGCAGATGCAGCCATTGGCCAGCTCTACGATGTTTTCCGCCGGGCAATCAGGAATGGCGCAGGACTGCAGAATCTCGCCATCCACACCCAGCGAACCGAATTCGTTGACCACCACGGCCAGCCTGCGGCCACCGGCATTGTGGATCAGGTGGCTGATGAGCGTGGTTTTCCCCGCGCCCAGAAAGCCCGTGATGATGGTGACCGGCACCTTGGACAGGGACGCCTTGGACAGGTCTGGCATAGTAACTTCCCCGCGCGCCAGAGCGAGACACGGCGGGGCTTGCCGGACAAGTCCGGTCGGCGCGCGACGACGGGCGGGCGCGACAAAGCACCCGTAACCACGCAACCCGTGCAGCCCCAGCCACACAGCTTCGTCGCTCAGACGGAGAGTTACCGTGCCGTGACCATCCCCTGGATCAGGCAAGAGCGACCGGTGCGCCGGCAGGTCTCCTGGCTCGCGGGTCACAGCTTGATGCACGCCTTCCCAGACTTGGCGCTTGCGCGCTGCCCAGTGGCTGCTCCTGAATTCAGGAGCATGTGCATCGCGCTATCCGCTTACAGTTGCAGGGACAGCCACGGATTTGGGAGCACGCTCCCGCACCGCATTCCCGATTAAGCCCCTTGCGGGGCACCGGCGCGATCATTGAAGGGCGGGTTACCCCGATCCTTCACCGCGCGCTCTAGACGAAAATGCCAGCCAAGCCAATTGATGATGTTGCTTCACGCAACGTGGACGGTCAGGCACCGACCGAAACCTCGATTTCATCGAACCGCTTCCATCGATAGATCGCGTAACTCGCCAGCCAGCAGAACACGAAAAGACCGATGATGGCGAAGCCCAGACCATTGAAATTTTCACCCAGTTCAATGGCGATCCGCCATGGCGCACCCGTAAGGGCCAGCTTGTCGCCAATCAGGGCCAGCGTTTCGATTCCACCAATGACAATCGCCACGATGGCCGAGATCAGGGTGATGGTGATGTTGTAGTAGAGCTTGCGGATCGGCTTCACGAAGGCCCATTCATAAGCGCCCAGCATCACCACGCCGTCCGCCGTATCGATGAGGGCCATACCGACCGCGAACAGGGCGGGCAGGACCAGGATTGTCCCGATCGACAGGCCATCGGCGGCCTGGCTGGCCGACATGCCCAGAATGGCAACTTCGGTTGCTGTATCGAACCCAAGCCCGAACAGAAACCCCAGCGGGGCCATATGCCAGCTTTTGTTCACGAGGCGGAACATCGGCCTGAACAGTCTGGAAAGCAGACCGCGCCCACCCAATAGCAGATCAAGATCGTCCTCGGCATAGCTGCCGCCTGCACGAACATGGGCAAAAGTCCGCCAGACAGAGCGCAGGATGACCAGGTTCATGCCGGCGATCGTGAACAGGAAAAGCGCGGAAATCACGGTTGCAATCACGCCACCGATTTCCTTGAAGGCGCCGAACTGCGACAGCGCGCTGGCCGTCACCGCAATGATGATCGATGCTATGGCAATGATTCCGGAATGCCCGATCGCGAACCAGAATCCGACCGAAACCGGGCGCTGCCCGTCCTGCATCAGCTTGCGGGTCACATTGTCAATCGCCGCAATATGATCGGCATCAACCGCGTGACGCAGGCCCAGCCCCCAGGCAAGCACAGCGGTGCCGAGCATTAACGGCTGTGCATGAAACAGGCTGAATGCCCAGACCCAGACCCCAATGTTGGCGGCGATCAATCCGGCAAACAAGGCACCAATTCGTCGGCGCAGAGACAGGGATGGCAGTGACTTCGTGAGGTGCATGATTGGCTCGGCGATTGAGGAATATACAAACGAAGGATGGCGCCGCAGACGTGCTGCAGCGCCGCCCATCAAGGGATTTCGCTAGAAATTGACCTTTGCGCCAATCCTCACAGTTCGAGGCTCGACCACGCGGCTCAACCGGCCTTCCACCGGAGCACCTGCATCGAAGGCGGGGATGTAGGACTCGTAATAATAGGCGATGTCCTTGTCCCGGCTGTCGAAGATGTTCAGCACTTCTCTAAATATCTCGACCTTCTTGCCCTTCCACGCGGCCCGGGCATTCATGACGGTGCTGCCTCGATCCCGGACACTGTTGTCCTCGACAAGCGGAGAAGGTCCAAGGTGGCGCACCCGAATGCTGGCTTCCCAGGGATCAAGAATGATGGCGGCACCGGCTGAAGCCGCGTTCTCAAATGCATTGGGGATGTGATCGCCATTGTCGAAGCGCGCATGGCTGGCGGTATAGTTTCCATCAAGCGCAAGCCAAGGGAACGGCCGCCAGAAGGCGACGATTTCATAGCCATGACGCCCACTGGCACCCGACGGTTCAACAGCATTGGAATCGCCAATGAAACGAAGTTCGCTGCCGACATGCAGCCACCAGTAAGTCGCGGTTAACGTGACCCCGGAGAATTGAATGCGTCCTCCCAGTTCCTTGCCGATGCCGCGAACCAGAACGGGAACAGGCGTGTCCCTGTTGACCGCACCCCGAACATCGTTGGAATGGAATCCACGGCCCCAGTTGGCGTAGAGTTCAAGATGCGGCGTAACCTGATAGGCGATTGACGCCTTGGGAGAGAGAATCGACGCTGAGCCACTGCCTTCGCCCAGCGACGCCGCAACAGAATCTCGTGCACGCACGGAATAGTGATAATAGTCCCCGCGAAGACCACCTGTCACACGCAGTCCCGCCAAGGGTTTCCAAGCGACTTCGCCGTAGAGCGCGGAAGACAATTCCCCGACCCGATAGTGCCCGAGAGATTCAAGAAATGCGCGGGCAGCCGTTCGATCGACACCAACATTCCCGACGGCGTCGTATCTGTTTTCGGTGCCAAGGCTCACAGCCAGACTGTCAGCGATTTCCCAATGTTTTTGTGCGGACAGCCCGAGGACCCAACGCCGGTCGAACTGCTTGATCTGCGCGCTTGTGCCATCCGGATCGGTGTAAGTGGGGTTCGAGAACATCGACCAGTCGTAAAACTGGGCATAGACATTGGCGCGCCATGTCGGTTGCTTGACCGCGATGTTAGCCACCAGGCGCGTCGTCTCACCCCGCGCGGAAGGATCTGGAGAGCAGAACACATCCGCACACAACGCCGTGCCGATAATGCGCTCGGGGATTTGCTCGGTTGGGTGCCATGTCGCCCGGTAGGCATGGAGAGATGCCTCCAATGTGCCCGCACCGGTCGGCATGCTATATTTCGCGAACCCCGAGTAATGGCGCAGACGTTCAGGTTCCTGCCACGGTCCGTCATAGGCCTTGGCCTGGGCGACAAGCGTGAGGTCTCCGCCGCCCAGGTCGTGCAATGTTCCACCCGCAGCGACGCGGCGCCAACCATATGAACCAGTCTCGGCCGATGCCCATGGCCGGTCATAACCCTTGATGGTCGTCATATAGGCTGCTCCCGCCAGAGCGAAATCACCGCCATCGGCGCGGTAGGGCCCTTTACGAAAATCCTCCCGGCCCACGATCTCCGGAATGAGGCCGTTGAGGTCGAGATAGCCATGACCATGTCCGTGGGTACGAAAGTTCATCTGCACATCATCGATATAGGTACTGAAGTCAGACCCATGGTCGAGGTTGAAACCGCGCAGGAAATACTGGTTGGCTTTGCCGCTCCCAGAATGCTGGGCTGCAACCAGCCCGGGCACCGCTTCCAGCAGTTCGGCCACGCGGAGAAGAGGCCGCACGAGGAGATCGGCCCCTCCGACGCTTCCTTCGCTCGCTGATTTGGCAGTGCCGATCATGGCCTCACCGCGACCGAAAACCACAATGTCGTTACCCGCCACGACTGCATCCGCGCTTGTTTGCGATGCCTTTTCAGAGGTTTCGGCAAATGCCGGTTTTCCGATACAGATCAGCGCAAGGGCGCTGCTGGTAGTAATGGTCTTGATCACTAAATAGTCCCCCGGCGTCTTGCGACGTGGCCGGGGCAAACCCGCGCGAACGGGCGACACGCGCGGCGGCCGGACGCCATGGGCGGCCGACGCACGTCTCCGATGCGGCCCCAGCCGCTCGTTCGTCGCTCAGACGGAGTTCACCGTGCCGCAGCCATCCTCTGGACCAAGGCAAGAGCGACCAGACGCCGGCAGGTCTCCTGGCTCACGGGTCACAGCTTGATGCACGCCTTCCCAGACCTCGCATGATTTAGCGTCCGGCCCAGTGGCTGCCCCTTCCAAGAGGAGCGATGTACATCGCGCTATCCGCTTACAGTTGCAGAGACAGCCGCGGATTTGGAAGCAAGCTTCCGCACCGCATTCCCGATTAAGCCCCTTTCGGGGGCACCGGCGCGATCAATGAAAGGCGGACTAGTCTGCCCGTCGATACCTCACCTAACTGAAGTGATCGGAAAAGCCAATAACGCTTGGAGCAGGGATTGAATCAACGATTACTGCATCCCGCGCCACCATTGCCATTGGCACGGCCAGAGCGCACCAACCGCGCGCACTCGATTTGAATGGCGGGTTTTCACTGAACCTATCGTTGGCCATCGGACTCCTGTACGACCGGAAGTGGTCGACAACTGAAGCCTCAAGCGCGGACGGCAGGACGGCGAGAGTCGCCAACAAGGCTGTCGTTCTAAAGATCCATCTGTATCATCGACGGGACCGCGCACCCCAACACGGATAACAGCCTCGATTAGGCTATGTCCTTTCGACGTGGTATTGGAGTGGATCACCTGACCACAAATCCAGGCGTCCTGTGACTGTGGGATGATCGTGCCCGCGCCTGATGCGCGAGGCGAGCAACGATGACAACCCGATCGCCGGTCCGGAGAAACTCCTGATGCAGATCACGCTCCCGGTGCGGACGCTGGACGAAGCGAATCTGCTCGCGCAGGCGATCGTCAACACCATCCCCGAGCCGTTCCTAGTGCTAGATGTCGATCTGCGCGTTCTCGAAGCCAGCCGCTCGTTCTATGAGGTGTTCAAAGTCGAGCCTTCTGAAACCCAAGGAAGGATGCTTTATGCGCTGGGCCACGGGCAGTGGGACATTCCCGCGCTGCGGCTGCTGCTCGAAACTATCCTGCCCGAACGCGTGGAGATGGATGGCTTTGAGGTCGAGCATGATTTTCCCGAAATCGGCAGACGAGTAATGCTGCTCAATGCGCGCAAGGTACTATATGAAGAGAGCGATACGATGGCGATCCTGCTGGCGTTTCGTGATGTGACGGAACGGCGCGCTGCCGAGCGCGACAAGGATGCACTCCTCGCGCGCTCGGAAGAATTACGGCGCCAGAACGACGTGCTGCTGCAGGAGATGAAGCACCGCGTCGCCAACAGCCTGCAAATCATCGCGAGCATCCTGCTACTCAAGGCACGATCAGTGAATTCGGATGAGACCAGCTTTCACCTGCGGGACGCGCATCAGCGGGTCATGTCGGTCGCTGCAGTGCAGCGCTATCTCGACATGACCGACGGCGTCGATCAGATCGAAGTCGGCAATTACCTTATGAAACTGTGTGCAGGGTTGGGTTCATCAATGATCAGCGCCGACCAGCCAGTCGAGATTAAGGTCTCATCGGACGACTGCATGATCCCATCGTCGGACGCCGTGAGTATAGGCCTTGTCGTCACCGAACTGGTTATCAATGCGATCAAATACGCATTTCCGAATGCCGACAGCCACAACCAGATCACTGTCTGCTACCATATCGTAGATGGGTTGTGGACGCTGGCCGTGACCGATAATGGTGTGGGCCGACAAGATGCCGGGATGCCCAAAGCTGGCGGCGGCCTCGGCACGAACATCGTTGCCGCGCTCGCCAGCAGCCTGAACGCCGTAGTCGTGATGGGAGATGCCTCTCCTGGCTTCTCGGTCACGATCCGGCATCAGCCGCCATTGTCCAAAAGCCCAGCGGATCGCACATGACTGGCAGTGTGTTTCCGGACCATGTTGTCGCCCTGTTCGGAAAAAACACGCCGATTGCCTCGGTCCCGAAGTTCGTGAGCGCGACGAAGGCTCAAGATGATCGCAATTGGCAGGTTCCGGCACAAACAGACCTTCCCACCGAAGCCCTGAACGGCGTAAGTTTGGTCGCCTGCTGCCGGAAGCGGAACGCCGAATCGTGGGACTTAACGGCCATTCCCGCCTGACGAGTTCAGCGGCCGGTTCAATGTTAAAACCCGCCACTCTGCCGTCTCCGCGCTGGACATGAATTGCGGCTGCTATTGGGCCGGTTTGTTGAATGGCAGGTTCTGGCTGGGCAAAAGGCCAAAGCCGAAGCTCAGTTTTCGGGCCAGCGGATTATCGTTGTCACCGCAGGACAGGTCATGTTCTCAAAATGCAAGGGCAAAGGACGGCCGATGCTGCCCCTGTTTTCTCTGCACTTTCTTTTCTTCAAATTTGAGGCATGGAATCCTGAGGTAGCATCCATTTTTCAATAATTTACATCAATGAGCGAAATTTGGCGGACTGAGCAACATCGCCTTGGCTATCGCACGCAGCCCGAACTCGCGGATATTCGGAAAGGTGCTTTGAATGCCCCTTTATTTGGCGAGAGCAGCGCCCGTAACCTCGATTCCGGCGCCCGGTTGTCCTGACGGCACGGTGAAGCCAAACGTAGCACCGATTTCCTGTGCAACGGGGCCAAAGAAGCGAGCTGAAATCGTCCCCCAGTTGGTCCCGTTTTTTGTTAGATCTGCTGTCACCGGATAGCCGTTTATGATAGTAGTGGCGAAGTTGAGAGTGCCGAAATTCTGTGTGTTCGAACCAGATTGGCCTTGAATGTTCAGTGCGCCACTCAATGATGCGGCGGAAAAGTTCGCGTCGAAACGGGACGTTCCGGTGACCTTGTAAACCGCATTTCCGGCAGCATCTATGCCTGTGCCGTAAGCAACGCCAGAATAGCTTGCGGTTCCTTTTCGCGCATAAACGATTCCTGTATCGGTTGGAATACCATAGACCGTGTAGATATTGTAACGATTGGCCGCATTAAGTATTTCAAGAAGTTCGTTAAAATGAGCGAAGCTCGTGTATGTGAAAACCAATTCGCTGCTAGAACTACTTGGTTTGTAAAAGTCTGCGGTAACTGTGAAGCCGTCTACGGACTTGCGGTAGGTGACGAAATAGGGCGCACTAGGCGCAATCTTGTCGGATGCCGCGATCGACCCATTAGCCATGTCTGAGCGAGGGCCAGAAAAGGAGATTGAACCGTCAGTCCGGATTGTCAGCTGTCCATTGCCTGATCCGATTTGGGAATTCTGACCACTGTTGACCAGTTCAACCCAATGGTTCGACGTGTAAAAAAGTTCGTCTACCACAAAATTCGTCAGCGCCAGATTTGCAGAAATTGGGCCATTTGACTTTGTACCAATTAGGCCCCCGGTCGCCGAGCTCCCGTCCACACCTGCTGTAGTGAATGTCGCTCCCACCTCATTTGCTGTCGGGCCGTAAAAACGACCATCGACTGAACCCTGAGACCGGCTATTTGATCCGCCGTAAGCTGCAAAACCGGAAAATGTGCCATCACCCGCCGAAAGTCTTCCAGCGAGGACCACATTAATACCGCCGCCCGAAGCACCTGCGCCAGATACCAGCTCCCTTTCGGTGACCGGCGTGACGGAATTGAAGGCACCAGTGAGAAAATCTACGTTGAAATTGCCGGTGCCAGAGAATGAACGCGGCTGAGTCCCAGGTTTGGTCGTGACACCAAATACGTCGGTAAGGAATGCTGCCGTTCCCACACGGGGAATGGCGGGAGATGCGGTCTCAATTCCGTAGGTGAACATGTCCAGTGTGGTATCCTGGACGTTTCCGCTGACTCTGTTGCGCTGCCACAGGCCCCGGCCCACATAGCGAGGCCCGGTCCCGCCAAAGCTAGGTGCCCAAAGAGTCAGGAAATCACGACCGGCGGTCTCAGTTTTCGAGAATACAGCTTGTCCTTGCTCGCTAGAAGTGATGTCCGATGGGCTAAAGGTTTGGCTGCGTCCGCCCGTGCTTATGGTATAGGTGCCCCCCGTCGCATCATAAGTGATCGACAGCGGTGCGCTGGCCGAACTGCCGGAGTTGGTATTCGAGCTGCTCAAATCGAATTGCGCGGTTTGCGTTGCTGCAATGTTTGTGAATGACTGAGTTGCTGTCAGAGGTTCAAGAGACACATTGGTTGGCGTTGGCGTTGGCGTTGGCGTTGGCGTTGGCGCGGGAGTGGGAGTGGGCGCAGGGACCGGCGTGCTGTTAACGCCGCCGCCGCATGCCGAGAGCATGAACGCCAGAGTCATGGCGGATGTCGTTGCCTTTATGGCGTTTTGATTGGTCTGCACTGATTTTCCCTGTCAAAATGCTGAAGTCACGCCGAATTCGGCGGCGCGGCGACTGAAATCGTAGATGCCCACGGCGGAGCGGTTGCGTTCAGCGCGAACGCGCGCGTAGGGCGCCAGACCCTTCCATTGGATGGCGCGGAAGGTTGCTCCAAGGCCGATGCTGAAACGGTCATCGACGCGCTTCGCCGGATAGAGGAACAGCCGCGCGTCAGCGGTCAAGCGCGAATAGCTGCCGTCGAGCACCAGCGTGGTCCGGCCCCATTCCTTGAAAAAAAACCTGACGTGCCGCGTGTCCAATCGGACCAGCCCGGATCTCTCGCCGCCGTCCGGCTTACGCGGATTTGCAGTCCGCCACCAAAGCTGGCACTGAATGCTCGGTCAACGGCAACGGTCCCGGCGTAAACGGTCGAATCTTGAAGATTGTTGCGCAGGTTTTTCAGCCGGGAGAATGCGCCCTCATTCCTGATCTGGGTGCGTTTGCCGAGTGGGTGCTGGAAGACGGCCGATCCGCCCCAGCCGCGCGAAAGCGGTTCCTGCCCGTACCAGCGCCATGATGGCCCCGCCGACAGCGTTAGCCTGTCAGCCCCGGAAACAAGTTCCGGCCCGACCTGAAAAGCCAGAGCATAATCGTCAAATTCATGAGCGCGGTAGAAATCACCGCTGCCCGAAACACGCGCCAGCAAGCGCGCCTTGACGCCCAAGGGCAGACGCGCATAGGCTTGGACTCGTGTGGCAACACCAAGCCCCGACTTTGCCCGCGCATCATCGCTCAACGTGAAATCGCCCAAGACGGTGCCGAGCGTGTCAGACCGTGTGGCGCGGTTGACATTGCTGTCTGGCGCAATTGCAACTTCAAGGCTTCCTCCCAACGGCTTAGCCGCTGCCAAAGCCGAAGCGTAGAAACGGACAGCGCGTTCGACGTCCGGCGGAAGCTGGCCACCGGCCTGCACTGCCCGGAACTCTCGTTCTGCTGCCCCGAAGCGGCCAAGCACCGTGTTCATGCGCGCAAGTTCGAGACGAACGCGAGGCGCATTGGGCTTTTCATCGAGGATGCGGCGCAGTTCGACAGCAGCGTCACGCGGGCGGGCCATCCTATCGGCGAGCATCATCGCCAGACGAAAGCGCGCCTCGGTCCGCAATTCTATATCAGGATTGGTGGCCAACGCCCGATAAGCAATTTCGGCCGTGGCGAAATCGCCCGCATCGCGCGCGTTGTCAGCAACACCGAACAGTTGGGTGGGCGTCACCTGAACGGAAGTGATCGGAGTACTAGTTGATGATTCGGGAATGACTTCCCTGCGGTGCAGGTCGCTAGCCTTCGCCGACGCGTTCATGGCCAAGCCTGTGGCTGACAAGCTAGCCAAGTATAAATATAGTTCCACATGCTGTGTTTAAGCAGCGTGCGGCGACAGCACAATATCTTTGGCGTGAGTTTCTAACATTGTACCGATTTACTTGCAGCTCTGGCAGAGCCACGCAAAAGTTTCCTAATTCCGATGGCCAGGCTCGGTAGAACGCCTCAGCATCAAATTGCCAGAATGCCGTACGTTCTCATGACTGCTGTCGATCCCGCGTTCGAACAGCAAATCCTCGACATTCTGCAGCGACAGCGGAAACCGCACATACATCATCACCACGAGGGGGACTACCTCCGGCGAAGAGTTTAAACAGCGGAACGGGCTGGCTGGCTTGCGAGGACGGGGCATCTCACTGCCCTGCCTCGGCCCACCTTACCAAGTGGTACATTTGCCCCGACAATGCCATCTAAACGGCAACTGCGCCCTTGTGGCGAACGCCCCGATGGGTACTCAGGACATTACCCTTACGATCAAGTTCGATTGCTCGATCTTCATTGGCACCGCCACCATCAGGGCACGCGGCGCTTTCCCGATCAAAGGCGCCAAGACCGGCCGAAGGGGTTTCGCAGCTCCAGTTATGCCCACCGCCGACGCTCTGTAGCACTTGCTTGTGTATCTAGAAACGGTCGTTTGTCGAACGCTATTGGGCTGCCAGAACGGGCAGCGCGCGTCAGCAATTAAGGCTTGCCCTATGAACAGCGTAGTTCGGCGCACTGCTGCCAGACAGCTTGGCTAAAAAGGGAATGGCGAGTTTCGGCACGAGCGGCCATTCACATGTCGGTTGAGCAACGACTTGGATTGGTCGGCTGCCGACTTCGCACGAGCGTCAGCTATCTCCGCGAGCTCGCTCCGATCCGGACATTCGCTTAACGGCCCGGCACCGTCATAAACCGGGGGCGAGGGAACGGCGGGTTTCAGGGAATCCGCCCCGTGTCGCGAATGTCCGCAAGGGGGCGACAGCTGCTTAACGGAGCTGTCGTCCACGATCGAAAAGGCGCTGGCCGTCTGGACGCAATGCTCCGGTCGGATCCACGAAGCGGTAGAGAGTCTGGCGTGTCACGCCCATTTCCGCGCAAAGATCGGCGACCACGGTTTCGGGCTTGCCCATAGCGGCCTGAGCAAGGCGTAGCTTTGCCAAGGTCATCTTGAATGGCCGGCCGCCTTTTCTACCCCGTGCCCGCGCGGCGGCTAACCCCGCCTTGGTGCGTTCGACGATGAGTTCGCGCTCGAACTCGGCGAGGCCGGCGAAGATCGCGAAGATCAGCCGGCCATTGGCGGTGGTGGTGTCGATCGACGCACCTTCACCCGCCAGCACCTTGAGCCCAATACCGCGCTTGGTCAGGTCGCCAACCGTGTTGACGAGGTGGCGCAGATCGCGGCCGAGCCGGTCGAGCTTCCAGATCACGAGCGTGTCGTCGCGGCGCAGCGCCTTCAAGCACGCGTCCAACCCCGGTCGCTTGTCGAGCCGACCCGACGCGGCATCCTCATAGATATGTTCGGGATCGACGCCGGCCGCGATCAGGGCGTCGCGCTGGAGGTCATGGACCTGGCTGCCGTCCGCCTTGGACACCCGCGCGTAACCAATCTGAGTTGTCACATATACGTCCGTTTATGGAGCGCAGCAGCCGACTGCCTGCTGCCATAGCCGAGGATGTCACATAATCCGTCATGCTGTCTATGATCGATAAACGGTGTTCAATATGAATAAGTGACACCTCGAAATCGGGAAGCGCATATGGCGGGCAAAACGATCCTCACCCCCGGTCAGCGAGACGCCCTGTTCGATCCGCCGACGGAACCCGACATCGTCGAGCGGCTCTACACACTCGGCAGCAACGAACTCGCAGAAATTTTCCGCAGACGTCGCCCTGCCAACCGGATCGGTTTTGCCGTCCAGCTTTGCTACCTGCGCGCGCCAGGCCGCCCCCTGCGTGCCGATGAAATTCCGCCGATGCCGATGTTGGTGTTGCTCGCCGAACAGCTTGCATGCGCCGTCAGCGATTTTGCCCTCTACGCTGATCGGCTGCCGACGCTGCGGGAACACCGCGCCCAAGCCGAAGCTTGGCTGGGCATGCGCCCTTTCATGACTGCGGATCGGCGTGCCCTTTTCGACATCGCAGTTGAAGTGGCGACTTCAACCGATCGGGGTGGGGCAATTGTCGCAGCGATGGTCCAAGCCCTTCGGGACAACAATGTGACATTGCCCGCCAGTGACACGTTCGAACGTATCGCGTTGGTTGCGCGCGCACGTGCGCGAAAATCTGCGTATGCCGGAATCGTCAGCGAGCTGTCCGCCGAACAAAGCCACAATCTGGTACGACTGCTGGCAACAGACCCTGCCCTCGGTCGGACCACGCTGGCATGGCTGCGTGAATATCCAGAAGCACCCAGCGCCAGCAATCTCGCCGCTGTAATCGAAAGACTGAGCGTCGTGCGCGGGTTGGTCATCGACCCGGCCCGCGCGCGCACCATTCACGCCAATCGCTACGCCGTCATGTCTCGCGAGGCGGCGATCATGAGCGCGCAGCACCTCTCCAGGCTGGACGAGGTACGACGTACTGCCACGCTCTGCGCGTTCGTCATTGAAATGGAAGTGACGTTGACCGACGCCGCCGTATTCATGATGGAAAAGATGGTTGGATCGCTATTCCGCCGCGCGGAACGGTCCCGTTCTGCACGACTGGTCGAAGAAGCGGGTCGCCTGAAGGAAATCGGCAAAATTTACGCGGCGCTCGGGCGGCTGCTGATCGAAGGGCGCTGGAAGCAGGAGGATCCCAGGGACGCGATCGAACGGGAAATTGGCTGGCCGAATATCGAGCGAAGCGTTGAGGAAACCGAGCTTCTTACCCGTGGAAGCGAGCATGGACTGACGGATGTGCTGGAACGGTATCCCATGGTGCGGCGATTTGCCCCGCAGTTTTTAGCGGCATTCACTTTCAAGGCGGCAAAGTCGAACGATCCCGTTCTGGCGGCGGTGGCGGCCCTCATCGAATTGTATCGATCGAACCGGCGCATTCTCCCGCCCGTGGTGCCGCTTGGTTTTCTGCGAGTGCGCTGGCGCAAGCTTGTCCTCGATGATGGGAAGGTGGACCGCCGTGCATACGAGATCGCGGTCATTGTGCATTTGCGGGAACGACTGGGGTCGGGCGCGATCTGGGTTGAAGGCAGCAGGGCCTATCGAACTCTGGCCGACTATCTGTTGCCCAAGCCCACTTTCGAAACCATGCTGCTCGAGCAAAGAGTTCCCGTCGCCATCGACACCTCGTTCCCTGCCTGGCTCGACGATCGGCGCGAGAGGCTCGCTGCCCGGATGGCAGAGGTCAACTCGAAGGCACTGAAGGGCGAATTGCCTGATGTGATCCTTGACGACGGCGGTCTCAAGATTTCTCCGCTCCGTAACGCGGTCCCTGATGAGGCCGAGAACCTAAAGGCACAGCTATACGGCCTGCTTCCCCGCATACGCATCACCGATTTGCTGGCCGAAGTGGGCGTATGGACAGGGTTTGCCGATTGTTTCACGCACGTACGAAACGGGGCACCGTCCCACGATGGGCAAGCGCTGATGGCCGCCATTTTGGCCGATGCCACCAATCTGGGACTGGGCCGCATGGCGGAAAGCTCTCAAGGGTTGACCCACGCACGCCTGATATGGACCGCACAATGGCACATCCGTGACGAGACCTATTCCGCAGCCCTGGCAGCCATCGTCGATCATCATCACGCGTTACCCCATTCGGCAATTTGGGGGCCGGGAACGGGATCATCGTCCGATGGGCAGTTTTATCGAGCGGGCGCCAAAGGTGAGGGCCGCGCGGATTATAATGCCAAATACGGCTCGGAGTCCGGCGTGCTTTTCTACACGCACGTGTCGGATCGCTACGCCCCGTTCTACAACAAAGTCATCGCCGCCAACGCCGGCGAGGCCGCCCATGTGATCGACGGGCTGCTCAATCATGAGAGCCAACTGGAGATCCAGGAGCATGCCACCGACACTGCCGGCGCGGTCGATCATGTGTTCGCCTTGTGCCATTTGCTTGGTTTCCGGTTTGCTCCGCGCATTCGCGATCTCAGCGAGAGGCGGCTCTACACGCTTGCCCAGGGCACCGAATTTGCCGCCCTCGATCAATTGATCGGGGGTGCCGTCAACGTGAAAGCCATCGAGGATGACTGGGCAGAGGTGCTGCACCTCGCTGCATCGATCCGCACTGGCACAGTCAGCGCCTCCGTCATGCTCAAGAAGCTGGCGGGCTATTCGCGTCAGAACTCGCTGTCGCGGGCGCTGCGGGAGATTGGTCGGGTTGAAAGATCGTTGTTCATGCTGGATTGGCTCGATGACATTGACCTACGTCGCCGCACCAACGCCAATCTCAACAAGGGCGAGGCCCGCAACGCTTTGGCCCGCGCTGTATTTTTCAACCGGCTTGGCGAGCTGCGGGATCGGACATTTGAGAACCAGCGCCACCGGGCGTCGGGCCTCAACCTCGTGTCGGCCGCGATAATCCTCTGGAATACCGTTTATCTCGGGCGGGCGGCCGATTATCTGCGCCAGCAAGGCCGTGTCATTGAGGATGAGCTATTGAGCCATGCCGCGCCACTGGGCTGGGAGCACATCAGTCTTACCGGCGATTATCTCTGGAGCGACATGGAATTGCCCGAGGATGGATATCGCCCACTGCGCACGCAAAACAGCCGGTCAGGCGCTTAGCGTACGTTTACGACCAGATTCTGCGATGCCCCCATGCCCAAACGCTACTCAAGGCAATAAGTTCGCTATTTATCATTTCTGAACATTG
>NZ_CFETID010000027.1:0-40385 GCF_983967925.1 Croceicoccus sp. | reverse complement strand
CAGATCAAGGCCCATCCACTTCGCTGCTGCGGCCTCATGAATAAACCGGGCTAGGCGCATTGGCGCTGCCAAGTCTCAGGTCCCGGATGAGTGGTAATACGATCAGCATCTGTGCATCCCTGCTGATGGCCGGGGCGCTTGTCGCATTATCACGAACGAACGGATTCGTTCTTGCGGCAATGGTGCTTCTGGTGGTCGGTCTCGCATGGATCGCCATGATGTCGATCCTGAACGGATCGGCGCAGGCCGGCTCTCCCGACTGGGTGAAGGCGCGGGCGCTGTCGGTCTATCTGCTGGTCTTTCAGGGGTCGATGGCCGGGGGATCGCTCCTGTGGGGCTGGACCGCCAGCCAGTTCGGCATTCCGATGGCGCTTGCGGTTTCAGGCTGCGGCCTGCTTGTCATCACTGTATTGGTCGCGCCCCTCTTCCGGCTGGAAGCGGCTCCCACGCTCGATCTCGCGCCCTCGCTTCATTGGCCCGACCCGCAGGTGGAAGGCGACCGGGACATCGACAGCGGTCCGGTTCTGGTCACAGTCGAATATTGGATCGATCCCGCCCGCATGGCGGAATTCATGGCCGCCATGCGCGCCATGAAACGCATTCGCCGCCGCGACGGGGCCATGCAATGGGGCCTCTACGAAGATGCTTCTCGCAAAGGCGTCGTGCTTGAAACATTTACGGTCGAAAGCTGGCTTGAGCACAAGCGTCAGCATCGTCGGATAACCAATGCGGACCGCGTCGAGCAGGACGTGGTCAGGGCGTTCCATCTGGATGACGAACCACCGCTCGTCCGCCATTTCATAGCCCCCTGATCCTCTGGCAGGAGCTCCGAAGGAGTGAGGCCGTCAAGGCTGCCCACCCGCCACTCAGACATCGGCCATTGCACCGGCTGGCGCGTCATGTTCTCCCGAAGCGACGATGTTGTCTACCAGCCATTTTGCGGCAGGGCCCGGCGGGCGGTCACCGCGCCAGATCGCGCGAAAGCGATAGGTGCCGCCGGGGTGGTCCGGCATCTGCAAATGCAGCAGCGTGCCGGCCACCAGATCCGCTTCGACCATCGGCCGCGGCATATTGCCCCAACCGATCCCCTCGCGCAGCAAGGCGTGTTTCGCGCCGAGGTCGCCAAGACGCCACGTGCGCGGACTGACGACGGAGAAATCGCGCCCCTCGGTCGCGCGCGACCGGTCGGTAAGGACAAGCTGCGTATGGTCGCGGGCGGCACCCGGCGGCAGCGGACTCTGCCGTGCCAGCGGGTGGTCAGGCGCCGCTACGGGGATCATGGTGACGAGGCCTGCGGGCAGGCCATCGATCCCCTCGACCCCTGCGGACAGGGGTCCGGACACGCCGATGATCGCTGAGCCGTCGAGCACATTGGCGGTCACGGCTCCCAGCGCTTCGACCTGAAGGCGCAGCGTCACCGTGGGAAAGCTCTCGGCAAAGACACGCAGGATCCGTGCCAGCCGGTCGGCCGGGAACATGACGTCGACAGCAAGGCCGACTTCGGCCTCCAGTCCGTCGAGCAGCCCCTTGGCCCGTGCCCGCAGATCGGCGACCTTGCCCGAAACCGCTCTTGCGTCGGCAAGGACGGCGTGGCCCGCCTCGGTCAAGACGGGTTTCTTCGTCCCCTCGCGGTCGAACAGGGTCAGCCCCAGCTGCGCCTCGAGATTTGCGATACCGTAGCTGATCACCGAGACGGCACGGTTCAAGCGGCGTGCGGCGGCGGCGAAACTGCCTTCCTCCACGATGCACTCGAAGATCCGCAACTGGTCCAGCGTGGGCGTTCCGGGCTCCATGGGTATAGGCTCGCTTTTCAGTTTTATCGAACGTTATCGTCTATTTTATCCCAGTTTTCGAGAAAGTCGAGTGCGCCTACATCGGTCCGGCAGCGGCAATCGGGCCGCGACAAGGAAAGGATCGATACGATGATCGAACTCCGTCCATTCGAAAGCCTGGGCTCGGCCAATCACGGCTGGCTCGATGCCCATCACCATTTCTCCTTCGCCGGTTACCACGATCCCGAAAGGGTACATTGGGGCGACCTTCGCGTCTGGAACGACGATACGATCGCGCCGGGCACCGGATTCCCCCCGCATCCGCATCGGGACATGGAAATCATCACCTATGTCCGCGAAGGAGCGATCACCCACGAGGACAACCTTGGCAACAAGGGCCGTACCGAAGCGGGCGACGTGCAGGTCATGTCCGCAGGATCGGGTGTCCGTCATTCGGAATACAACCGCGAGGACGTGACGACCCGCATCTTCCAGATCTGGATCATTCCGGAAAGCCAAGGCGGCGATCCGTTCTGGGGCGCAAAGCCCTTTCCCAAGGGCGATCGTTCCGGGCGTTTCGTGACGCTGGCGTCGGGCTTTGGCGACGATGCCGATGCGCTTCCCATCCGCTCACGCTCGCGTGTGCTGGGGGCGACGCTGAAGGCCGGCGAAAGCGTGACCTATCGGCTGGGCGACAAGCGCAGCGCCTATCTCGTCCCCGCGACGGGGCAGGTTCGGGTCGAGAACGTCACCGCAAAGGCCCGCGACGGCGTCGCCATCGCTCAGGTCGAAAGCTTTACCGTAACCGCCATCGAAGACAGCGAAATCGTGCTGGTCGATGCCGCCTGAGATTGAAGAGATAAGGAGACCTACAATGCAGAACATCGAAACCGTCCAGCCCGTCGCATCGCCTGTCACCGTCAGCGCTAGCGATAGCCTTGCCCTTGCCGCGCGCGTCCTGATCGCCGCCATCTTCGTGATCAGCGGGTTCGGCAAGCTGACGGATCCCGCAGGGACCGCCGGCTATGTCACAGCCATGGGCCTCCCGCTTCCCGAAGTGGCGACATGGATTGCCATAGCGGTTGAACTGGGCGCGGGCATCGCACTCGCCGTTGGGTACCATACCCGTTCGGCCGCGGCGATCCTTGCCGTCTTCAGCTTGGCGACTGCCGTGCTGTTTCACGCCGATATTGGCGATCAGAACCAGTTCATCCATTTCTTCAAGAACGTGGCTCTTGCCGGCGGGTTGCTGCAGGTTGCGGCATTCGGATCAGGTAGGCTGTCGGTAGATGCTGCATTTAGCCGCTGAACACAGAAATGTAGAAGATTGCGAAGGGCGGGACTTGGTCCCGCCCTTTTTCATTGCTTGATGAAAGCACGCTCGCTCAGTCCATTCAAAATGCTGTCGAAGGCTGAATGCTCGAAAGCTTGCAGCAAGCCGGTTCGAATTTGGGAAAGTCGGCTACGTCAGCGATAGCTACTTTCCCTTGCCAGCTTTTTTCGAGAACGTACGCGCGAGATCGATGAAGGCTTTAAACGCGGCGGAAGGATGACGCCTGCCCGGATAGTAGAGCGCCAAGGGGGCGAGCTGCGGGGTCCAGTCTTCGAGCACCATCTCCAGCCGCCCGGCGTCGAGATCATCGCGCACATCGGATTCCATGACATAGCCGATGCCCGCGCCTTCCAGCAGGGCGATGCGCGAAAGGCTCGCCTCGTCGAGCGTGATCGGGCCGGTGACGTCGATCTGGGTGGGCTGACCGTTCTTCTCGAACTGCCAGCGATATGGAGCGCCGTTGGGAAGCCGGATCCGGAGGCATGACTGGTGCAGCAGATCCGGTGGCACCAGCGGCTTACCGTGCGCCTGAAAATACGCCGGCGAGCCCACCACTACATTTCTTCGGCCCGGTCCCAAGGGCACGGCGATCATATCACTCGGCACCAGATCCCGGGCCCTAACGCCGAAGTCGAACCCCTCGGCGACGACGTCGACAAGTCGGCCTTCGGTGACCAGATCGATGTGAACCTGAGGATAGAGCTTCAGAAACTTCAGGATGAGCGGGGACAGGATTTCGCGTGCCGCCGTCGCGAAGGCGTTGATGCGCAATGTGCCCGAGGGTGTCTCCTGTTGCGAGCGCGCTGCGTTCATCGCATCGTGGATGTCCAGCAGCGCTGGCCCAACCCGTTCGACGAAGTCTCGTCCGGCATCTGTCAGCGAAACGCTGCGGGTGGTCCGATTGAAGAGGCGAACGCCAAGTTGCCGCTCCAGCTTGCTGATCGCGTTACTGAGAGCGGTCGTCGACATCTCGAGATCGAGTGCCGCGGCACGGAACGACCCTCGTCGGGCGATCGCAAGAACCGCATCGAGTTCGACCAAACCGTGCCTCTTCATTGTCCCTCAAATCGTGACGTTTCATCCTACTTTGTCCCGATTATCGGCGAGTTCGTCCATAGCTAAATTGTCTCCAACCGCGAACGACCAATCCGGTCACTCGCCAAAGGAGACGAGCGATGGCTATCGAGCTACCCAAACCGATTGCTGGCTACTTCGAAGCGGACAAATGCCTGAGCGCTGAGGCGATCGCCGCATGCTTTGCTCCGGCGGCTGTCGTCAGGGATGAGGGTCACACCTATGCCGGGCGCGACGCGATCCGCAGGTGGAAGGATCAGTCCTCAGCAAAGTACAACTACAGGGCGGAGCCATTCTTGATCGCTGAAGAAGGTGGGCGGATCGTCGTTGCCTGCCGCCTGGTCGGTGATTTCCCCGGCAGCCCCGTCGACTTAAGCTACTTCTTTGTCCTCGATGGCGAGGAGATCGCCGAGTTGGAGATCGTCCCATGATCCCGTTTGTCACCCTTACAGGTAAGTGCGCGCTGGTCACCTCCGGCACCCGCGGCGCGGGAGCGGCCACGGTGGCCTTGTTCGAGGAACTGGGCGCCCGTGTTCTGACGACGGCCCGGACCAAGCCCGAAAGCATGGCAGCCTCGAAGTTCGTTGCTGCCGATCTAACGCGAGCCGAAGATTGCGCGATCTTGGCCGAAGCCGTGCGTGAACGGTTGGGCGGCGTCGACATCATCGTCCATATGCTGGGCGGCTCATCGTCGCCAGCGGGAGGCCATGCGGCCTTGAGCGACGCACAATGGCAGCAGGAGCTCGATCTCAATCTGATGACTGCGGTCCGCCTCGACCGGGAGCTCGTTCCTGAGATGGTGGCGCGCGGCAGCGGCGTCGTGATCCATGTAAGCTCCATCCAGCGCGTGCTGCCCCTGCCAGAGACCACAACGGCCTACGCAGCTGCCAAAGCGGCGTTGTCGACCTACAGCAAGAGCCTCTCCAAGGAGGCTGCACCGAAGGGCGTGCGTGTAGTTAGCGTTGCGCCCGGCTGGATCGAAACTGAGGCGTCCGTAGACCTGGCGAAGCGGTTGGCGGCTGAGCACGGTGCCGATATCGAGGAAGGCAAGCAGATGATCATGGATTCGCTCGGCGGCATCCCGATCGGCAGGCCATCGAAGCCGGAGGAGGTGGCGAACCTGATCGCGTTTCTAGCGTCTGACCGGGCGGGCACGATCTCCGGCGCCGAATATTTGATCGACGGCGGTACCGTTCCGACTCTTTGATGAAAGACTGTGAGATGGCCAAAGAGCACCCACGATGCGCATGGGCCGAGGGCGATACCCTGATGGCCTCTTATCATGACGAGGAATGGGGCGTGCCGCAGCATGACTCGCGCATGCTATGGGAAATGTTGATGCTCGAAGGATTCCAAGCCGGCCTTGCCTGGATCACCGTTCTCAGAAAGCGGGAAGCATTCCGCAGGGCGTTCGCCGGGTTCGATCCCGCGATTGTTGCCAGCTTTGGCGAGAAGGATGTCGCGCGGTTGATGGCGGACCCTGGTATTGTCCGCGCTCAGCCAAAGATCAGGGCCACGATCGCAGGCGCGCGGATATATTGCGACATGGCCACGGGTGGCGAGAGCTTTGCCGACTTCTGCTGGTCATTCACCGATGGCAAACGTATCCTGGGCAGCGGCCGAGAATGGATCGCTAACTCGCCGCTGTCGGAGAGGATCTCTAAGGAGATGAAAAGCCGAGGGTTCAAATTTGTCGGGCCCACGATCGTGTATGCTTGGATGCAGGCGGTCGGCATCGTCAACGATCATGCCATCGACTGTTTCCGTCACAGCGAAGTCTGAACAGACGGCAGGTCTCAAGGACCTCCATCGACCGCCTGAATGTCGCTTTTGTCGGCGGCAGCTGTCCGACGATCGGCGCACTCGAATGTCCGCTTTCCGCCCAATCGCTTCTCAAAGCTGCCAGTCAGCAATCGGCCCAAAAGCTGTCAAAAGTGCCCATTATTGTCCGTTTGGGTAAACACGCAAATCGCAGAAATCTGCGGATCTTCGCGTATGGTGCGCCCGACAGGATTCGAACCTGTGGCCCCCAGATTAGGAATCTGATGCTCTATCCTGCTGAGCTACGGGCGCGCCGGGGGTTCGTTTAAGGTCGGTTCGTGAAAATGGCAATCGCCCAGCAAAACCCGGCGGCGTTTCAGTTGACCGCGTCGGGAGGCGCGACAGGGAACGGCAAGGCGGCGATTTCGACACCCTCCTCGATCAGCTGTTCGGCTTCCTCAATGCTGGTCTCGCCGTAGATCGCCCGCTTCTCGCTTTCGCCGTAATGCATCGAACGGGCCTCTTCGGCGAAATTGCCGCCGACCCATTTCGACTTTTCGAGCACCTTCCGCTGGATCTCGGCCATGGCGACCAGTGCGCGCTTCGCCTCGTCCGACAGGGGCGCAATCGTCGCAACGGCGCTGTCCTGACCGACTTCCACCGTCACCTCGCGCCGCACGGGCCGTGTTTCGACCTGCTGGTTCCCCTTGCGGCCCACGGCTGGCGCCATCAGGGCCTTTCCGACATCGCTGGATCCGCATTGCGGGCATAGCAGCAGGCCCTGCTCGCGCTGCCGCTCAAAATCGGCGGAGGAGCGAAACCAGGCCTCGAAGCGGGCATCATCCGCATGGCAGTGAAGATCGAAAACAATCATTACAAATGTCACTTAGTGATTGCGCGCCGGTTAGCAAGGCTGGGCAGCTGCGCACGTACGCTCTCTATGCGCCCAGGATCGATCTCTGCGAAAC
This sequence comes from Croceicoccus sp., assembly GCF_983967925.1. Lineage (NCBI taxonomy): Bacteria > Pseudomonadati > Pseudomonadota > Alphaproteobacteria > Sphingomonadales > Erythrobacteraceae > Croceicoccus > Croceicoccus sp. The sequence goes on along the minus strand of NZ_CFETID010000027.1, from coordinate 33,477 downwards.
CCACGCCCGCGTCCTCGCCGCCCATGTCGAGCACGACTTCGCCCCATGGATCGACGACCAGCGAATGGCCATAGGTCTTGCGGCCATCCTCGTGCTCGCCAACCTGCGCCGCGGCGATCACATAGGCGCTGGCCTCTATCGCGCGGGCCCGCAACAGCACGTGCCAATGGGCCGCGCCGGTCGGCCGGGTGAAGGCGGCGGGGCATGCAATCGCGTCGCAGCGCGCATCGCCAAGCGCGGCCCACAAGGCGGGAAAACGCATGTCATAGCAGACCGCAAGGCCAAGGCGGCCGATCGGCGTTTGCGTGGTCACCACACGCTCGCCCGGCGCGAAACCGTTGGATTCGCGCCAGCTTTCGCCGCCGCCATCGCCGGTCAGATCGACGTCGAACATGTGTATCTTGTCATAGCGGGCCGCCACGGTGCCATCCGGCCCGACGACGAGCGAGCGGTTCGCCCAGCGGCTCTCGCCATCCTCGCGCCGAATCGCGAGTGAACCGAGCGCGACCCAGATGTCATGATCCTTGGCAGCATGGGCGATGGCCGAAAGAACTTCGCTCTCCCGCTCGGTCACGACATTTGCAGCCGCCCGCTGGCGGTTGCGGTCGAGCATGCCCGACATTTCGGGCGTGAAGAGCATCTCTGCCCCGCCCGACGCCGCCTCGGTCACGGCATCCAGCAGGCGATCCGTGTTGACGGCCGGATCGATGCCCGTGTTGGCCTGATATAATGCGATGCGGGTCATGTCCGCTCAGCAGCCTGACATCAGCGACCCAGCATCGGATCGAGCTTGCCCTCGCGCTCCAGCGCGGCGAGATCGTCGCTGCCGCCGATAGCCTTGTCGTCGATGAAGATCTGCGGAACGGTGCGTGCACCGGGCGCGCGTTCGCCCATTTCCTGCCGCTTGGCCCGGTCCATGGTGACGTCATACTCAGTGTAATCGACGTCCTTTTCTTTCAGCAACGCGATGGCGCGGTGGCAATAGGGGCAGCCGAACTGCGTGTAGATTTCCACCTTGGGCGTGGCAGTCTGATCGTTCATCAAAATTCCTTCTCACTTCGTGCGATCTTGTCGTTCGCGTGGATCGCGCCAGCACTTGAATAGCGAAGGCGGATTACCAGATATCAACGGCGGAAGGCCATGCCGGTTTCGGATGGCCGTCCGCTTCGTCTGGCAGGAAGTGCGGATGCCCGTTTTCGGGGTCCGCCGAAACCTGCCGCTGGATTGCTTCTGATGGAGGATTTGCAAGATGAACCGTTTCGATTTTACCCCCTATCGTCGGACCACCGTCGGCTTTGACCGGCTGTTCGATCTCCTTGAAAACAACGCACGCGCAGGTCAGGGCGACAATTACCCGCCCTTCAATATCGAGCGCAGCGGCGACGACGCCTATCGCATCACGCTGGCCGTCGCAGGCTTCAAGCCCGAGGATATCGACATCACGGCGCAGCAGAACATGCTGACCGTGCAGGGCCGTAAGGCGGACGACGGCGAAGAGCGCGAATATCTGCACGTCGGCATCGCCCAGCGCGGGTTCGAACGCCGCTTCGAACTGGCCGATTTCGTGCTGGTCAAGAACGCGCAGCTCGCCGACGGCCTGCTTGTCATCGACCTTGAGCGTGAAGTGCCCGAGGCGATGAAGCCGAAGAAGATCGCGATCAACAACGCCAAGAAGCTGAGCGTGATCGACGGCTCGGACAAGAATGACGAGACCGAGGAAAAGGCCGCCTGATCAGCGCTTTTCTTCGATGACAGGAGGCGCGGCCGGGCAACCGGTCGCGCCTTTTTTGTTCGGCCTTGCACGATGACGGCAGCGCGCCCCCTTGCCATTGCGGTCACTCCGGCCTAGCCGCGCGGGTCAAATCGCAACCCGCCGCAATCGCAGACCGGAGCCTTGACCCATGGTCCCACGTTACGCCCGCCCCGCCATGACCGCCATCTGGGAGCCGGAAGCGAAATATCGCATCTGGTTCGAACTGGAAGCGCACGCGACCGAGAAGCTGGGCGAACTTGGCGTGGTGCCGCCGTCTGCCGCCAAGGCCTTGTGGGACTGGTGGGCGACCGATCCGAAGATCGACGTCGAGGCGATCGACGCGATCGAGGCGGTGACCAAGCATGACGTGATCGCCTTTCTGACCTGGGTGGCGGAGAACGTCGGCGACGAAGCGCGTTTCATGCATCAGGGCATGACCAGCTCCGACGTGCTGGACACGACGCTGGCGGTGCAGCTTGACCGCGCCTCCGCGATTCTGCTGGAGGATCTCGACAGGCTTCTCGCCGCGATCAGGACGCGCGCGGAAGAGCACAAGTACACGCCCACCATCGGCCGCAGCCACGGCATCCACGCCGAACCGGTAACCTTTGGCCTCAAGATGGCCGAGGCCTATGCCGAGTTCAGCCGCTGCAGGGAGCGCCTTGAATTCGCGCGCAAGGAAATCGCCACCTGCGCGATTTCGGGCGCGGTCGGCACCTTTGCCAATATCGATCCCAGCGTCGAAGCCTATGTGGCCGAGAAGATGGGCCTTGCCGTTGAACCCGTGTCCACGCAGGTTATCCCGCGCGACCGCCACGCGATGTTCTTCGCCGTGCTGGGGGTCATCGCCTCGTCGATCGAGCGGCTGTCGGTCGAGGTGCGCCATCTGCAGCGCACCGAGGTGCTGGAGGCCGAGGAATATTTCTCGCCGGGCCAGAAGGGTTCGTCGGCGATGCCGCACAAGCGCAACCCGGTTCTTACCGAGAACCTCACCGGCCTTGCCCGCGTCGTCCGCGGCGCGGTCGTTCCGGCGATGGAGAACGTTGCGCTCTGGCACGAACGCGATATCTCGCACTCCTCGGTCGAGCGGTTCATCGGCCCCGATGCGACGATCACGCTGGATTTCGCTCTCGCCCGCCTGACCGGGGTGGTCGAAAAGCTGCTGGTCTATCCCGAGCGGATGCAGAAGAACCTCGACCGCATGGGCGGCCTTGTCCATTCGCAGCGCGTGCTGCTGGCACTGACGCAGGCGGGCGTAAGCCGCGAGGACGCCTATCGCCTTGTCCAGCGCAATGCGATGAAGGTCTGGGACAGCGACGGCGAACTTTCGCTGCTCGAACTGCTGAAGGCTGACGAGGAAGTGACTGCCGCGCTGACCCCGCAGCAGATTGAGGAAAAGTTCGACCTCGACTATCACTTCAAGCATGTCGACACGATCTTCGCGCGGGTCTTTTCCTGAAGGCTCGCCTGCGATCCGGGGATGTCGAGGCAGGGTGGCCAAGGGTCGTTTTCGCGCTTAGGATCAGTCGCGTGAAGGGTCTGCAAAACCGCGCCAGACGGGAGAATTCATGAAGATCATACGCAGCGTCCTGTGGGTCGTCATCATCGTGGCGCTAGCCCTGTTCACGGCCTTCAACTGGACGGCGGTCGACATCCGGATCTGGGAAGGCCTCGTGCTTGAAACGAAGCTGCCGGTCCTGATCCTCGTCGCATTTCTGCTGGGCTATGGCCCGATGTGGCTGACCCATCGCACCACGGTGTGGCGACTGAAGCGGCGCATCTCCTCGCTTGAGGCGTCGCAGCGTTCGCTGATCGCCAGTCAGACGCCTGCGGAACCGGCGTCCACCCGTCCGGTATCTGGCGGAACCGGCCTCGACAGCATTGACACCAAGGACGGCCGGCCATGAGCAATCCGGTTTACCTTGCGCTCGACCTGCCACAGATCGAGGCGGCGAAGGAGCTGGCCGGCAAGGTCCAGGGCCATATCGGCGGGCTGAAGCTGGGTCTCGAATTCTTCTGTGCGCACGGACACCACGGCGTGCACGAAATAGCGCAGCTTGGCCTCCCGATCTTCCTCGACCTGAAACTGCACGACATTCCCAACACGGTTGCAGGCGCAATGCAGGCCATCCACGTGCTCGAACCCGCCATCGTCACGATTCACGCGGGCGGTGGGCGCGCGATGATGGAGGATGCCAAGGCCGCCGCGGGCGAAAAGACCAAGGTCGTGGCGGTCACCATGCTGACCAGCCTCGACGAACGCGATCTGGCCGCTACCGGCGTGGACAGTACCGCTCACGACCAGGTGATGCGGCTTGCCGAACTGGCCGAAAAGGCGGGTCTCGACGGGATCGTCTGCTCCGGACAGGAAGTGGCCGCGGTCCACAAGCAGTGGAAGCAGGGCTATCTGGTCGTGCCGGGCCTGCGTCTTGGCGGAAGCGCGGTCGGTGACCAGAAGCGCGTGGTCACGCCGCGGCAGGCGCGCGACGACGGGGCCAGCGTCCTGGTGATCGGGCGCGAGATTTCCAAGGCGGAAGACCCGCTTGCCGCCGCCCGCGCGATTGAGGCGACGCTCTGATCCTGCTCGCCCCGATCCTCGCGCTGGCCGCTGCCGCGGCGCAGGCCGAACTGCCGCCCAAGACTAGCGTATTGGCCGGGCCGTCCGCGGGGTTTCAGCTGCCTGCGTGTTCGCGTTCTACCGCAGGGCCGGTCGAAGGCGGCTGGGAAGTGCGAAACGACGAAATCATCGCGATGGAACAGGCGCTGGCGCAATTGCTGCCCGCCCTCGCCGCGCGTGACGGCTATACGCCGGGGACCGAGAATCCCGATCCGCTGACCTATCGCCCGAACGATCCGCGCTGGCAGCGCGAAGTCTTCGGTATCACGCGTGGCGGCAAGCGCCTGATCTATGCCAATTTCGTGCCCGCCGACATCATGCCCGATCAGCGTCACATGCCGACGAATGTCTGCGATGGCGGTCCCGCCTTCTTCGGCGTGGAATTCGATCCTGCGGCGGGGCAGATCACCCATATCGCCTTCAACGGCGCGCTGGGCGGTCCGTTCTGGCCCGTCTACACGCCATGAATCTGCCCGAAAGCGTCACGCTCCGCCGCGCAGGACCGGACGACGCGGATGCATTGAAGCCTCTGATCGAAGGCGGCTATCGCGGGGGTTCCGCACGGCGCGGCTGGACGCATGAAGCCGACATCATCGAGGACGAGCGGATCGGCGCGGACGAACTGGCATGCATGCTTGACGATCCTTCGATCCATTTCCTGATCGCCGAGAGCGAGGGCCGCGCCATCGGCTGTATTGCCGTGACCGACAAGGGCGGCGCGCGCGCCTATTTCGGCCTGCTTTGCGTCGATCCCCCGTTTCAGAGCAGCGGTCTGGGTTCACGCCTGATACGCGCGGCGGAGGATCTGGCACGCGATCTTGGTGCCGAAGTGATGGATATCTCGGTGATCGAGGACCGTCGCGAGCTGATCGCCATGTATGAGCGCAAGGGCTATCGCGACACCGGCGAGCGCGAGCCCTTCCCCGCGCCCCAGCCGCGCCCCTTGTTCTTTCGCCTTTTCGAAAAGCGCCTGCGGGCCTAACAGGCCGTCCATGAGCAGCGCACAGATCAAGATTTGCGGCATCAACGATCCTGTCGCCATGGACGCGGTCATCGCCGCCCATGCGGATTACGCGGGGCTGGTGTTCTATCCTCCCTCGCCGCGCAATGTTGGCCTGCATGACGCGTCGCTGCTGGCAGAGCGATCGGGTTCGCAGATAAAGCGCGTGGGACTGTTCGTCGATGCCGACGATGGCTCGATCGGCGATGCCGTATCGGCGGGGCGTCTCGATGCCTTGCAGCTTCATGGATCGGAATCGTCGGCCCGCGCTGCGGAATTGCGCGCAAGGTTCGGCCTGCCGGTGTGGAAGGCGATTGCGGTCGCGGGTCCGGGCGATGTCGAACGGGCAAGCCAATATGCGGGTGCGGCGGACCTGATCCTGTTCGATGCCAAGACGCCCAAGGGCACGCTGCCGGGCGGAATGGGGCTGTCGTTCGACTGGTCGCTGCTGGTGGCCTATCGCGGTGCGCTGCCGTGGGGCCTTGCGGGCGGGATCAGCGCTGCGAATGTCGCGGACGCGGTCCGGCAGACGGGCGCGCCGCTGGTCGACGTATCTTCGGGCGTCGAGAGCGAACCGGGCGTCAAGGACCCGGACCGCATCGCCGCTTTCGCCAGGGCTGTGCGCGGCGGCTGAAACCGGGCACCATTGCCCCCGCGGGCGCTGGACAAGCCCCGCCCTCTCTGCCAATCGCGGGGCCATGAACGACACGGCAATTCCGACGCGGCCCAACAGCTTTGCGAACCAGCCCGACGAACGCGGTCATTTCGGCCAGTTCGGCGGTCGCTATGTGTCCGAAACGCTGATGCCGCTGATCCTCGATCTGGAGCGCGAATATCGCGCGGCCAAGCAGGACCCGGCCTTTCACGAACAGTTCGAGGATCTGCTCGAACATTACGTGGGCCGTCCCAGCCCGCTCTATTATGCGGAGCGGCTGACCGAGGAACTGCGCAAGGACGCGCCCGCCGGAAAAGGCGCGCAGGTCTGGTTCAAGCGCGACGAGTTGAACCATACCGGCGCGCACAAGATTAACAATTGCATCGGCCAGATCCTGCTGGCGATCCGCATGGGCAAGACCCGCATCATCGCGGAGACCGGCGCGGGTCAGCACGGCGTGGCGACCGCCACCGTATGCGCGCGTTTCGGCCTGCCTTGCGTGATCTACATGGGCGCCACCGATGTAGAGCGGCAGCAGCCCAACGTGTTCCGCATGAAGCTGCTGGGCGCCGAAGTGGTGCCGGTCAAGGCAGGCGCGGCGACGCTGAAGGACGCCATGAACGAGGCGCTGCGCGACTGGGTCGCCAATGTGCATGACACGTTCTATATCATCGGCACGGCGGCCGGTCCGCATCCCTATCCGGAACTGGTCCGCGATTTCCAGTCGGTGATCGGGCGCGAGGCTCGCGCACAGATGCTGGACCGCGTGGGACGCCTGCCCGACATCTGCGTCGCGGCGATCGGCGGCGGTTCCAACGCGATCGGCCTGTTCCACCCCTTCCTCGACGACAAGGACGTCGCGCTGCTGGGCGTGGAAGCCGCGGGCTATGGGCTGGACAAGGAACATGCCGCATCGCTGGCGGGTGGCGCGCCGGGTATCCTGCATGGCAACAAGACCTATCTGCTGCAGGACGAGGACGGCCAGATTACCGAGGGTCATTCGATCAGCGCGGGCCTCGACTATCCCGGCATCGGGCCGGAGCATGCGTGGCTGCGTGATATCGGCCGGGTCGAATATACCAGCGCGACCGACAGGGATGCGCTCGACGCCTTCCAGCTTCTGTGCCGGACCGAGGGGATCATCCCTGCGCTCGAACCCAGCCATGCGATTGCCGCAGTGGTGAAACGCGCAATGGACATGGACGCGGACCAGATCGTCCTCGCCAATCTGTGCGGGCGCGGCGACAAGGACATCTTCACCGTCGCCAAGGCGCTGGGGGTCGATATATGAACCTCGTCGCGAGGGTCGGGACCGATTTTGCCCTGTTCTTCACGTCGCTGATCGGGGCCATATTGCTGACGAGGTATATACTGGACCGCGTGATCGCCGTCTCGCTGACCGATCTGATCGAGGCTGCGATCGCGGCGCTGATCATCGCGCTGGGCCGGACACTGCTCGGGAAGAATTGATGAGCCGTTTCGAAGACACTTTTGCAAAGCCGCGCCCCGCGCTCGTCTGCTTCATCACGGCGGGTGACGGCGATACGGCGGCCAATCTCGACGCGCTGGTCGAAGGCGGCGCCGATGTGATCGAACTGGGCATGCCCTTCACCGATCCGATGGCGGATGGTCCGGCGATCCAGCTGGCGAATTTGCGCGCCTTGGGTGCGGGCACCCGGACCGCCGACGTGCTGGCGATTGCGCGCGATTTCCGCGCACGGCATCCCGATATCCCGCTGGTGCTGATGGGCTATGCCAATCCGATGGTTCGGCGCGGGGCGGACTGGTTCGCGCGCGAGGCCAAGGCCGCGGGAGTCGATGGCGTGATCTGTGTCGACATCCCGCCCGAAGAGGACGATTCGCTAGGCACCGCACTGCGCGCCGAGGGGCTGGCCCCTATCCGGCTGGCGACGCCGACCAGCGATGCCAAGCGCCTGCCCGCCATTCTAGATGGCGCGGGCGGGTTCCTCTATTACGTGTCGGTTGCGGGGATCACGGGCCTGCAGCAGGCCGCGCAGGCCAGCATCGACGATGCGGTTGCGCGCCTGAAAGCCGCGACCGATCTGCCGGTCTGCGTGGGTTTCGGCGTGCGCACGCCCGAACAGGCGGGAGAGATCGCGCGCGTGGCCGATGGCGTGGTTGTCGGCTCCGCGCTGGTTGATCTTGTGGCCAAACATGGCCACGACGCGCCCACCCATATTCGTGAACTGACCGCCGCGCTGGCCGACGCCGTGCACGCGGCGAGGGAGACCGTCTGATGAGCTGGCTGAATGAAGTCCGCAAGCGCCTGCCCTTCGTGGCCAAGCGCGACACGCCCGACAATCTTTGGCGCAAGTGCCCCGGTTGCGGCGAGATGCTGTTCGTCAAGGAATACGAGGACAATCTGTGGGTCTGCCCCCGCTGCGAGCATCACGGCCGCATCGGTGCGGATACCCGCCTTGGGCAGGTTATGGACGCGGGCTACACCGTGCTTCCCGCACCGAAGGTCAAGGAAGACCCGCTGAAATTCCGCGATACCAAGAAATACACTGAGCGACTGCGCACGGCCCGCTCCGGCGCGCCGCATCCCGATGCGCTGACCACGGCTGATGGAACGATCGATGGACGCAGGGCCGTCGTGGGCGTGCAGGACTTCGGTTTCATGGGCGGATCGATGGGCATGGCCGTGGGCGATGCGTTCGTCGCCGGTGTCGATCATGCGGTGAAGACCGGCTGCCCCTATGTGATCTTTACCGCGGCGGGCGGCGCGCGCATGCAGGAAGGCATCTTGTCGCTGATGCAGATGCCCCGCACGACGGTCGCGATCCGGCGGCTGCATGATGCGGGCCTGCCCTATATCGTGGTGCTGACCGATCCGACCACCGGCGGTGTCACCGCCAGCTATGCGATGCTGGGCGATGTGCAGATTGCCGAGCCCAATGCGCTGATCGGCTTTGCCGGACAGCGGGTGATCCAGGACACGATCCGCGAGCAGCTGCCCGAAGGTTTCCAGCGGTCCGAATATCTGCACGAACACGGCATGCTCGACATGGTCGTGCCGCGCGGCGAGATCCGCGAGACGCTTGCCCGGACCATCGACTACCTGATGACCGCCCGGCAGGCGGCCTGAACCCGGCAGCCCAAGCCGACGATGCGCGACTTCGCCGTGTCCGACGATCCGCGCGTCCAGGCGCAGCTCGACCGGCTTGAGGCGCTGTCGGTACCGCAGGGGCGGCTGGGACTGGACGCGATCCGCGCCCTGCTGGACAGGCTGGGCAATCCGCATCGCGCGATGCCGCCCGTGTTTCACATCGCAGGCACTAACGGCAAAGGATCGACCAGCGCCTTCCTGCGCTACATGCTGGAGGCAGACGGCAAGCGGGTTCATCAGTTCACCAGCCCGCATCTGGTGCGTTATAACGAGCGGATACGCCTTGCCAGCGAGCTGATTTCGGACGCGGCACTGGCCGAGCTATTGGCCGAAGTCATCGACGCGGGCGAGGATGTCGGCGCAAGCTTCTTCGAGGTCACCACGGCCGCCGCCTTCCTTGCCTTTAGCCGCACGCCTGCCGATGCCTGCGTGATCGAGGTGGGCCTTGGCGGACGGTTCGACGCCTCCAACGTGCTGGAGCATCCGGCGGTCTGCGGTATCGCCACGCTGGGCATGGATCACGAACGTTTTCTGCTTGCACCCGACGACAGTGCACCGGCGCATCCGATGGCCCGCATCGCGTTCGAAAAGGCGGGCATTGCCAAACCGGGCGTTCCCCTGGTGACGCAGGCCTACGGACCACAGGCGGAAGACGCGATCGCAGCGGTGGCCGCCAACAAGGGATGTCCGCTGCACATGCGCGGCATCGATTGGCACGCGCAGGTGGCAGCCGGCAGTATCGAATACCGCGACCGGCATGGCGTGCTGACCCTGCCGCTGCCAGCCCTGCCCGGGGTGCATCAGGCCGACAATGCAGCGCTGGCGGTCGCGATGCTGCGACATCAGGATATTGTCAGCGTCAACCGCGCCGCGCTTGCGCAGGGGATTGTGGAGGCACGCTGGCCCGCGCGGTTGCAATATCTGTCCGAGGGTCCGCTGACGGCCATGGTCGCGCCTGCCCGTGTCCTGCTGGACGGCGGGCATAATCCCGACGCGGCGCGCGTGCTTGCCGCCTATCTGGCTGCCCTGGACGACAAGCCCCATGCAATCTGCGCGATGCTGGACAACAAGGATGCGCGCGGTTTCCTGACGCCGCTCGCGCCGTACCTTGCCAGCCTGACGCCAGTGCCGATCCCCGGCCATGCGTTCCATGCGCCCGAATATCTGGCGCAGGTCGCTGGCGAACTGGGAATTGCGGCGCATGTCGCATCCTCGGTCGAGGATGCCCTGGCCCGCCTGTCCGGTCGCAATAAACCGGTGCTGATCTGCGGTTCGCTCTATCTTGCCGGCACGGTGCTGCGCGCCAATCGCGAACTGCCGGACTAGCTGACCAGCTCCGGCGCGACCACGCCCGCGCGGCGCCCCAGACGCGCCTGCCGCACCCATTCGACAACGCAGGCCACCACCGCGATCATGCCCAGCGCGGTCGTGAGGATGAAGACCGGGTAATAACCGTCCTGGTCGATCATCTGCCCCAGCGCCCCGCGGCCCAGCGTGCCGATCAGGAAGGTGAGCGATGACAGCAGCGCATATTGCACCGCCGAATAGCCCTTGGCCGTGATCGAAGACAGATAGGCCACCAGCGCCGCCCCGGCGAGACCGCCCGCCACGTTCTCACCCGCAATCGCCATCATCAGCTTCGCCAGACGCAGATCGCCGCCGAGCCATTCGACAAGCGTCGTGAACCCGGTGAAGTTCGACACCAGCTCCATGTAATAGCCGCCCAGCGCCAGATCGGCATAGAGCAGGTTCGACAAGGCCGCCGTCAGCGCGCCGATGAACAGCACCGCCATCCGCCCGATAAAGCCGAACAGCGCGCCGCCCAGCATGATGCCGAACATCAGCGCGCCCACGCCAAACCCCTTGGACGCGATGGCCACTTCGTCCTTGGTGTACTGCAGTTCGCCCAGATAGAACGGATAGGCAAAGCTGCCCCAGACGGTGTCGGTGAACCGGTAGGACAGCACCAAAGTCAGCACGATGATGACCGCCCAGCCCAAGCGCCCCACAAATTCAGTCAGCGGCAAGATCAGCGCGCGGTATCCATGGTCGACGAATCCGTCCACCGGTCCGCTCTTCGCGGCGATGTCCGTCAGCGTATAGCGCCCCTTGCGGCGCCAGTTTTCCAGCACTGCGGCGATAATCACCGGCACGACGACCGTGGCGATGACGATGATCGGCCCCATGCCCGTAATGAATTCGACCGAATCGGGCCGCGATTCCGGATCGGAACTGAGCGAGCGGAACATGAAGACGCCAACCGTGACCAGCGCCCAGCCCCACAGCACGCCCACGATCGCCAGCGCCCAGCCGCGAATGCGCGGTTCAAGCTGACCGGGATTGCGCAATTCGCGCAGCGCCTCGTCATCGGCGGCGATGGACGCGACCGTCTGGTCGGGTTCGGGCGCAAAGATGGCTGCGACGGCAATCGCCATCATGATGCCGCCCATGATCGCATAGACAGTCGGCCAGTCGGTCCGGTCCGCGATCACCAGCGCGAGCGCGCCGCCGACCAGCACCGCCGTCCGCCAGCCGAGCTGATACACGGTCGACAGAATGTCGATGGTCGCCTGCTCGTCCGCGACATCGACGCGCCATGCGTCCATCACCACGTCCTGCGTGGCGCCCGCAAAGGCGCCGATCGCCGCCATCAGCGACAGCAGGCCGATCGCGCCCGCCGGATCGAGGCGCGAGACGACCAGCAGCACGCCGCCCAGCAGGAACTGCGCGGTCACGATCCATTGCTTGCGATGGCCCAGCCGCTTGATCCCGGGCAGATCGACCTGGTCCAGTACCGGCGACCACAGGAACTTGAAGCTGTAGGCAAGCCCGATAAGCGAGAACACGCCCATCGTCTCGAGGTTGATCGACGTATCGCTCATCCACGCGTAAAGCGTTGAAAGCAAAAGCGTATAAGGCAGGCCCGAGGCAAAGCCGAACAGCAGCATATAGGCCGTCTTGCGGTTCTTCAGCGCAGCGAGCAGCGCGCGCCATCCCGGCTTCTTCTTGGCCGGCGGCGCCTTGGCCGGTTCGCCGGAATCCTCGGTTACGGGCGTGCTGCTCATCCGCTCTCCTTGCATTGGCGTGGGGTTTAGGACGCATGATCGGCAAGGTGCAATCGCCGGCCGCCCGTTGTCACCCGACTTGCGCGAGGCTGCGCGATGGCGCATGGCGCGGCCCTGAACGGACTTGGCCATTCACACAATCACAGGCGAACCGAATTGACCGGCGACAGACGCCCCCCATCGCGAAACGACCGTTCCGGTCAAGGCCGTGCGAGCGGCAGGCCGGGCGCGCGCCGCACATCGGGCAAGCCCGGTAGTGGCCGCCCGAAAGGACCGACCGCGCCTTCGCCCGATCTGCCGAAGCGCGATGGCGACCGGATCGCCAAGCTGCTCGCCCGCGCAGGGCTTGCATCGCGGCGCGAGATCGAGCGGATGATCGCCGATGGGCGCGTCGCCATCGACGGCAAGGTGCTGGATACGCCCGCGACAGTATTGACCAGCCTGAAGGGCGTCACCGTCGACGGCAAGCCGGTCGCCGCGGCGGAGCAGGCGCGCCTGTTCCGGTTCCACAAGCCGCAGGGCCTGCTGACGGCAGAGCGCGATCCCGCCGGGCGGCCGACCATCTATACCGCGCTGCGCAATGCGCTGCCGGCCAATGCGCCGCGCCTGATGCCGGTCGGCAGGCTCGACCTCAACACCGAGGGGTTGCTGCTGATGACCAATGACGGCGAGTTGAAGCGCGCGCTGGAGCTGCCATCGACCGGGATTCCGCGCACCTATCGCGCGCGCACTTTCGGCGACATCACGCAGGCGCAGCTTGAGGACTTGATGGACGGGATCGAGATCGACGGCGTCCGCTATGGCCAGATCGACGCCAATATGGAGCGACGCACGGGCCGCAACCAGTGGATCGAGATGACGCTGACCGAGGGCAAGAACCGCGAAGTCCGCCGCGTGCTGGAACATCTCGGGCTGAAGGTATCGCGCCTGCTGCGCTTGGCCTATGGCCCGTTCGCCCTTGGCGATCTGCCGCGCGGACAGGCGGCTGAAGTGCCGCAAAAGGATGTCGAAAGACTGCGCAAGGGTCTTAAGGCGGAGTCGTCGTCTTGAAACCGGGCGGCGGAAAATCGGGCGCAGCAAAACCGGGCAAGGCTTCAGGATTGCGCATCATCGCGGGCGAATGGCGGGGCCGCCGCCTTGTCGCGCCCGAAGGCGATGCGACGCGTCCCACCGCCGACCGTACGCGCGAGGCGCTGTTCTCGATGCTGGTCAGCCGCCTCGGCAGTTTCGAGGGCCTGTTCGTCGCGGATCTGTTCGCCGGTTCAGGCGCGCTGGGGCTTGAGGCTTTGTCACGCGGAGCCGGGCGCGTACTGTTTGTCGAACAGGATGCGGCCGCATTGCGTGCACTTTGCAGCAATATCGCTGCGTTGGGGGCGCAGGCGCGCTGCGACGTTCGCGCCGGGTCCGTCCTTTCGCTGTCGCAGACTTCGACCCCGCCCGATCTGATCTTGATGGATCCGCCCTATGGCACCGGGGCAGGCGCTGTTGCACTCGATCGGCTGGACAGGCTGGGATGGGTGGAAAGCGCGACCTGGATCAGCATCGAGACGGCGCGAGACGAGGATATATCGGTCAAGGGTTTCGAAAGCGAAACCGTGCGCGACTGCGGCAAGGCGCGGCTGCATATCTTGCGGAAGATCTAGGGCGGGATGCAAAAAAGGATGGCCGCGCGAAAAGCGGACCATCCTTCTCCCCCGTTCGGTTGGCCCGCGTATCCACGCAGGCCGAGCGAAGGTTACATATTGTCGTCGGCCTGCATCTTTTCCTGCGCGCTCATCTGGCTGGCAGGCTCTCCCGGCCAATAATCGAGCGGCACGTTACCGAAATTCTTGCCGGCTTCGCGCGGGTTGATGCAATTGTCGGTGCGGCCATCGGTGCACAGCGGATATTCGCCATTGTGCGGCGGCGGTGCCTGCTGGACCACGGCATTGTCCCGCATGATATAGACCGGATCCACCGTCCCGGCGGCAGAGTTGGCCGCGAACTGGCTTTCGATCGCGCTCCACGCCTGCTGCTGCTGCATCGGCGACATGGCGGCAATCTGGGCGCGCTGTTCGACCGTCAGGGTCCAATAGGCGTCCTGCTGCGTCGGCGTCAGCGTCCAGTAATAGGTCTGATAGCTCACCGGCCAGGTTGCGAACTCACCCTTCTTGGCGGGCGACCAGCCGTCATAATCGGCCTGCTGCGCCTCGGTCATCTCGACCGTCATTTCCTGCGCGTGGACGGCCATGGGGGCTGCGCCCAGCATAAGGGCGGCGCCTGCGATAAGTATGCGTCTCATGAGGGTTCTCCTCCTCGTTGAATTTCTTCGTTTCTTGCCTCTCCTACGTTTCCAGAGGGTAAATCGTTCCGCCGCGGCGGTGAATGGCGTGATCTCAGCGCCTTGCGCCAGGGGGCCGCGTTCCCTAACTGTTCACAATGTCCGACAGCGCGCTTACCCCCTCGCCCACCACGCCGAACGAGCGTCAGGAACCCTGGCTGACCGCATTGAACGCGCCGCAGCGCGAAGCCGTAATGACGACCGAGGGGCCGGTGCTGATGCTGGCCGGGGCTGGAACCGGCAAGACGGCGGCGCTGACGGCGCGGCTGGCCCATCTGGTCGCCAGCCGCCGCGCATGGCCCAGCGAGATCCTGTGCGTCACCTTTACCAACAAGGCCGCGCGCGAGATGCGCGAACGCGTCGGATCGCTGATCGGCCCGGCGGTCGAAGGCATGCCGTGGCTGGGCACGTTTCACGCCATCGCCGCCCGAATGTTGAGGCGTCATGCCGAACTGGTCGGGCTGCAATCGAACTACACGATCATCGACACCGACGATCAGATCCGCCTGCTGAAACAGCTGATCAATGCCAATGACATCGACGAGAAGCGCTGGCCCGCGCGGCAGCTGGCCGGGCTGATCGACCGCTGGAAGAATCGCGGCCTGCTGCCCGGCGATCTAGATGCGGTGGAGAACGAGGCCTATGCCAATGGCAAGGGCGAGCAGATGTACCGCCTTTACCAAGACCGGATGAAGGCGCTGAACGCCTGCGATTTCGGCGATCTGATGCTGCACATGGTCACGATCCTGAAGACCCATCCGGACGTGCAGGCCGAATATCGCCGCCGTTTCAAATATATCATGGTGGACGAATATCAGGACACCAACGCAATCCAGTACCTGTGGCTGCGACTGCTGGCCGAGGTGAAGGGCGATGCCGGTCACAATATCTGCGTGGTGGGCGACGACGACCAGTCGATCTATTCATGGCGCGGCGCGGAAGTCGCCAATATCCTGCGGTTCGAGCGTGATTTTCCCGGCGCGGCGATCATCCGGCTCGAACAGAACTATCGCTCCACCCCGCAGATCCTGGCCGCCGCTTCGACCCTGATCGACGCGAACAGCGAGCGGCTTGGCAAGACGCTCTGGACCGAAAAGCCGGAGGGGGAGAAGCTGCGCGTCATCGGCGTATGGGACGGACCCGAGGAAGCGCGCCGCGTGGGCGAGGAAGCCGAGGCGCTGATGCGCGGCGGGATCCGGCTGGCCGACGCCGCCATCCTCGTTCGCGCGCAATTCCAGACGCGCGAGTTCGAGGATCGGTTCATCCAGATCGGCCTCAACTACCGCATCATCGGCGGTTTCCGGTTCTATGAACGGGCCGAGATCCGCGATGCGCTGGCCTATCTGCGCGTCATCGCGCAGCCGTCCGACGACCTTGCGTTCGAACGCATCTACAATACGCCAAAGCGCGGACTGGGCCAGAAGGCGCTGGAAAAGCTGCACCGCCATGCGCGGCAGGCGAACATGCCGCTGGCCGCCGCCGCGCTCGACATCTGCGACACGGACGAACTGCCCGCCCGTGCACGCAACACGATGCTGGGTCTGATGCGCAATTTCGCCCGCTGGCGCGAGAAAGCGAAGACGCTGGCGCCTGCCGAACTGGCGCGCATCGTGCTCGACGAAAGCGGCTATACCGAGGCGCTGCAGGCCGAGAAGAGCGCCGAGGCGGCAGGACGGCTCGAGAACCTGTCCGAGCTTGCCCGCGCGATGGAGGAATATGAGACGCTGGGCGCGTTCCTCGAACATGTGTCGCTGGTGATGGACAACGATTCGGCGGACGATGCCGACACGATTACCATCATGACGATGCACGCGGCCAAGGGGCTTGAGTTCGACTACGTGTTCCTTCCCGGCTGGGAAGAAGGCGTGTTCCCTTCGCAGCGCGCGATCGACGAAGGCGGTCTCAAGTCGCTGGAGGAGGAGCGGCGGCTTGCCTATGTCGCGATCACGCGGGCGCGCAAGCGATGCACCATCCTGCACGCCGCCAATCGCCGGATCTATGGGCAATGGTCCAGCGCGATCCCCTCGCGCTTTATCGATGAATTGCCCGACGACATGATCGAGATGGAAACGACGATGACGGGCGGCGCATCTCTATGGCGCGCCAGCTTTAGCGAGCGCGACGATCCTTTCGCCCATGTCGCGGCGGCTCAGCCTTCGCGCGCGATGACACGCGGCCCCGGTTTCCAGCGCGCGTCGCAGGGCCAGTTCGACGCCGCGCCCAAACGCATTCCCGAACCGCGCCGCAGCGCGGCCAGCTTTGCCGCAAAGCCGCGTACCGACATCGCCATCGGACAGCGCGTGTTCCACGACAAGTTCGGCTACGGAAAAGTCGTCGCGCAGGAAGGCAACAAGCTGGAGATCGAGTTCGAGCAGGCCGGGACCAAGCGCCTGCTCGACAGTTTCGTGAAGCCCGCCGACTAGCGGGTCTTCACGCCGTTCGCTGCGAGATCAGCCCAGCGAGACACCGAGGAAATCGGGGATAGGCCCGTTCCACTCACCGGGCTTCGCCGGCTTGTCACGCGTGTCCTGACGATCGCGGCGCGGCGCGGCTGCCGCTGCCCTCTCGGACCGCGCGCTTCCCTTGGACCTGGCACCTGACGACTTGGGCGCTTCGTCACGCTGCTCTTCCGGCTCGCGCTCGTCGGATTGGGGTTCGTCCGAACGCGATGCCTTGGGCTTGCGCTCCGAGCGCGGCTTGCTTTCGCGCTTGGGCTTTTCGCTGCGGGGCCTGCGTTCGCGCTTTTCCTCGCGCTCTTCGGGTTCCGGCGCGCTGTCGCCCAGTTCGAAGACGGGGATTTCGGCCCCGGTCAGCTTCTCGACATTCGAGATCGCTTCGGCGTCCTCTGCCGTGACGAAGGTGAAGGCGCGGCCCTTGGCCCCTGCCCGGCCGGTGCGCCCGACGCGGTGGACGTAATCGTCGGGATGCCACGGCGTGTCGTAATTGAAGACGTGGCTGACGCCCTTGACGTCCAGTCCGCGCGCGGCGACATCGCTGGCGCACAGGATGTTGATCTTGCCTTCCTTGAACAGCGCCAGTTCGGCCAGCCGCGAGGACTGATCCATGTCGCCGTGGATCTCGCCAGTGGCGAAGCCGTCGCGCTGCAGCCCCTTGTTCAGGTCGCGCACGGTGGTCTTGCGATTGGCAAAGACGATCGCGGTGTTGACGTTATCCTCGCGCAGCAGCTTCTTCAGCACGTCGCGCTTGGAACGCGCGGTGGTGCGGATCTTGAACTGCTCGATGTCCTTGTTCGTGCTGGCCGCGCGGCTGACCTCGATCGTCTTGGGGTTCGACAGGAACTTGTCGGCCAGCTTCTTGATCGGCGGCGGCATGGTGGCCGAAAACAGCAGCGTCTGGCGATTGGGGGGCAGCTTGGTGCAGATATGCTCGATATCGGGAATGAACCCCATGTCGAGCATGCGGTCCGCCTCGTCGATGACCAGAAGGTCGCAGCCCGTCAGCAGGATCTTGCCGCGCTCGAACAAATCCATCAGTCGGCCCGGCGTGGCGATCAGCACGTCGACGCCCTCATCCAGCGCCTTGACCTGATCGCCCATCTGCACGCCGCCGATCAGCAGCGCCATCTTCAGATCATGGTTGGTGCCGTATTTCTCGAAATTTTCCGCCACCTGCGCGGCCAATTCGCGCGTCGGCTCAAGAATCAGGGATCGCGGCATGCGCGCGCGGCGACGGCCATGCGCAAGAATGTCGATCATCGGAAGGACGAAGCTGGCGGTCTTGCCCGTCCCCGTCTGCGCGATGCCGATAAGGTCGCGCATCATCAGGACAGACGGAATCGCCTGCGCCTGGATCGCGGTCGGCTCATCGTAACCGGCCGTGGCGACCGATTGCAGCAATTCGTCGGAAAGGCCGAGATCGGCAAACTTCATTCAGTGATCCTGTTGGACGTATTAAACGGATTTGGCGAAAGGCGCATGGAACAGCCTGTTCGGCAAAAGGGCCGGCATATGACGCGCAAAAGCCATCGTCAGCCAGACCACCGGCGTACCGGCCAGCCGCCTATGCGCGCAGCAGGCTAAAAGTCAAGGAAAAGCACGAGTCGGTTTGGCGGCGCCGTGACCGCTCAAAACTTACTTTTCGTCCTCGGCGCTCTCTCGCGGCTCGCTGAACCCGCCCAGCGTGCAATCCGTACCCGAACGCGCATGCAGTCTTTCGCGCCCGGCGCACAGCAGGCCGTCGCGCGGCCGCTCGACGTAAAAGCCGGAATAGAAACCCTGCACGGGGCACGATCGTTCGAAGCTGGCAGAGATCACCGTGCGGTCGCGCATGAACAGCAGCAAGCGCCGCCCCTCGGCCAGGCGGACACCTGCAACTTCGGACAATGGCACACAGCCGTCCTTCACTGGGCTGGCAGCATCCGCCGATCGCGTGACCGGCCGTGCATCGGGCACGGACATTTGCGAAGGCACCTGCCGCGCACCGAAAGGCGTGATGCGCACGATCACCCGGCGTTCGACCCGGATCTGGTGCTGAACCGCTTCGAAGGTTTCGGGTACCGGATGGGATTGATCGGAAACAGGAGGCGCTTCGCCCGGAACGGTAAGGCCAAGCACCGTCGCTGCAAAAAAGGCAAACCCGCTCGCCATCGGCAATGTGTGTCCCTGTTCTGCGTGGCCGCAAGAGTGCGAAGCGGCATGTCCCGGCGGCGCATTGCGCGATCCGCATTTAACCCCGCCTGAACCGCAGATAATTGCGTAAAAGGCTGCTGCCGTGCATGAAGCGGGCCATGACACAGACGAGCGCAACGGCGGTCACCGACGCCGATCCGATACTGAACGAACTGCGCGGACTTCTTGGGGCCCGCGGCGTCACCACCGATACCGATGCGATGGAACCATGGCTCACCGACTGGCGCGGGCGCTATCACGGCAAGGCCCGCGCGCTCGTCCAGCCGGAAAATGCCGAGCAATTGTCGGCGCTGGTGCGGCTTTGCGCCAAAGAGGGCATCCCGCTGGTGCCCCAGGGCGGCAATAGCGGCATGGTCGGCGGCGCCACCCCTGACGAGAGCGGCGACGCGATCCTGCTGTCGCTGCGCCGCATGAACGATCTGCGCGTGGACGCCGAAAGGGGCACGGCCGAATGCGGCGCGGGCGTCATCCTCCAGACTTTGCACGAGGCGGCTGAGGATCAGGCGCTGCGCTTCCCCCTTTCGCTCGGCGGCAAGGGGTCCGCCACGGTCGGCGGCTTGATCTCCACCAATGCCGGCGGGACGCAGGTGCTGCGTCACGGCACGATGCGCAGTCTGGTCGAAGGGCTGGAAGTCGTGCTGGCCGACGGTGCGATCCTCGATCTGACTTCGGCCCTGAAGAAGGACAATCGCGGTTTCGATCTGAAGCAGCTGTGGATCGGGTCGGAAGGCACGCTGGGGATCGTGACGCGCGCTGTCCTGCGGCTGGTCCCCGCCATTGCCGAAAGGCGTGTGGTTTGGGCAGGAGTCGACACCATCCACGAAGCGCGCACGCTTTTGCTGCATTGCCAGCAAGCCCTGCCCCAGGCGCTGGAGGGGTTTGAGGTCATTCCGCGCGTGTGCCTCGATCATGTTCTCGATTACATGCCCAATGCGCAGGCCCCGCTGCAGGGGAGCCATGGATGGAACGCGCTGATCGAATTCGTCGCCGACCGCGAAAGCGCGTCAGCGCTGGGAGACGCGGTCGAGAATGCGATGGGCGCGGCGCTCGAACAAGGGCTGATCGAGGATGCCGTCATTGCCGCCAGCGAAGCGCAGGCCAATGCGTTCTGGGAACTGCGCGAGAACGTGCCCTCCGCCGAACGCCAGCGCGGACCGGCCAAGCAGCACGACATCTCCGTTCCGGTCGCTGTCATGCCCGAATTGCTGGAACGCGCCGAACGCGAGATCCCGGCCCTGTTCCCCGGTGTCGAAGTGGTGGGCTTTGGCCATCTGGGCGACGGCAACATCCATCTTCACGCCGTCGCACCGCAAGGGTCCGAGATTCAGGCGTGGGAAAAGGAAACGGGCAATGCGGTCAGCGCGCATATCTATCGCATGGTAACGCAAGAGGGTGGTTCGATCAGCGCGGAACACGGCATCGGGCAGGACAAGCTGGCGACGCTGCGCGAAACGCGCGACCCGGCTGCGCTGGATGTCATGCGCAGGGTGAAACAGGCGCTCGACCCCGACGGGCTGCTCAATCCCGGCAAGCTTGTCTAGCCGGCCTTGCGCCCGCCCGGTTTCCCCCGATGATCGCCTGCGGCATCCCGGCCCTGCTTGCACCGGCGCACCCTAACGCCTAAAGCGCCCGGCCAGAGCCAGCGCGCCCGCGCGACCGGTTTCGATCCAGTTCAGATTTTTCGGAGAATTCCCATGGCGAGCGCGCCGCAAAACGCCAATCTTCCGCTGTTCTACAAGAACCTCGTTCCGCTGAACTCCAACGCGCATGCCAACTGGCGCGCGAAGAGCACCGAGAAGGCGCCCTGGCTTGCCAAGCAGCACGCCATTCCGCTGACGGTCGAGGAATTTCCGCAGGCGCAGCGTAATTTCCCCATCGTCTTCACCGCGGGCAACAGCCCCGTTCCCATCGCGCTGATGGGCCTGAACGAGGGCGTGAACACCTATTTCGACGATGACGGCACGATGATCGATCCGGTCTATGTCCCGGCCTATGTGCGCCGCTATCCGTTCCTGCTCGCCAAGCTGGACAACACCAGCGACCAGCTGTCGCTCTGCGTCGATCCCGATAGCGATCTGGTCGGCGAATATGACGAGGGCGAGGCGCTGTTCACCGACGGTCAGCCCAGCACGGCCACGCAGAACATCCTGAAGTTCAACGAGCAGTTCGAACAGGCCGGCATGAAGACGCAGAACTTCATGGAAGAGCTGAAGAAGCACGATTTGCTGATGGACGGCGAAGTCTCGATCCGCCGCGACGACAACGAACAGCCTTTCGTCTATCGCGGATTCCAGATGGTCGATCAGGCCAAGCTGCGCGAAATTCGCGGCGACGTCCTGCGCGGATGGAACCAGAACGGCCTGCTCGCTCTCGTGTTCGCGCATCTCTTCTCGCTTGACCTGACGCGCGAGATTTTCGCCCGGCAGATTCGTCAGGGCAAGGGACCCAGCACCAACGCGGCGTCCAACGGCTGATCGCCATCAGCGATCGGCTGGCCGCAAAACTGACCCTATATGGGACGGATAAATAACTAGAAAAATTTTTATTGATTGATGCGTTCTTGCAACAGCCTTGCATATCGCATATATGGTTGATGTCCGTTGCGGGCTTCCCTCATGGCCCCACGGACTGGTGCGAGCGATTGCACCACCTCCCTGAACCTTGACCACCTCGTGCCATGCGCACGGGGTGGTTTTTTATGGGCTGCCCGCCCCTACTCTGCCGCGTCGCTATAGGCCCAGCCGCCGCCTGCGATCAGGCCGGCGAGCAATTGCGCCAGTTCGCTTACGATGCGGCCTTCTTCGCCGGTGCCCTGTTCGCGCGGCTGACCAGCCTGATCGAGATAGCGGGCGCGATCGATTTCGAGTTGCAGGGCATGGATGTCCTGCCGCGGGCGCCCGTGACGATCCAGCACATAGCCGCCCGCATAGGGCCGGTTATAGGCGGGAACCGCCAGCGCGCGCGAAAGCAGTTCCATCGACGAGGCAGCGAGCGACGACGCGCAACTTGCGCCGAAACGATCGCCCACGACATGGGTGGGGCTGGCACCCCTCCCGGCAGGCGGCAGGCTGGGCATGGAATGCAGGTCGATGAGAATCGCATATCCATGCCGCTCCTTCAGCCGCGCCAGTTCGCGGCCAAGGGCCAGGTGATAGGGAACATGCACGGCGGCGATGCGGCGCTCCGCCTCCTCGGCGGACAGCGGCTGGCGCCATAATTCGCCAAGGCCCGGCAAGCGGCGCGGAAACAGCCCCAGCCCCCGCGCCGCGCGCGACTGCTGTCGCGGCAGGTCGGGAAGGCGCGCACCGGAGGACGGCGGCGGTCCGCTGAACATACCGCGGTCGATGTCGCCGGTATCGCGGTTGAGGTCGATCATCGCGCGCGGAACATGAGCAACCAGCAGGCTTGCCCCGCAGGCGGCGGCGGCCATGCGTCCGATCCGATCCACGAAGCGATCCTCAAGCCGCTGCGCCGCCATCTCGCCGTGACGCATGGATTCGATCAGTCCCGGCGGGTAGGCCCTGCCCGCGTGCGGTACAGCGATCAGGACGGGAAGACCGCCTTCACCCGATCGCTGCAGGCTATAGGCGGGCCGCGCCGTGCCGGGCACATGGCCGCCGGATGTCAGCCCCGCGTCGTCCGCTGCATCGGATCTGGCCCCGAATCTTTGAGAATCCCGCTGCGGGGCATCGTCCTTCATGCGGCCAAGGCTGCGACGTCGCGGGCGGCAGGTCAATGTCTGGCTGTTCCAAAGGTGCACAGGCTGTGCGAAATTCTCATCTGCATCGCAACATACGTTATAGAGGCTCCGGCGGTTCGGGACGGGCTGGCTCCATACAGCAAAGCCTTGGCTATCAGCCGATTAGAGGGAAATAAGGTGACATCGATGATTCGCATTCTGCTGGCTGAAGACGAGGAATCGATGCGGACCTATCTTGCCCGCGCGCTGGAAAATGCGGGTTATGACGTGGTCGCCGTGGACCGCGGCACGCATGCGCTTCCGCTGCTTAAGGACGAACATTTCGACTTGCTGCTGTCGGATATCGTGATGCCGGAAATGGACGGCATCGAACTGGCGCAGCGCTGCGCGAAGGTATCGCCGTCGACCAAGGTCATGTTCATCACCGGCTTCGCGGCCGTCACGATGAAGGCCAGCCGCGAGGCTCCGCAGGCCCGCGTATTGTCCAAACCGTTCCACCTGCGCGACCTTGTTCTGGAGGTCGAACGGCTTTTCGACGATAATGTGGCCAGTATCGAACGATAGGGCCGGGAATTTTTTCGTACCCTGTCGATTGGGCTTGAACAGCACGAAATCCATCGCTAGGGGACGCGCCTGCCTTCCGGGACGAACCGGTCGGCAGCACCGCGACAGAGTGGGCGTATAGCTCAGTGGTAGAGCACTGTGTTGACATCGCAGGGGTCGGAAGTTCAATCCTTCCTACGCCCACCATCGCGGCTCTCTGACAATCGAGAACATCAGCGGTTCCGCTAACGAAGCCGGCCGGCATCATGGAACGAGAATCGTCGCGCCACTCGTCTCGCGCGCTTCCAGCTTGCGGTGTGCCTGCGCGGCCTCACGCAAGGGAAGGCGTTGCCCTATGTCCGCGCGCAGCACGCCGCTTGCGATCATGTCCGTCAGGCGGCGCGTTCCGGCTTCGAATTCCTCCCTTACCGCGTAATAATCCATCATGGTCGGGCGCGTGACCATCAGCGAGCCATGCGACGACAGTTCACCCAGTTTCACGCCGGTCACCGGACCGCTGGCATTGCCGAAACTGACGATCAGCCCCCTGCACTTCGCCGCTTGCAGCGAGCATGGCCACGTCGCCGCACCCACTCCGTCGAGCACCACATCCGCGCCGCGCCCGTCGCTTTCGGCAAGGACCGTTTCCATGACATCATCCTGATCGTAACCGCAGACCGCGGACGCACCCGCGGACAGCGCAATCTGCCGCTTCTCGTCCGTGCTGGCGGTCGCCACGACGCGCGCCCCGATATGCGCAAGCCACCGGATCATGATCTGCCCCGTCGCACCCGCGCCTGCATGGACCAGCACCACATCGCCCGCCTGCACCTTGGCGCACCGCTCGATCAGTGCTTCGGCGGTGCAGCCTTTCAGCATCAGCGAAGCCGCCTGATCGAAGTCGACCTCTTGGGGAAGAGATACCAGCCAATCGGCATTCACGATCCGGGCCGAGGAATAGGCGCCAAGCCCCGACTTGAATGTCGCCACCCGGTCGCCGGTACGAAAGCGATCGACCCCTTCGCCGACGTCTTCGATCACCCCGGCCGCTTCTAGACCCAGGCCACTGGGCAGCGGGACCGGATAGAGGCCCGACCGGTGATAGGTATCGATGAAATTGACGCCCACCGCCTCGTGGCGCAGCAGGACCTCTCCGGGGCCCGGATCGCCAAGTTCCACCTCGCGGAAATGGATGACGTCCGGATTGCCGTTCGTGTCGATGACTGCCTGAATTGCCTGCATGCCGTTGGTGTCCCTTCCTTGCCGGATCCTGCTACGTGCAACCGCATCGCATTACCACCCCGCCGATAGATCGCAGGCGACCGCCCTTGCGCCGACGGCGCGCTTTGCTAAGACCCGCTCGACTCATTCGTGCGCGGTGCTCCTTGCCGCGCTCCCTCAAAACACACGAAGAGAGATGAAAGCCCCATGGAGAAGATCAAGGTAAAGAACCCCGTCGTCGAAATCGACGGCGACGAGATGACGCGGATCATCTGGGAATGGATCCGCGAGCGCCTGATCCTCCCCTATCTCGACATCGACCTGAAATATTATGACCTGTCGGTGCAGAAGCGTGATGAGACGGACGACCAGATCACCGTCGATGCGGCCAATGCCATCAAGGAATATGGCGTCGGCGTGAAATGCGCCACCATCACCCCCGACGAGGCTCGCGTCGAGGAATTCGACCTCAAGAAGATGTGGCGCTCGCCCAACGGCACGATCCGCAACATCCTTGGCGGCGTGGTCTTCCGCGAACCGATCGTGATCTCGAACGTGCCGCGGCTGGTGCCCGGCTGGACCGACCCGATCGTCGTCGGCCGTCACGCCTATGGCGACCAGTACCGCGCGACCGACACGCTGATCCCCGGCAAGGGCAAGTTGCGCCTCGTCTTCGATTCCGAGGACGGCCAGAACGACCTCGACCTCGAAGTGTTCGAATTCCCGGCACCGGGCGTCGCGATGGCGATGTACAACCTGGACGAATCGATCCGCGACTTCGCGCGCGCTTCGTTCAACTATGGCCTCGGCCTTGGCTGGCCGGTGTATCTGTCGACCAAGAACACCATCCTCAAGGCCTATGACGGGCGCTTCAAGGACCTGTTCCAGGAAGTGTTCGACACCGAAGGCTTCAAGGAAAAGTTCGAGGCCGCCGGCATCACCTACGAACACCGCTTGATCGACGACATGGTCGCCTCGGCCCTGAAGTGGAGCGGCAAGTTCGTCTGGGCCTGCAAGAACTATGACGGCGACGTGCAGTCCGACACGGTTGCGCAGGGCTATGGCTCGCTGGGCCTGATGACATCGGTGCTGATGGCGCCCGACGGCAAGACCGTGGAAGCCGAAGCCGCCCACGGCACCGTCACCCGCCATTACCGCCAGCACCAGCAGGGCAAGGCGACCAGCACCAATCCGATCGCGTCGATCTTCGCATGGACGCGCGGCCTGATGTATCGCGGCAAGTTCGACGAAACGCCCGAAGTCGTGAAGTTCGCCGAGACGCTGGAGCGCGTCTGCATCGAGACGGTCGAGAGCGGCAACATGACCAAGGATCTCGCCCTGCTCATCGGCCCCAGCCAGAGCTGGTCGACGACCGAGCAGTTCTTCGAGGCGATTGTCCAGAATCTCGAAAAGGAAATGGCCAGCTGGGCCTGATTTCCTCTCTCGTGCATTAGAACGGCACCGGCCTCGCGTAATGCGCGGGGCCGGTGTTTTCGCATTCAAGACCCGCCAGTTTCCCGAAAGAGTACCCCATGGCCAACACCCGCGCCCGCCTCGAAGTCCGCCAGGCACGAGCGTCCGACGTTTCCGGCATCGCCGCCCTCGTGCGCCGCGTCTATGACGACATGCCGGCCTATACCTATGGCGAGATCCGCGGCCAGATGAACAATTTTGCCGAAGGGTGCTTCGTCGCCAAGCTCGACGGCAAGGTGGTCGGCTATTGCGCGTCGATGCGCGTGTCGCAGGGGCTTGCGTTCTCACCGCACGACTGGGACGAGATTACCGGCAACGGCTTTGGCATCCGGCACGATCCGACCGGCGACTGGCTCTACGGCTATGAGATGTGCGTCGACCCAAAGGTGCGCGGTACGCGCATCGGCAGGCGGCTTTATGAGGAACGCCGCTCGCTGGCCGAGCAACTCGAACTGACGGGGATCGTCTTTGCAGGCCGGATGCCCAACCTGCGCCGGTTCTGGCGGCGGGTCGAGGGGCCGGAGGATTACCTTGAAAAGGTGATCGAGGGAAAGCTGCACGATCCCGTCCTGCGCTTCCAGATGGCCAACGGTTTCGAACCCAACGGCATCATCAAGAACTATCTGCCCGAGGATAAGAAATCCAAGGCCTATGCGGTCCGCATGGTCTGGAGGAACCCCTTTGTCGACCGCGACCAGCCGACCAAGTTCCGCCTTCCCCGCGGTGTCGAGCAGGTTCGCATCGCGACCTGCCAGCTTCAGGCGCGCGCGGTGAAGGATTATGACGAGTTCATGCGCGGCATCGAATATTTCGTTGATGTGGCTGCCGATTACGAAGCGGATTTCATCCTCTTTCCCGAGATGTTCACCCTGCCCCTGCTCTCCTTCGCCGAAAAGGAACTGAGCCCGCAGGAAGCGATCGAAGCGCTGAGCTGGTACACGCCCAAGATCCGCAAGGCGCTGTCCAAGATGGCGCTGGAATACAACATCAACATCATCGGCGGGTCGCATCCCACGCGTATGGAGGACGGGGACATCCACAATGTCGCCTATGTCTGCCTGCGCGACGGTTCGATCCATGAGCAGGAGAAGATCCACCCGACCCCGAACGAGGATTACTGGTGGAACATCAAGGGCGGCGATTCCATCGACGCCATCCAGACCGACTGCGGTCCGATCGGCGTGCTGATCTGCTATGACAGCGAGTTTCCGGAACTCGCCCGACGCCTGGTCGACGAAGGCGCGCGCATCATCTTCGTGCCCTTCTGCACCGACAGCAGGCAGGGTTACATGCGGGTACGCTATTGCGCGCAGGCCCGCGCGATCGAGAACCAGTGCTATGTGGTGATGAGCGGAAATGTCGGTAACCTGCCGAACGTCGGCAACATGGACATCCAGTACGCGCAGTCCTGCATCCTGACGCCCTGCGACTTCCCCTTCGCCCGCGACGGCATCGCTGCCGAGGCGAGCGAGAACGTGGAGACGCTCACCATTTCCGACGTCAATCTGGCCGATCTGTCATGGGCACGCGCCGAAGGCACGGTGAAGAACCTCGCCGACCGCCGCTTCGACCTTTACCATATCGAATGGGACGGCAAGGTCGGCAAGGTCGCGCCCGATCCCGAGCATGTTGCCGAAGCGCAGGGCGGCAGGCCGCTTGGTCCGAAACACGCAGGCGGAGGCTAGCGCGCCTCCGCCGCGAGGGCCGAACGCCTTCTCGCCAGCAAGCGGTAGATCGCGAACAGGATCAGCAGGTTTACCAGCGGCGCCAATATGGCAACCGCCGGGCCGACCATGCCCAGACGGTCGGCCAGCCAGATCCATGGCATGCCCAGCGGGATCAGGAAAATGCCCGAAAGCGGATCCCTTTCCTGCCCGAACAGGCCAAAGGTACCTATGATCAGCAGACCGAGCGCGATGACATAGAGCACCGCGAAGATCGCGCAGACGATCCTCATCCGCCGACGACCAGCGCATCGGGAATGACGTAGCGTTCAGGACCGAAGACGATCGTGCTTTCGTCACCCGACCGCGTGGCTTCGAAGTCCCAGCCGGCAGACCCGTCGGCCTGTGCGCTGTCGGCACCGTAGGCTTCGGTGCCCTGAAAATAGATGGCCCGCTTTGTCCCATCCGGCTTGGTGACCTCGACAAGCGTCGTGCCGTCATCGCCCCATCCGCGCTTGACCCCCGCGTCGCACATCGCTGCCGAGGCATTGGCGCCGACGGTACATGAGAGGGTCGTTGTTGCGTTATAATCCGTTCCGGGGACCAGTGCGTCGCCATCTCCGGCCATGGCCGTCTCCATACCGGCATTCGCATCACCCATCGGGACCGAGACCACGGTGACGCCATCGATGGTCGCCACGACCGAACCGCCCAGCGCCGCGGCCTCCGCCTCGGTAGGACAGCCGACCAACGTCGCGCTGTCATCCAGGTAATCGGCCACGGCCGCGCTTTCACCAAGCTGGCGGCATGGATCGCCCGCTGCCGGGTATCCGTCGCCGAAAGGGGAAAGGCTGGCAGGGAAAACGAACGCCGTGTCCGCCGCCATGTCGTCATCGGGAATTTCGGCAGGAGAGCCGCATGAAGACAAGATCGTGCCCGCAGCCATGATCGATACAAGCAGTTTGATACGCATCAAGCTCCCTCCCGGTTATGTCGATATGCAATTTCTATCGCATATTGTCGCAGAAGTCGCTTTGAATTTGAACAAAACCCATCATCGGCCATATGCTATTGCGAGTCTATTGCATTAGTGTCGACATCGTGAGACTGTCCGCTTCCGGCAATGATGGAGACAACATGTATCGATTCCTGGACGAACGCATCGCAGCCCTCGATGACGGCGCGCGCTTCACGGTCGAGGCCATTCGATTGTGGGTGTCGGCCGTTGCCGAACGCAAATGTCCCGCGGACGCGATCACGCCGCTTTTTCTCGACCGCCGGATGATCGCGGCGCTGGCCCCGTTCCACCGCGCGCTGACGCTGCTTGCGGTCCATGCGCGCATCCAGATCGGCTTTGCACAAAGCTGCTGCCCGGTCGTGGCCGAGGGCGAGGCGCTCTTTCTCTCGCTGCTCGACCGGGACAGTGATCGCATGAATGTCTGCGAGGCTGCCGTCAGTTCGCCCCATGCCGAACGGCTTTGCCGTTCGATCATGGAACTTGAGGCGGCGATGCAGATTGCGGGTCTGGCGCCGGGACCGGCCCGGCGCTGAACCCCGTCCGTCAGGCGATGGCGGGCAATCCGGCCAGATGCTTTTCCAGCGTGATGGGATAGTCGCGGACACGCACGCCGGTCGCATTATAGATCGCATTCGCAATCGCCGCGCCAACGCCGCACAGGCCCAGCTCGCCGACGCCCTTCGCCTTCATGGGAGACGTCGTCTCGTCCGCCTCTTCAAGGAAGATTACCTGCTGGTGCGGAATATCGGCATGCACCGGCACTTCATAACCGGCAAGGTCGTGATTGACGAAGAAACCAAAGCGCTTGTCGACCGCCATTTCCTCCATCAGAGCGGCACCCGCCCCCATCGTCATCGCGCCGATGACCTGGCTGCGTGCCGATTTGGGGTTCAGGATGCGCCCTGCCGCGCAGACCGCCAGCATGCGGCGAATGCGCGGCTCTCCGGTATAGGCGTTGACCGCCATTTCGACGAAGTGTCCTGCGAAAGTGGATTGCTGGAACTGCTTGTTGAGGTCGCCGTATTCGATCGCATCTTCGGCCACGAGCTCGCCCGCAGAGGCTGCGCTCGCCAGCGATACCGACCGGCCTCCGGCGCGGATCTGGCCGTCGGCGAAATCGACATCGTCCGCCGCATTGAAGCCGGCCGCCGCAGCCGCCTGCTCACGCAGCTTGACGCAGGCGGCATAAACGCCCGCCGTCGAATTGGCTGCACCCCATTGCCCGCCCGAACCAGCGGAAACGGGAAAATCGGAGTCGCCCAGATTGACCGACACATGGTCGAGCGGGACGCCCATCATCTCTGCAGCAGTCTGCGCGATGATTGTATAGGTGCCGGTGCCGATATCGGTCATGTCGGTCTCGACCGTCACGCGCCCATCCGGCGACAGGCGCACCCGCGCGGCCGATTTCATCAGGAGATGGTTGCGAAACCCGACAGCCATGCCGGTTCCCACGAGCCATTCACCCTCGCGGCGCTGACCGGGACGGGGATAGGCCTTTTCATCGCTCCAGCCGAATTCGGCTGCGCCGCGCTTCAGACATTCGATCATCTGCCGCTGGCTGTAGGGACGATCGGTGTTCACCGGATCGACCTGCGTATCGTTGACGATGCGCAGATCGACGGGATTCATGTTCAGCTTTTCCGCCAGCTCGTCCATCGCGATTTCCAGCGCCATCAGTCCCGGCGCTTCGCCCGGCGCGCGCATCGCATTACCTTCCGGCAGGTTGAGCACGCCCAGCCGCACCTGCGTGAACCGGTTTTCACCCGCATAGAGCAGTTCGGTCTGCGCGGTCGCGGTTTCGATATCGCCGTTCGGCAGGTTCCCGTTGACCGACACATGCGAGATCGCGGTCAGCCGCCCGTCGTTCTGCGCGCCCAGCTTGATGTGCTGGATCGTGGCGGGGCGGTGCGTGGTGTTGTTGAAGACGAAAGGACGCGGCAGCATCAACTTGACCGGACGGCCGACCTGCCGTGCTGCCAGCGCCGCCAGCACGGCGTCGCTACGAAGGAACAGCTTCGAGCCGAACCCGCCGCCCAGAAAAGGCGAATCGACCCGCACGTTTTCGGCCGGGATCTTCAGTGCCGCGGCGAGCGACCGCTTGTTCCACTGGATCATCTGGTTCGATGTCCAGACGGTGACCTTGTCGCCTTCCCAGTTCGCGATGCTGGAATGGCACTCCATCATCGCATGGCTTTCATCGGGCGTGGTGTAGGTCGCGTCGACCGTGACCGGCGCGGCGGCATAGGCCGTGTCGAAATCGCCGTGGCGTACCGTGCTGTCTTCCTTGGCCGGTGCCGATGGCGCGATCGCGGCCAGGTCGAACTGTCCGGGCGCGCGATCATAGCGCACGCGAACCAGCGAAGCGGCAGCGCGGGCCTGCTCGAACGTTTCGGCCACCACCAGCGCTATCGCCTGATGATAGTGCTGCACCTCGCGGCCGCCGAACAGATTGGCGGTGTTGAAGCCCATCAGCGGTACGGGTTCGTGATCGAGCGTCGAAAGGATGCCGATGACGCCCGGCGCAGCCTTCGCTTCGCCCAGATCCATCGAGGTGATCCGGCCCTTCGCGATGGCCGAACCGACGACATAGCCGTAAAGCTGCCCCTCCACGACGTCGTGGCGTTCATAGGCATAGGGGGCCATCCCCGTGGTCTTGAGCGGGCCGTCGATGCGGTTCGTCGCCTTGCCGACCAGCTTCATCTGGTCGATCGGGTTGGTGCCTGCGGGTGTATCGAATTTCATGCCGCGTTTCCTTTCGCGCGGGCCTCGGCAAGGACGGCGGCCAGCGTTCGCTCGACCAGCGGGACCTTGAAGGCGTTATCTTCGGTCGTCGACGCGCCCTGCGTCAGCACGCGGGCAGCAGCGGTCGCGCCATTGCGCAATTGCGCATCCGCATCTTCGCGCCGCCATGGTTTCGAACCGATGCCGCCGACAGCGAACCGGCCCGTGCCGTCGGGCTGGATGACCGCTGCGACGGAAACCAGCGCAAAGGCATAGGACGCGCGGTCCCGGACCTTGCGGTAGATATGCGTTCCGCCCAGCGGCTTGGGCAGGGTCACCGCCGTGATCAACTCGCCCGGTTCAAGCACATTGTCCTTTTCCGGCGCGGTTTCCCAGGTCCGGTGAAATTCGGCGATCGGGATCGCACGCGTGCTGTCGTCCGGCTTCACCGTTTCGACCACCGCGTCCAGAACCCGCATCGCCACCGCCATGTCGCCCGGATAGGTCGCGATGCATTTCTCGCTGACGCCCAATATGCCCAGCGGCCGCGAATAACCCTCGATCGCGGCGCAGCCGGAACCGGGGCTGCGCTTGTTGCACGGCTGGTTGATGTCGTAGAAATACGAACAGCGCGTCCTTTGTAGCAGATTTCCGGCAGTCGTGGCCTTGTTGCGAAGCTGCCCCGATGCGCCGGCCACGATGGCCCGCGTCAGCACGGCATAGTCACGCCGGACCGTCTCATGCGCGGCCAGCGCCGTATTAGACACGAGCGCCCCGATCCTGAGACCACCCTCTTCGGTCGGCTCTATACTCTCAAGGCCAAGCCCGTTGACATCGACCAGATGGGTGGGCGTCTCCACCTCGATCTTCATCAGGTCGATGAGATTGGTGCCGCCGGCGATGAACTTGGCGCCCTGCCGTTCGCTGACCGCGCGGGCGGCCTGCTGGGGCGAGGAAGCGCGTTCGTAGGTAAAGGCCCTCATGCGCTCGCTCCCGCGACCTGCGCCATGGCTTCGGCGATGTTGGAATAGGCGCCGCAGCGGCAGATATTGCCGCTCATCCTCTCGCGCATCTCCATTTCGGTCGGCGCAAAGCCGCCGGTCAGGTCCTCGCTGACATGGCTGGGAATGCCCTTGCGGATCTCTTCCAGCGTCGCGACGGCCGAGCAGATCTGTCCCGGCGTGCAATAGCCGCACTGATAACCGTCATGTTCGACGAAGGCCGCCTGCATGGGATGCATGTCGCCGGGCGTGCCCAGTCCCTCGATCGTGGTGACCTCGTCCCCTTGGTGCATGACCGCGAGGCTGAGGCAGCTGTTGATGCGCTCTCCGTTCACCAGAACGGTGCAGGCCCCGCACTGGCCGTGATCGCAGCCTTTCTTGGTACCGGTCAGCTTCAGATGCTCGCGCAAGGCGTCGAGCAGCGTGACCCGCGTATCGAGATCGAGCGCGCGTTCCTCGCCATTGACGGTGAACCGGATCGATTCGGTAGGCACCTCTCCCGTCTGCGCCGCGGCGGCAGCGGACAGGGGCGGAGACGCGGTCACCGCGACCGTCGCCGCGCTGCTGGCAAGCAGCCCGCGCCTCGAAATGGGGAGGATACCGCTTTTGTCGTCTGGCATGATCGGGACCGTCCAAATATTGGCATGAATGAATATTCCGCGAGAGACAGATTCGCTCGCTTCCGGACCGAGGCATCGATACGGGCGCTGTTTCTATGTTGCATGGAAAGCGATTTTTCCCAACACAGCCCAAGGTGCACTCGAAGCCCGCAGGATGCACAGTTGATGCTGCAAATGCGACATGAAAATTCGGCCGCCCGAGAAAAACTCTGCAATCTGCGCTTGACCCCCGCGCGTCACCTACCTAAAGGCGCATTCCGCACCACGGAGGCCCCTTCGTCTAGCGGTTAGGACGCGGCCCTTTCACGGCTGAAACACGGGTTC